>JANMXI010000347.1:0-32581 GCA_031394735.1 Pseudomonadota bacterium | reverse complement strand
GCTGCCCTCGAACTTGTCGAGCTTGGGTTTGTTGGTGATGTAACGCAACACACCAGCCTGCGCGCCGCCGCCGAACAATGTGCCTTGAGGGCCTTCGAGGACTTCGACGCGCTCGAGATCCACCGCGATGATGTCCAGGTTGCGGTTCGGGAGTTGTCCCGATTGTTCATCGAGGTAAACGGCAACGTTGGGGAAGCCGCCAATCGTGCCGGAGGACTGAGTGCCGGCGGATCCCAGCGCAAGACCGCGCATGAAGATGTTGCCTTGTCCCGGACCATTGGTCGACAAAGACACGTTGGGCAGATACTTGATTAAATCATCGAATGAGGAAACGCTGAGCTTGCTGAGCGTGTCGCCCGTCAAAGCCTGGATCGTGATGGGCACGTCCTGCAGTTTTTCTGACCGGCGCTGTGCGGTGACCGTTATTTCCTGAAGGCCTTGGACCTCGGAAGAATCAGCCGCCGGTTCGGCGTGAACGACACCCATCGCGGCGCCGCTCAAAATGGCGGCAATCGCATAGGATAGTTTCGGATTTGAATTCATGCTTCATCCCTTCCCGTAATGATCATTTTGAAAATGCTAGGTGAAAGTGCTATTCACAAAGTTGCTGCGCCGTTGCAACAGCTGCCACCCCCTTGAGTAGAATATACACTGGAATGTTGCAGTAACACTGCAGATTCATCGAAAACCCCAGTTTGTTGCGCGGGCGCCTCATAGGCGTGCCGGGAAGCCGGGGGCGCGCAACGGCGTGCCGACGGCGTCCTCCAGAAGCTTGACGATCATGGATGACCAGGCCTCCCCGCCGTAGCGGGCGCGGCCCTCGATGAAGGTCTGTTCCATCATGCCCGCGAGGCGCAGCGGAACCCCAAAGCGGCGCCCGAATTCCATGGCAAACCCGGCGTCCTTGCAGGCCAGGTCCATGGTGAATTGGATGTCGTAGCTGCCGTTCAGGATCACCTGACTCTCGGTCTCATGCACAAAGCTATTGCCGGAACTGGCGGCGATGGCCTCGTATGCTGACCGCAGGTCCACCCCGGCCTTGGCACACAACATCAGCGCTTCGCCGGCCGCGATCAGGTGAATGAACGCCAGCATATTCGTGACCACCTTGGTCACCGCGGTCTGTTCGATGCCGCCCAGATGAATGATGCGGCCACCCATGGCCTGCAGCGCCGGCTTGTGTGCTTCGAACGCGGCCTGTGGTCCGCCCACCAGAACGGTGATATCGCCGGCCTCGGCACGGTGCACGCCGCCGGTCACCGGGCAGGCCAACGTGGTGATCGATCGAGCCTTGGCCTGCGCTTCAAGCGTTTGGATTTCCTCGAAATCATTGGTGCTCATCTCGATCCAGGTGGTGCCTGGCCGAAGGGCCGGCAGCGCCTGTGACATGACCGCACGGGAAGCGGCCGGCGATGGCAGGCAGGTGATCAGCCCGTCGCTCACTTGTGCAACTTCCGCCACTGACGCCGCCCAATGTGCTCCCAACGCTTCCACCGCGGCGGCCGCGGAGCGATCCAGGTCATAGACCGTGACGTCGAAACCCTGTCGAACGAGGTTGGCTGCCAGGTGGCGACCCAGATTCCCCAAACCGATAAAGCCATATTTCATAGTTGCTTTGCCCGTTGCCGGTCGCGTTTCTCCAACTGCCTAGCCGGCCGCGCCTAACCCAAATTACGATCGATCATTTCAAGATGCAGCTTGTCCTCGCCCATATACGGGTTCGCCAACGCCACTGCTTCGTTCAGTTCAACCCCGAGGCCGGGGGTGCTGGGCGGAATCACGTAGCCGTCCTCCCAGCGAATCGGGGTCTTGAGAATCTGGGCGTGAAATCCGCCCCATTGCTGAATGCCTTCCAAAATCAAAAAGTTCGGCGAGCAGGCGGCGATCTGGATATTGGCGGCGCCGACGATGGGGCCGCAATACAGATGGGGCGCGATTTGCGCGTAATGCACTTCGGCCAGCGCGGCCACCTTCTTGGCCTCGAGCAGGCCGCCGACACGACCGAGATTCAATTGCAGGATGTGTGCGGCGCCGGCGGCGAGCACGCGCGCGAATTCGTACTTGGTGGTGAGGCGCTCGCCGGTGGCGATGGGAATGCTCGTCTGGCGCGCGACGATGGCCATCTGCTCGGGCATTTCCGGCGGCACGGGCTCCTCGAACCACAGGGGGTCGAAGGGCTCCAGGCACTTGGCCAGTCGAATTGCGCCCGAGGTCGTGAACTGCCCATGCGTGCCCAACAATAGATCGGCCTTGATGCCCACCGCTTCGCGAATCAATCGCACGAAGCGGGTCGTGCGTTCCAATTGCTCCTGCGTGGGCTGGCGCGGATCATAAACGGAGAAGCCGCCGGTCGGGTCGAACTTCAGTCCCGTGAATCCCTGTTTGACGTATTCCGCCGCGCGGCGCGCAGAGCGGTCGGCATCCAGATAAAAGTCATCGCCTTCGCCCGGACCCGGGTAAAGGTAGGTGTAGGTGCGCAATCGCTCATTCACCTTGCCGCCCATCAGGTTGTAGACAGGCTGTCCAACCGCTTTGCCGATGATGTCCCAGCAGGCCATTTCCAATCCGCTCAGAACGCCCATGAGCGAGACATCGGGCCGCAAGGTGAACCCAGACCCGTAGGTCTCGCGCCACATCGATTCGATCTGAAAAGGATCGCGGCCGGCAAAGCGGCGTCCGAACACGTCTTCGATCATTTTGGACATGACTGAGGGTCCGAAAGTGGCGGCATACACCTCGCCCACGCCTTCGATGCCGCAGGCCGTCTTGATCTTCAAGAATACGAAATACCGTCCGCCGAATCCGGGAGGCGGGTTGCCGACGACAAATACCTTGACGCTGTCGAGTTTCATTCGCGATCCGTGTGAGTTGAAGCGGTCGTGATCAAATCTGAGGCCTTCTGCGCCACCATCAGGGTCGGCGCATTGGTGTTACCGGAGGTGACCGCCGGAAACACCGATGCGTCGACGACCCGCAGCCCTTGCAGGCCATGCACGCGCAATTGCGAATCCACCACCGATTGCGCCGCATCGCCGCCCATGCGACAGGTGCCTACTGGGTGATACACCGTCGCCGAGCGCGCGCGAAAATCAGCGATCAGTTGCTCGGCGCTCATGCCCTGCAGTTTCACGCCGATGGTGTCTTTGATAAACGCGCTCATCGCCGCGGTTTTTTCCATGGTTTGCAGCAATCGTCCGCCGGTGACGACATCCTGCAGGTCCTTGTCGGTCGAAAGGTAGTTCGGCGCGATGGCGGGAGCTTCGCGAAAATCGGCGCTGGCGATGTCGATGCGCCCGCGGCTGGTCGGGCGCGTCGGCTGGAAGGACAGCATGAACCCGGAGAACGAATCCGGGTTGATCTTCTTGCGAGTCGCATCGCCCGCGGCGTAGGTGACGGGGTTGTAATAGAGCTGGAAGTCGGCGCGCGGACTGCCCGCCCCACCGCGCACGAAGCCACCGCAGTGATTGACGCTCAGCGACAAGGGTCCGCGTCGTGTCAGCAGGTAGCGTATGCCGGCCTTGAGTTTTCCAACCGTCGAATACAGTGCGTCGTTCAGCGTCGGCGCGGTGGCGCGGTAGGAATACGTGACGGCCAGGTGATCCTGCAGGTGGCCACCAACCGATGCGTTGTCAAGCAGCACGGGTATTCCGTGCCGGCTCAGGGTCGCCGCGGGACCGATGCCGGACAGTTGCAGCAATTGCGGTGAGTTGACCGCGCCGGCACTGAGAATGACTTCGGCGGCTGCCGCGGCAAAATGCGTCTGCCCGTCGCGCGCGTATTCCACGCCGACGGCGCGACGACCCTCAAACCGGATGCGGCTCGCCCAGCAATCGGACTGCAATTTTACGTTCGGCCGATTCAATGCCGGCCGCAAAAAGGCATCGGCGGCGGACCAGCGCCGGCCGTGGTGGGTGGTGATGCGGTAGAAGCCCACGCCTTCGGGCTGCGGTCCGTTGAAATCATTGGTCGAGGGCAGTCCCATCTCGGCGGCGGCGCGAAGAAAATAGTCGCAGGTGGGATGCAGTTGGGAATCGACATTGGCGATGAACAGCGGCCCATCGCCGCGCGTGTTGCCACGCTCGTCGACGAAACATTCAGACCTTTCAAAATAGGGACATACCTCGTCCCAGCCCCAGCCCGGATTGCCCAATTCACGCCAGTCGTTGAAATCCGACGGCAAACCACGGCAGTAGACCAGCGCATTGATGGAACTCGAGCCGCCGACCACGCGGCCGCGCGGCCAGAACATCGTGCGCGCGTTCGTTCCCGGATCTGACTGGGTCTGGTATTTCCAGTTCACGCGTTCGTCGGTGAAGGTTCGACCGTAGCCCACCGGGGTCTTGATCCAGAATCGAGCATCGGATCCGCCGGCCTCTAGAATCAGTATGCGATGGCGGCCGCTGCGTGACAGGCGGTCCGCCAGAACGCACCCAGCTGAACCTGCACCGACGATGATGTAGTCGAAATCGTTCATTGGCGATACTTGTCCGCAGACCCCAGACTGCGGAGCTTAGTCCTTCATTATGTCAGCGCTATGCCATTTCCAGATTCACCCATGCCAATTTTCGCTTCGCACGTTTCGCTTAATGCGCATGAACCCTGTATGTTCGGGTTTCGTGACTGCGGGGGGATCGACATTTGAAATCCGAGACGGCTGATATGCGTATTGCCGCTCCTGGTGCGGCGGAGGCCGGCAAGCTGCCATCGTTGGCGCAACGGTGGTACGTGCTCATCATGATGGTGCTGGTTTACACCATGAGCATCGCAGACCGGTACTCCATTTCCACGGTGCAGGAATCGATTCGTCTGGAACTGCATCTGACCGATGCGGGCATCGGCGCATTGGCCGGTGTCACGCTCGCGTTCTTTTACGTGGTGATGGGATTTCCTATTTCCTGGCTGATCGACCGCCGCAACCGTCGCAACATCATTGCCATCTCGGTGGGTCTGTGGTCCATCATGACGGCGTTCACCGGCATTGCCGCCAGCTACTGGCAACTGTTCCTGGCGCGCATCGGCGTGGGAGTGGGCGAGGCCGGCGGAACGCCGGGCGCCAATTCCCTGTTGTCCGATTACTTCCCGGTCGACCGCCGGCCCATGGCGCTCACCATCTTTGGCCTCGGCGCGCCGATCGGCGCCTGGATCGCAGCGTCGGTAGCCGGCACCATTGCCGATCAACATGGCTGGCGCATGGTGTTTCTGGCGCTGGGTATTCCCGGCGCGGTCCTTGCGCTGCTGATATGGCTGACCGTGCGCGAGCCCAAGCGCGGTCGATTCGACGCCGCCGAGGAGGTGGGCACGGCCACGTTTTTCGAGAGCATGAAGTTCCTGTGGCTGCAGCGCTCCTGCGTGCACCTGATGCTGGGTAGCGCCGTGACGGCGCTGTGGGGTTGGGGACTGATGTGGTGGACGCCCACCTATCTGCAGCGCAGCTTCGGTCTGACGGCGGGGCAGGCGGGCGAGATCATCGGCCCGATCAACTTGTGGGCCGGTATGGGCGCCACCATTGCCACCGGTTGGCTGCTCTCCAGTCGCTTCATGTGCAATCCGCGGCGCATCGTCATTCTGATGGGCGCGGTGATCGGGCTGGTCACGATCCCCTCGATCGTGATCTTCTGGACGCACTCCCTGGCGTTGGCCAAGACCATGTTCTGGATCTTCATCCCGGCGATCTATTTCTACATCGGTCCGTGCTTCGGCATCATCAACAACCTGGCGCAGCCACGCATGCGCGCCGTGTTCTGCGCCACCACGTTGTTTGTCGCCAACGTCGGCAATCTCATCCTGGCGCCGGGCATCGTCGGGTTGCTGAGCGACTGGTTCGCGCCCAATCACATCGCCGACGCCGCTTCGCTGCGCTCGGCGTTGCTGGTGCTGGCACCGACGGGTTTCTGGGCGGCATTCCATTATTTCTGGTGCGCGCGCAACGTCGTGACCGACCAGGAACGCGCCACCGGCGTGAAAGTGCCTTAAGACAGGAGGGCCTGATGCCCAAGACCAGCATCGACCGTCGCTGGCTCCCCTTGAACGCGCTGCGCGCATTCGAAGGCGTTGCCAAGCACAACAGTTTCACCGCCGCCGCCAATGCCTTGCTGATTTCGCAAAGCGCCTTGTCGCGGCATGTCATTGCGTTGGAAAAATTGATCGGCGCGCAACTGTTCGATCGCAAACCGCACTCACTGGTGTTGACCAAGGCCGGCCAGCATCTACTGCATGCGGTGATGAAATCGTTTGACCGTCTCGAATACGCGCTCGACGATATCCGCAACGAAGGTTCGACTGCGATGCGCACGCTGCGCGTGCAGATGCCGCCCAGTTTTGCCGTCCATCTCGCCGTGCCCATTTTGCGGGATTTCCGTCGCGCCAGTGCCGAGGTGGAGATCGATCTGGTCAGCCCGTATGGCGTCGGGCCACCCTTGAGCGATGTCGACGTCGCCGTCATCTACTCGAAGCCCATGGTGACCGATCTGGTGGCCGACCTGCTGTGGCCGGTGCACTTGAGTCTGTTGTGTCATCCGAGCATCGCTGAGCGGCACGCCGGCAAAACGTTACCGGAATTCATTGAGGCGAACGAATTGGTGCATGTGCGCATCGCGGACCTGGCGCGCCATCACGTGTGGTCGCAGTTCGCGCGCCAGGTCGGCTTGCCCAGCATGCAGGTGGAACGCGGGCTGGTGTTTGATACAGCCTTGCTGGCGGTGCAGTACGCGCTGAGCGGCGAGGGACTTGCGTTGGTCGACACCACTCTGTTCGGCGAAGAGATTCGAACGGGCAGATTGGTGAAGCCATTCGACGTCAGTCTCGATGATGGCTATGGCTACTATCTAATCACCCATCCGGAAGGCTTGAGCGACACGGCGATCGCGCTGTTCCGGTCCTGGCTGATCGAGCGCTTCGGTCCCAACGCGGCCGCTGCGGGTTCGAACGTGCGTCTCGCCGTTTCGAACGAATGAATCGTTAACTCTTAAAATCGAATTGGAGCGGATATGAAGAGCCACGCAAAAGTGGTGGTCGTCGGTGGCGGTGTGGTCGGCGCAAGCGTGTTGTATCACCTCACCAAGGCTGGCTGGAAAGATGTCTTGCTGCTCGAGCGTGCGGAATTGACCTCCGGATCCACCTGGCATGCCGCGGGCGGCATGCACACGCTCAATGGCGATCCGAATGTGGCGCGGCTGCAGCAGTACACCATCAATCTGTACAAGGAACTGGAGCAGATCTCCGGTCAATCCTGCGGACTGCACATCACCGGCGGCATCATGTTGGCCGGAACGCCGGAGCGCATGGACTGGTTGAAAATGGCCAAGGCGCGCGGCCGCTACCTGGGCATGGACCTGGAAATCATTGGCATCGATGAGGCGGAGAAGTTGTTCCCGCTCATGGACAAGACGCAATTCTTGGGCGGGCTGTACGATCCGGTCGAGGGTCATGTGGATCCCTATGGCGTTACGCACGCATACGCGAAGTCGGCGCAGATCGGCGGCGCAGAAATCATCCGTCAGACGCGCGTCGTGGATCTGAAGCAGCGTGCCGATGGCAGCTGGGACGTAATCACCGAACGCGGCAATGTGCATGCCGAGCACGTCGTCAACGCCGGCGGCTTGTGGGCGCGCGAAGTGGGGCGGATGGTCGGTTTGGAACTGCCGATTCTCGCCATGGAACATCAATATCTGATCACCGGCGACATGCCAGAGCTCGTGGGCAAGCCGGAGATCATGACGGTTCTGGACTTCGAGGGCGAAATCTACACCCGCCAGGAACGTGGCGGAATGTTGCTCGGTACCTATGAGCGCGCCTGCGTGCCCTGGTCGCCGCAGCAGACACCGTGGGACTTTGGTCAGGACCTGTTGCAGAACGACCTGGAGCGCATCGCGCCCAGTCTGGAAGTCGGCTTCCGCCATTTCCCGGCCATGGAAAAAGCCGGCATCAAGAAAATCGTCAACGGTCCCTTCACCTTCGCACCGGACGGCAATCCGCTGGTCGGGCCAATCAAGGGATTGTAGATTTTCTGGGTGGCCTGCGGCGTGATGGCCGGCTTCAGCCAGGGCGGCGGCGTGGGTCTGTCGCTGGCAAATTGGATGGTGGAGGGAGATCCGGGCGCCGACATCTGGGGCATGGATGTGGCCCGCTACGGCGACTGGACCACGTTGGCCTATACCAATGCGAAAGTGCGCGAAAACTATTCGCGCCGTTTCAGCATCCGGTTTCCGAACGAGGAATTGCCGGCCGCGCGGCCTCTGCGTACGACGCCGATTTACGAAAAACTGCGGAGCGAGAATGCCGTTTTCGGTGACTACTGCGGTCTCGAGCATCCGCTGTGGTTCGCGCCCTCGGCATCGGAAGCACACGATGTCATCAGCTTCCGGCGCTCCAATTCGCATCCGCATGTCGGCATCGAATGTCAGGCAGTGCGGTCCTCGGTGGGCCTGCTGGAGATTTCCAATTACGGCAAGTTCGAAATCACCGGCGCCGGCGCAGCGGACTGGCTGTCGCGGATCATGGCGAACCGGGTGCCGAGTGTCGGCCGAATTGCGCTGACGCCCATGCTCAACGAGCGCGGCAAGCTGATCGGCGATTTCACCCTCTGCCGTCTTGCCGAGGACCGCATTTTTCTGATCGGCACCTATGCCGCAGAAAGCTATTACCTGCGTTGGTTCGAGCGTCACGCGCCACCGGCCGGCGTCACCGTGCGCCCGTGCGCCATGCAATACGTGGGTCTGTCGGTCGCGGGTCCGAACTCGCGGGCGCTGCTGCAGAGCCTGGTGCGCGATGACCTGTCGACGCCCGCGTTCCCGTTCATGTCGTTCCGTCAAATGGACGTCGGCATGATCCCGGCGTTCGTCGGCCGCGTCTCGTTTACCGGCGAACTGGGATACGAGCTGTGGATCAGCAGCGACTATCAGCGTGCGCTCTACGACACGCTGGTCAAGGCGGGCGCCGAATTCGGATTGCGTTCATTCGGCGGCCGTGCCTTGAATTCGATGCGTATCGAAAAGGGCTTCGGCACTTGGGCACGCGAGTTCCGGCCCATCTACGGGCCATTGGAAGCAGGGCTGGACCGCTTCGTCGATTTCAAGAAGAGCGAGTTCATCGGGCGCGACGCCGCGTTGGCCGAGAAAGCCAGTGGCGGCAAGCTGCGGCTGGTGAGTTTCGTGGTGGATGCAGCCGATGCGGACGCGCTGGGCGATGAACCGATCTGGCATGACGGCAAGGTCGTCGGCTGGGTGACCTCCGGTGCGTATGGGCACCGGGTGCAGAAGTCGATTGCGTTGGGTTACGTGCCGAAGGAATTGGCAACCGCGGATGCAGGTTTTGAGATCGAACTCATCGGCGAGCGCCGCAAGGCGACACGACAGGCGGCGGCACCGTTCGATGGTAGCGGCGCGAAGATGCGCGCCTAGAAAAAACTCTTAGCGCGAGGCGTGCTCCACGCGCTCGTTGGCGCGATCGTGAATCCAGTCGCGGATTCGCTTTGCGTCGGCGATGCGGGTGTACTTGCCGTAGGAATCCAGCAACACGATGACGATGGGGCGGTCTTCGATGATGGCTTTCATCACCAGGCAGCGTCCGGCATCCACCGTGTAACCCGTCTTTTGAACGACGATGTTCCAGTTCGGATTGGCCACCAGGTTATCGGTATTGCGGAATTCCAGGCGATGGCGGCCAGCCTGCACCGTGTGCCGCTCATCCGTCGAGTAGTTGCGGATCACCGGGTCCTGCGACGCGGCAATGACCAGTCTGGCGAGATCTTCCGGGCTCGATGTATTCAGGCGGGACAGACCGGTGGGGTCCGCAAAATGCGTGTGGAGCATCCCCAAAGACTTTGCCTTGGCATTCATCGCCGCGACGCATGCGCGAAGCCCGCCGGGGTAGCGGTTGCCGAGCGTGTGAGCCGCGCGATTTTCTGACGACATCAGCGCCAGGTGCATCAGGTCGCCTCGGCGGAAAGTCGCGCCCGTGGGCAGACGGGAATGGCCACCGCGCCCGGTTTCGCGATCCTCGCGTGTCAGCGTGATCATCTCATCCGGGGATTGCTTGGCTTCGAGAACCACCAGGGAGGTCATCAATTTGGTAATGGAGGCGATCGGGATGACTGCATCGGCCTGCTTCGCCAACAGCACCGTGGAGGTGTTTTCGTCAACGACCAGCGCGGAACTGGAGCGCAACGCAGGCATTTTGGGCGTGCCGGCCTGGCTGCGGTGCGTGTGATGATGACGTTGGCGCGCGGATGCGGGGCTGGAAAACGCCGCGCTCAATAACAACAGTCCGGCGACCGATGTCGCGAGTGTTTTGGGTACGGCAAAGGTTAAGGGCATTGCTGGTCCGCAGTTAATGTTAAATCAGTATAGCAGGACATAAGCTTCGGATTTAACTCAATTAGACGTATCGATTAGCGTCACAGATTGAACAACTCCGGTGTCCGGCGTGTCGGAATGACGACGCAGTACCGCGGATTTCATACTCGGTTGACCTGCAAGACGGTGGCCCGCTCGTAGTATGCTGGCAGTCGCAGTAAACGCATTTTACTTTTTCTTTGTGGCGGCAAGGGAACTGTCGCAGTGACGGAACCTTGCTGCTCCGCCAGCTCAAGTGAAAATCATTGTTCAGGAGTCGCTTATGAAGCTCGATGACAGCCGCCGCAGCGACAATGTCGAGGATGCCCGAGGGTCGGGTTTGGGCCGACGCGGCACGGGCATTGGGCTCGGAACCATCGCGGTGGTCGTCATCGGTTACTTCATGGGCGTCAATCCGGTGACCTTGCTCGGCCTGTTGGGCGCGAATCAACAGCAGGACTCGTCCACGCCGGCCGCCCCGGTGAGCGGCGAAGCGGCACAGGATCCGCAGGTGGATTTCGTGCGCGCCGTGCTCGGCGAGACCGAAGATGTCTGGGGTACGTACTTTAAATCCCACGGCAAGACCTATACTCCGCCGAAGCTGACATTGTTTAGCGGCCAGGTGTCCTCCGCCTGCGGCATGGCCTCATCGGCCGCCGGTCCGTTCTATTGTCCCGGCGATCAGAAGGTGTATATCGACCTGGCGTTTTATCGGCAGCTCGCTGCAGACTTTGGGGCACCCGGCGATTTCGCCCGCGCCTACGTCATTGCCCACGAAGTCGGCCACCATGTGCAAAATTTACTCGGCGTCTCCGAGGCAGCCGAGCGCGCTCAGCAGGCCTCTGGCGGATCGGAGGCGAATCAGGTGTCGGTGCGGTTGGAATTGCAGGCAGATTGCTTCGCCGGCGTGTGGGCGGAGCAGGCCAATGATGCACGGAAGATTCTCGAGCCTGGCGATCTGGAATCAGGGTTGCAGGCCGCCTCGTCGGTCGGCGATGACACCTTGCAGAAACGATCACAGGGCACGGTGGTGCCCGACAGCTTTACGCATGGCAGTTCTGCGCAGCGCGTGCGCTGGTTCAAACGCGGCTTTGAAAGCGGCAACATCGACCAATGCGACACCTTTAGCGCCAGCACTTCGCTCTAAGTGGGCGGTGCGTCCCTAAACCGCCAATGCCGTCCGCTTACGGCAGGTCAAACACCAGGACTTCGGCATCGTGCCCGTTCGCCAGTTTTAGCGCGCGCGTTGCGGTGAGCGTGAGTGCGTCACCGGCATCGAGCGCCTCGCCGTTGGCCTCGATTGAACCGCGCGCCACATGCACGTAGATCTGTCGGGCCTCGGCAACGTTCAAAGAACCAGTTTCACCGCCGTCGAACAGTCCTGCGTACAGGCTTGCATCCTGATGCAACATCACCGACCCCTCCGCGCCGGTCGCTGATGCGATCAGCCTCAAGCGGCCCCGCTTCTGTTGGGCTTCGAAGTGCTTCTCTTCATAACTAGGAGCAATGCCATTGCTCTTGGGCTGGATCCATATCTGCAGAAAGTGCACTCCGTGCGTCGGTGAGGGATTGAACTCACTGTGGCGCACGCCTGAACCCGCGCTCATGCGCTGCACATCGCCGGGCCGGATGGTCGAGCCGTTCCCCAGGGAATCCTTGTGCGACAGTTCGCCGTCGAGCACATAACTGATGATCTCCATGTCGCGATGACCATGGGTGCCGAAGCCGCCGCCCGCGGCCACCCGGTCTTCATTGATCACGCGTAAGGGACCGAATTGCACATGTTTCGGATCGTGGTAATCGGCGAATGAGAACGTGTGGTAGGACTTGAGCCACCCGTGATCAGCATAGCCCCGTTCGTTGCTGCGTCTGATTTCTTGCATGAGAACCTCCGTGAAGACTCGAAGATGAGGTCGGGTGTGCCGAAAAACAGATCAAAATTCCGATCCAATCCATCGGTTTGACCGATGTTTGACGAACCTTCCTGGACGCTGCCAAGATCGGGCAATGAAAGATAATATTACACGGCGTGATTTCATGAATGGTGTCGCGCTGGCCGTCTCCGGTGTCGGCAGCATCGAATGGTCAAAGGCGCTCGCCGCGGCTGCAACCGGTGCAGCCACGCCGGCAGCCGTGTCCTCCACCGGCGTCGGTGACTATCCTCCCTCGCGCAGCGGATTGCGCGGCAGTCACGCCGGGTCTTTTGAGGCGGCCCACCGGCTGCGCGATGGGTTGCCGTTCGAGCTCACCGGCGCGAAAGTCGAGGAGCACTACGACCTGGTGGTCGTGGGCGCCGGCATCAGTGGTCTGGCCAGCGCGCACTACTACCTGAAGCGCAAGCCTAAGGCGCGCATTCTCATTCTGGACACCAATGATGACTTTGGCGGCCACGCCAAGCGCAACGAGTTTGAAGTCGACGGCAAAATGATCCTGGGGTACGGCGGCACGCAGTCCATCGATTCTCCGAAGCACAAATGGAGCAAGGTGGCGCGGGGCCTGCTAACCGATCTGGGCATCGATACTGCCCGGTTCAACACGGCCTTCGATCAGGGCTTTTATGAGCGCTGGAATCTCAAACACGCCGTGTTCTTCAATGCCGAGAGTTTCGGCGCTGACCGCCTCGTTCGGCAGCCTTTCGGTCGCTGGCAGGACTGGGATGAACAGGCCGGCGATCCCGCGCCCTTGCGCGAGTACATCGCGCAGATGCCGCTGAACGAGCGCGCGAAAGCGCAGTTGGAGGAAATGTTCCTCTCCGATCGCGATGTATTGAAGGGCTCGACGCCCGAACAACGGCGGACCGTGCTCGAACACACCAGCTACAGCGACTTTATAAAGCGGTACTGGGATGCGGATGCAGACATTCTGAAGCTCCTGCAGAAACGAACCCATGGGCTGTGGGCGATCGGCATCGATGCGGTGCCCGTCAGTGAGGCGCTGGATTTACCCGGCCTCAAGGCGCAGCGTGCCATCCTGGCGGCGGCCGGTCAGGCTGAAGAGTTCGAGCCCTACATCTATCACTTCCCGGATGGCAACGCCTCGATCGCGCGCATGCTGGTGCGCCGCTTGATCCCTGGCATCGCACCCGGGTCGGGCATGGAAGACATCGTGCGTGCTCGCTTTGATTATTCGCAGCTCGATCTTGCGCAGAACGCTGTGCGGATCCGCCTGAGTTTCACCGCTGTTGATGTGCGCAATGTGGACAAAGGCGTGCAGGTGGCCTACGTACGTGATGGCAAGCCGGTGCGCGTTGCCGCGCACGATTGTGTATTGGCGTGCTATCACGCCATGGTCCCCTATCTCGCACCGGAAACCGATGCGCGGCAACGTGCCGCCTTGCACGAGAACGTGCGTGCGCCGCTGGTCTACGTCAACGTCATCGCCCGCAACTGGCTCGCCTGGCACAAGCTGGGCGTGGGCTTCATCGCCAATGCCGGCGGCATGTTCGACGCTTACCTGGATTTTCCGGTGAGCCTGGATGACTACCATTTTTCTGCCGATCCCTCACAGCCGATCTGCATGCATCTGGAGTACATGCCGTGCGCGCCCAATCAGGGGTTGAACATGCGCGAGCAATATCGCATCGGCCGGTCGCGTCTGTACGGCATGAGCTTTGCCGACTTCGAAAAGCCGATACGCGCGGAGCTGAGCAAGATGCTGGGGGCGGGTGGCTTTGACTTTGATCGCGACGTCGCCGCGATTACGGTCAATCGCTGGCCGCACGGGTATGCGTACACGCCCACGCCTCTTTACGATGACATGGACAAGCAAGAGGCGCTCGCCAAAACCGCGCACAAAAGGGTGGGGCGCATCGCCATCGCCAATTCCGATGCCGGCTGGGACGCGTATACGCACACCGCCATCGATCAGGCGCATCGGGCGGTCGGCGAGCTCATAGGGTAGCGGCGGTGCCATTCCGGCGTAGCTGCGCAATTCTGGCGCTGGCAATCCTCGCGGCGGGTTGCAGCGAACAGGCGGCGAACTCGCCGGGCATGGTAGCCCCTGCCGGTGCGGACGGCGCACACGATTCGCAGAAATTCCTCAACATCTACTCCTGGTCGGATTACATCGCACCGAACACGATTCCGAATTTTGAAAAGCTGACCGGCATCAAGGTCCGGTACGATATTTTCGACAGTAACGAAGTGCTGGAAACCAAGCTGCTGACGGGGCGCACGAACTACGACCTCGTCGTGCCGACGGGATATTTCTTTGAGCGGCAAGTTCGGGCCGGCGTGTTTCGCAAGCTCGACCCCGCGTTGCTACCGAATCGCGTCAATCTGGATCCGGAGATCATGAAACGCCTGGCGTTGCATGATCCGGGCAATGAGTACGGCGTGCCGTATTTGTGGAGTTCGACCGGCATCGGCTACAACGAAGCGCAGGTGCGCGCGAGGCTCGGGCCCAATCTTCCCAACGGATGGGCGCTGATCCTGGACCCGCGCAATGCGGCCAGGTTAAAGGACTGTGGAATCAGCATCGTCGATGCTGCGTCGGAGGTGATTTCCTCGGTGCTGATCTATCTGGGTCGCGATGCCAACAGCCGCGACGAGCGCGACATTGCGCTGGCGTCAGCAACCTTGCGCAAGATCCGGCCCTTCGTGCGCTACATCGACAGCCAGCAATACATCAGCGATCTGGCCAACGGCAGCGTGTGCATTTCGCTGGGATGGTCCGGCGATATCTTGCAGGCTCGAGCGCGTGCGCATGAAGCCGCCAACGGGGTCCAGATCGCCTACCTGGTGCCGATCGAAGGCGCGATGTTGACGGTCGATGCCATGGGCATTCCAGCCGATGCGCCTCATCCGCTCAATGCGCAGCTGTTCTTGAACTATCTGATGCGGCCCGAGGTCATGGCGGGCGTGACGAACTTCGTGAAATATCCCAACGGCAACTCGGCCTCGCTGCCCTTCATCGACGCAAAGATCAAGAATGATCGCAGCATCTACCCCGACGAACAGACTCGCGCAAGGTTGCTGACGCATCGCGCCGAGCCGCTGGCGTATTCGCGCCTGGTGTCGCGCGAATGGACGCGATTCCGAACCGGCGAATGATCGCTGCATAAACGCAACACGGGTGTTCCCAAGGCCTTCGTTTGCACCGGTTGCGGCCCGATGCTACTGTCTTTGATCGCAGATTTTTTCGGAGTCACCATGTCACGAACCGACCAGATTCCCTATGCGTTGTTTTTGCGCCTCGTGGGAGCGTCCACACTGGCGCTGGCTGGTCTGAGCGCGGCAGCGGCTGCCGACACGCCTGGCGACGCCGGCGGATTGCAAGAGATCGTGGTGACAGCGACTCGCCACGAGGAAGGCATCAGCCGTGTGCCGTTGAGCATCAGCGCATTCAGCCAGGAGTCGATCGACCAGAAGGGCATCAAGGACATCAACGATGTGGTGCGCTTCACGCCCGGCTTGTCGATCGACAATTCCGGCACCAACGCCATTTCCATCCGCGGCATTTCCTCCTCCGGCGGCGCCGGCACGACCGGCATCTATATAGATGACACGCCGATTCAAATGCGCGCTCTGGGGTTCAACCCCGACGATACATTGCCCAAGACCTTCGACCTGGAGCGCGTCGAGGTTCTGCGCGGCCCGCAAGGCACGCTGTTCGGTTCGGGCTCCGAGGGCGGCACGGTTCGCTACATTCTGGCGCAGCCCAGTCTGACGGAGGATTCAACTTACGTTCGAAGCGAGGTCTCCTTCACGCAGCACGGCGAGGCCAGCTACGAAGGCGGCGTCGCTCACGGCGTTGCAATCATCGACGGTGTGCTGGGTTTTCGAGCCAGCGCCTGGTACCGGCGAGACGGCGGTTGGATCGACCGCGTCGATCCCACATCCCGTCAGGTCGTCGATGGCAATTCGAATCACGTCGGTACCGTCGTGCTGCGACTGGCCGCTGTCTGGCAGCCGACGGAGGGGCTGAAGATCACGCCAAGTTTCATGTATCAAAACAGCAAGCGTCACGACCTATCCACCTATCAGGACGCGTATTCGGATGCGTCCGGCGGCCGCTTCAACAACGGCAACCCAAGCCCATTGCCGGTGCCGGACAAATACTATCTGCCGGCGTTGAAGGTCGAAGCGGATCTGGGTGCGGTGACATTGATCTCGAACACCTCGCTGTTCCATCGTGATGAAGTGACCGGCTACGAGGGCACGATGTACAACGTGGCCTTCTATCAGTCGCTGGGCTGGCCTGCTGCCGAATTCGGCATTTCCTTCTTGAACCCGTCGGAATATCCGCTCATCGATGGCAGTGGCTATCACCTGCCCGCATCGATACAGAACTATCGCTCCCCGGCGACGGTGACCAACCGGCAGGAAAGCGTGACTCAGGAATTTCGCCTGCAATCCAATGACCCCTCCAGCCGCTTGCGCTGGACCGCCGGCTTGTTTTTCTCCTTGTCGCGCGAGGAGAGCGTCGAGGAAATTCACGATCCTATGGTCGATGATTTCTTCCTTAACATTTACGGGCTGACCGCCGAGGAGGCCTTTGGCATTCCTCTGCTGGCCAACGGCGATTCGTACTACAACCAGAACGTCGCGCACGATCGTCAGATCGCGGCCTTTGGCGAGGCGACCTATGCGTTCACCGATCAATGGAAACTCACGCTGGGTGCGCGCCTGTCCAAATCCACCTTTGACCTGTCACATTACGCGGACGGGCTGCAGAACTTCGGTCCCGACTATGCGAACGCCACGCAGTCGGAAAAGCCGTTTACGCCCAAGGTCAGCGTTTCCTATCAAATGGATGCAGACAATCTGTTCTATGCCACGTATGCCAAGGGGTTCCGTGCCGGCGGCGGCAACCCGCCGTTGATCGAACAGTGCGCGGACGGATTGGTGACCTTGGGCTATCCGGATGGTCAGGCGCCACTCAATTACAATGCGGATTCCACGCAGAGTTTCGAAGTCGGCGCCAAGAACAATTTCAACAACCGCTTCAAATTATCGAGCAGCGTGTATTACATCAAGTGGAAGAACATCCAGCAGAATGTGTACGTCAGCACCTGCGGATTGCAGTTCACCGACAATCTGGGCACTGCGGTTTCCAAGGGTTTCGATGTGCAGGCCGAAGCCCTGCTGGGCGATCATCTGAATCTGGAAGCAGCCGTTGGTTACAACAGCGCGCGCTACTCGCAGGACTCGAAGGCCGGATTGGCCATCAAGGGCGACGCCATTTCCGGCGAAGCGGCGATCGGCGGCAGCCCCGGCGCCATTGCACCGTGGACCGCCTCGCTCGGGCTGCAATTCAATTTCACCGGTGGCGCGGATGGGCCGTATGCGCGCCTGGATTACCAGTATCAAAGCCGCAATAACTGGTTGGCGGCCAGTCAGGATCCGTTGTCCTCGCAATACACGCCGTACACGTACACCGTGTCATCCAATCGCTTCATGTCGCTGCGCGCCGGCACGACGGTCAGTGATTGGAATCTGTCGTTATTCGTCGATAATCTGCTCGACTCGCACACCACGACGAATTATCTATACAGCGTGGTCGATCCGAATAATCCGGGTACCGCGCCGGGACCGTTATATTCGAATTTCACCTTCCGACCGCGGACTTTCGGCATCACCGCCAGCTTCCGACGATGAAGGCATCGCATGCACCCAAGCTGGCAGCGTTCATTGCAGGCGCGCTGCTGCTGGCGTGCAGTGGTTGCGTCAATCGTGATTTGCACATGGTGCCGGCGGATCGCGAGGCCGCGACCACGAGCGCGCTGCGTGAGCGCGTTAACACCATCGTGGTGATCTACGCCGAGAACCGTTCGTTCGACAATTTATTCGGCCGCTTTCCCGGTGCGCGCGGTATCGGCGACGTGCTGGGTAAGGACGGCAAGCCAACGGCTGCGTATGGGGTGCAGAAGGATCGTGACGGGTCGGTCTTGCGCGAACTGCCCAAGACCTGGGGCGGTGTCACCGAGGAGGGGGTTTCACCCACAGTGTCCGAAGCGCAGAGCGCCGGCTTACCCAACGCGCCGTTCGCCATCGAGACGGCGTTCACGCCCAAATCCGGCGTGCGATTAAACAGTCACATCGTCACCCGTGATCTGATCCACCGCTTTTTCGAAAACCAGATGCAGATCGACAATGGTAGCAATGCGGGGTTCGCGGCTTGGTCGGACGCGGGCGGCCTGACCATGGGTCACTACGACAACGGTCGCTCGGCGCTGACGGATCTGGCTCGAACGTATTCACTGGCGGACAATTTCTTCCAGGGCGCGTTTGGCGGATCCTTTCTCAATCATCAATACTTGATCTGCGCCTGCGCACCCGAATATCCGCATGCCGATACGGCGGTGGCGAAGCCGCGTATTACTGTTCTGGACAAGGACAGCGCCGGACACTACCTTGCGAAGCTGACGGTGGATTCCAAGTCGCCGGCCTCGGCGCTGGATGGCCCTCCGCATTATGTGAGTACCGGCGGCATCGCGCCCGCAGATTATTTCGGCGACGGCAAATTTTACGCCGTCAATACCCTGCAGCCGCCGTATCAGCCGAGTGCAGCGGAGCCGGCCGCGGGTGATTCGAGTCGCGCCTATGCGGACCCAGGCAAGCCGATCACCTTGCCTCCGCAGCAGGAGACCACCATCGGTGACCTGCTGGAAGCGAAGGACGTTCACTGGGCCTGGTATGCCGGCTCGTGGCGCGCTGCAACGATCGATGGCATGCAGACGCCTGGTGCGGAGCGAAAGGTCATTTACGCACCGGCAACCGCAGGCGGCGCACCGGATTTCCAACCGCATCATCAACCATTCAACTACTACACTCGCTTCGATCCGCTGCGGGGCGCCGACGAGCGTCACGAGCATCTCAAGGATTACGAAGACCTGATTGCGGATGCGGCGGCGGGGCGGCTGCCTGCGGTGGCGTTTTACAAACCGCAGGGCAATTTGAATCAGCACCCGGGCTACGCCTCGGTCGCCGAGGGCGATACACATCTTGCGGCGCTGGTGTCCAAGCTTCAGGCCAGCCCGCAATGGGCGCACATGGTGATCATCATCACCTACGATGAGTTCGGTGGGTTCTGGGATCACGTCCCGCCACCGCAGGCAGATCTGCTGGGGCCCGGAACACGCATCCCGGCGCTGGTGATATCGCCCTTCGCGAAGCGCCACTTCATCGACCATACGCAGTACGACACGGGGTCGGTTCTGCGGTTCATCAGCCGGCGCTTCGATCTGCCGACGCTGCGCGGGCTCGCGGCACGCGATGCGGCGCTCAAGGCGCGCAGTGCTGAACCCATGGGCGATATGACCCCCTCACTGCAGTTTTGAGCGAGCGCGCGCGCGCCGCCCCACAATCGCGTCGCCGGCGGAATTTCAATTCTCGGATTCGGGATCCGGCGTGGGCTTGCCGTCCTGTTTGAACACGTTGCCTTGCTTCATGACGAACGACACCTTGCGCATCACACTGATGTCCTCCAGCGGATTGCCGGGTACGGCCACGACATCGGCGAACTTGCCCGAACTCAATGAGCCCAGATCTTTGTCGTGCTTCAGGAGCAGCGCGGCATTGATAGTGGCCGCCTGGAGGGCTGCCATGGCCGGGATGCCCGCCTGGGTCATCAACTCGAATTCACCGGCGTTTTGACCATGCGGGTAGACACCGGCATCGGTACCAAAGGCGATCTTGACGCCGGCCTTGTAGGCTCGGCCGGCGGTCCCCTGAATCACGGCGCCGAGGGCCGCGGCTTTGACCGCAACCTGCGGCGGGTAGTAACCGGGTATTTTCGCCTTCGATGCCACGAACGTGCCGGCGGAAATCGTCGGCACGTACCAGGTGCCGTGCTCTTTCATCAGCTTGATGTCCTCATCGTTCATCAAGGTGCCGTGTTCGATGGAGTCGACGCCGCCGACGACGGCGCGGCGAATGGCTTCGGCGCCATGTGCATGAGCGGCCACGGTGAATCCATAGTCGTGGGCGATGGCGACGACCGCCTTGATTTCCTCCACGGTCATCTGCGCGTTGTCGCCGCTGGCGCTTTCATCCATGACTCCGCCCGAGGGCATGATCTTGATCAGATCATTCCCGGCCTTGTAATGCAGGCGAACCGCTTTGGCTGCATCCTCGATGCTGTTGATGATGCCTTGGGAGGGTCCCGGATCGCCGGCGAGATCTGCGCGATAGCCATTGGTGGGATCGCCGTGCCCACCCGTGGACCCGACGGCCTGTCCGGCGGTGAAGATGCGCGGCCCGGCCAAGACGCCCTCGTTGATGGCGTTGCGAAGCGCGACCGACTCGTTCTGATCGTCGCCGAGATTGCGCACGGTCGTGAAACCCGCCAGCAATGTGCGGCGCGCATACGCGGGCGCGCGCAGCATGTAATCGGCCGGGTTCAGATGAAACTGATCGATATAGGTGGACCGGCTGATCTGCATGGTCAGGTGCGTATGGCTGTCGATGAGGCCTGGCAGGCAGGTCTGCGATGACAGGTCGATGACGCTGGCTCCGGCCGGTGTCGGTGCGCCGGCGATCACCTCTTTGATGCGGCCCGCTTCGACGACCACGGTGGTGGGGCCCAATAATTTGCCGGCAATGCTGTCGATGGCATGTCCGCAATGAATCGCGGTGAGAGCCGTGGCGGGCGCGTCGGCGGGAAAGGCTGCGGAGGTGGAAAGCGCGGTAGCCGCAATGACACGGCGAAGGGTGCGAAGCATGGAGTCTCCCAAATATACGAACCGGTTGTGTCGCGCTAGGATGCGAACGATGCAGTCTACTCCGAAGCGATCGCTGCCCCAACGATTGCGCTCGCTGCGCAACCGAGTCTCGCTGCATATCTCCAATAGCATTCGTTTCTCGCGCGGTGACCATGTCGAACTACCCTGCGGACAATTGTCGGTGAGTGACCCCGCGCAGCGATCGCGTATCGGCGCGTTGCAATTCAAGTACGCAGCACGCTTCGAGTCGCGCATGACGCAGGAGACGAGTCTTAACAATTACGCCTATCTGGACCTGCTCGATCGGGCTTGGGGTGCATCGGGACAGACGCCGCCGCGTGCCTCCGTGATGGCAGATGTGGGATGCGCGAGCTTTTGGTATGCGGCCGCATTACAGACTTTCTTCCGCCCGCGACGGCTGACCGGGTACGAATTGGAGGCGTATCGGCGTTATGCCAACGGCCATACGCGCCAGGACTACGCCCGCGGCTATACGCGCCTCTGGCCGGAAACGGCGTTCCGTGGCGAGGACTATCGACTCGTCAGCGAGTCGGCCGATCTCATCACCTGTTGGTTCCCGTTTGTCTCCCCCGATCCTATATTGGCTTGGGGGTTACCTCTTAACCTGTTGAAACCAAAAGAGTTGCTATTGCGGGTCGCCGCCAATTTAGCGGCCGATGGCGGGTTCTTGATGGTCAATCATGGCCTGGATGAAGCGCAAATTGCCGCCGATCTTTGCCGCGGCGCGGGTTTGACCTGCCGATGGCAATGGACCGATCCTCTGCCACTTCGCCCGCGACCTCAGCCACCCGTGGCAAGTTATTGGCAGCATTAATTTATTTCCTGTATATTCGCCCGCGGTTCGCATAACTTTTCCTTGTCCGTTGCTTCTGGTCACCGCGCCGCTTCGCGTCACCTTGGCCACAACCCACAATGTTGGTTTTATCGATCCAGGTGACCGGCGCGAGTTTCGTGACCGGCCTTTGTTTGGTTTTTGTAGTAGGTATTCTTCACATGACGAAAATGTATGTTGGCAATCTTCCGTTCTCCATGGACGAAGCAGGCGTTCGCGCACTGTTCGAAAAGCACGGTGCCGTTCAGTCGGTTGCGCTGATCAACGATCGTGACACCGGCCGTCCTCGCGGCTTTGGCTTCGTTGAGATGGCAAGCGCCGATGCGGCGCGCGCTATGCAAGCTCTCAACGGCCATGACGTGGGCGGACGAGCGCTGAAAGTAAATGAAGCGCAAGAGCGCACCGGCGGTGGCGGCGGTGGCGGCGGCGGCGGTGGTGGTGGTGGTGGTGGATCGCGCGGTCCGAAACGCTGGTAACAGCGTCTTCTAACTGTCCGTAAACGAAGGCCGCGTTTGACGCGGCCTTCGTCTTTGTGCGGCCGCGAGATTCGAGCAAGACAGGTGTTTTTTTGGCTTTCTTCTTTTTAGGGTTTTGCCTATAATCGCGACCCTCGGCTTGGGGCGCTTGACTGAATTTCCGAACCGAAGAAAAGCTTTTTTGCGCAGGATGCCTTGTTGGGCGGATGCGTTGATGAAGGGGGCCGATGGTCCCCTTTTTTGTTCATGGGTGTCCTTGCAATAACATGCGCGAAGCTCTCCTTCAGATGATGGAGCCGGTGGTCGAGGCCTTGGGCTATGAATTGGTCGACGTGGAGTTTGCGCAGAGCGGACGCAGCGGAGTGTTGCGGCTCTACATCGACAAGCCGAGGGTCGATGCCGGCGCAGGCGTGACGGTCGATGATTGCGCGCGCGTCAGTCATGCCGTCAGTGAGCAGCTCGAGGTGGAGGATCCGATTCCGGGTCATTACTCACTCGAAGTGTCCTCGCCGGGTTTCGATCGGGTGTTGCGCAAACGCGCTCATTTCGAGCGCTTCATCGGCGAGCGGATTTTTGTTGAATTGAAGCTGCCGCTCAATGGGCGGCGGCGCTTTGCGGGGCCATTGCGCGCCCTGACCGAAGACTCGGTGGTGGTTGAGGTGGACGGGCAGGACTACACATTGCCCCTGAAACGGATTCAAAAGGCGAAATTAAAGCCCGAATGAAGTGCGTGGAGCAGGTGCGTGGAACAGGCGCGCGCAGCAGCCGCGCGCAGCAGCCGCGCGGAGCGGCGGCGTCGCGAGGATAAGTTTGTCAGGAGTTTGGCCGATGAATAAAGAAATTTTACTGGCGGTCGATGCGGTCTCCAACGAGAAGGGCGTCGACAAGGAAATCATATTCGACGCGCTCGAGGCGGCGCTGGCATCGGCTACGCGCAAGAAGTACGGCGAGGAACTCGACGTGCGGATTGCCATCAACCGCAAGACCGGCGGCTACGACACCTTTCGGCGCTGGAAAGTCTTCGCGGATGATTCCAAGGAATTGGAATTTACCGAGCGGGAGTTGCGCCTCGATGACGCCAAGGACATCGATACGGATGTCGAACCGGGTGGATTCGTGGAGCAACCACTGGAGTCCGTGCCCTTCGGGCGCATTCTGGCCCAGACCGCCAAGCAGGTCATCGTGCAGAAAGTGCGCGAAGCCGAGCGTGCGCAGGTGGTCGATGCCTACAAGGACCGCTCCGGCACATTGGTCAGCGGCATCGTCAAACGTGTCGATCGCAACGGCATCTATGTGGATCTCGGCGCCAATGCCGAAGGCTTCATTCCGCGTGAGGAGATGATCCCGCGCGAGCCGGTTCGTTCGCAGGACCGCATCAAGGCTTTTTTGAAGGAAGTGCGTTCCGAGCCGCGCGGACCGCAATTATTCCTGTCACGTACGGCGCCCGAGTTTCTCATCGAATTGTTCAAGCTCGAAGTGCCCGAAGTCGGCCAGGGACTGATCAACATTCTGGGCGCCGCGCGCGATGCCGGCGTGCGCGCGAAAATCGCAGTTCGCAGCAATGATCCGCGCATCGATCCGGTTGGCGCCTGCGTCGGCATGCGCGGTTCGCGCGTGCAGGCGGTGTCCAATGAAATCGCCGGCGAACGAGTCGACATCATCCCCTTCGATGAGAACAATGCGCAGTTCGTGATCAACGCGATGGCGCCGGCGGAAGTCACCTCCATCGTCGTCGATGAAGACTCCCACTCCATGGACATCGCGGTGTCCGAGGACAAGCTGTCGCAGGCCATCGGCCGGGGCGGTCAGAACATCCGGCTGGCCAGTGAACTCACCGGCTGGGAATTGAACGTCATGAGCGAGTCGCAGGCCGAAGCGAAGAGCGAG
Source organism: Pseudomonadota bacterium (assembly GCA_031394735.1). Classification (GTDB taxonomy): domain Bacteria; phylum Pseudomonadota; class Gammaproteobacteria; order Steroidobacterales; family Steroidobacteraceae; genus TMP-86. Next base: position 8,371 of record JANMXI010000347.1, on the reverse strand, counting down.
AGCGAGTCCCTCGCACTGCGCGAAACCTTCATGAAGCAGCTCGACGTCGATGCCGATGTGGCCAGCATCCTGGTTCAGGAAGGCTTTTCCACGATCGAGGAAATCGCCTATGTGCCGGCGAGCGAGCTCAACGGCATCGAGGAATTCGACGAGGAAATCATCAAAGAATTGCGCAACCGTGCGCGAGACGTGCTGTTGACGCAGGCGATTGCCAGCGAAGAGTCGTTGGATGGCGCCGAAGGGTCAGCCGATCTGGTCGAGTGCGTTGGCGATGCGCTCGCCAAACAACTTGCACGCAAAGGCGTTCGCACGCGTGACGACCTGGCTGACCTTGCGGTCGACGAACTGGTCGAAATGACCGGCGTCGATGAAAAGAAGGCGGCCGAGCTGATCATGGAAGCGCGTAAACATTGGTTCGCTGACGAAGCGAAGGTCTGAGGAAGAAAGCTATGGCGGATGTTACGGTCGCTCAATTTGCCGAGGTGCTGAAGGTTCCGGTCGACAGGCTGCTGTTGCAGCTCGATCAGGCGGGCATCAAGGTGAGCAGCGCGCAGGACATGATCAGCGAGGATGCCAAGCACGAGCTGCTCACGCATCTGCGCCGCAGTCACGGTAACGAGGAAACGGCCGATGCGGCACCTCGCAAGATCACCTTGCGCCGCAAGTCGCAGTCAGAATTGAAACTGGCCAGTCCGCAAGGCCGGGCGCGCACCGTCAATGTCGAAGTGCGCAGCAAACGCACCTACGTCAAGCGTGAAGTGCTGGAGGACCAGGCCCGGCATCAGCAGGAAGAGATCGACAAGCTGCGCGAGGCCGAAGAGCAGGCCAAGGCAGCCTTGGAAGCCGAGGAATCCGGGCGACGCGAACGCGAGCGTCTGGACAAGGAGCGTCTGGAAGAAGAGTCCCGCCGTCGCTCGGATGAAGAGAACAAGAAGCGAGCCGCCGAGGACGAAGCGCGGCGCGCCATCGAGCAGCAGGCGCGCGATCAGGCCGAGCGTGAGCGCAAGACCACGGCGGCGAAACCGGTCAAGGCAGTACGCACGCCCGAGGACGACAAGGCCACGCGCTACGGTCGCCAGGAATTGCACATTGCCGGCGATGTCAGCGCGCGCCACAAGAAAAAGAAATCCCGTGACGGCCGTCGCCGCGCGGTGGGCGACTCCGACAGCAAGCACGGCTTTGAAATGCCGACGGCCAAGGTGGTGCGTGAAGTCGCCATCGGCGAGGCCCTGAGTGTCGGGGAACTGGCTCAAAAGATGGCAGTGAAAGCCACGGAAGTGATCAAGACGTTGATGACCATGGGCGTCATGGCGACGATCAATCAGATGATCGATCAGGACACCGCGGTGCTCGTGGTTGAAGAACTGGGTCACACCGCAGTGCTGAGAAAAGAGAACGTCATCGAAGACGACCTGCAGGGCATCGTCGGCGAGAACACGCATGAAGGTCTTACGCGTCCGCCCGTCGTCACCGTCATGGGTCACGTCGATCACGGCAAGACATCGCTGCTCGATTACATCCGTCGCACCAAGGTCGCGGCAGGCGAGGCCGGCGGCATCACCCAACACATCGGCGCGTACCACGTCAAAACCGACAAGGGAATGGTGACCTTCCTCGACACCCCGGGCCATGCGGCGTTCACGTCGATGCGCGCACGCGGCGCGCAGGTCACCGACATCGTCATCCTGGTGGTGGGTGCCGACGACGGCGTCATGCCGCAGACCGTCGAAGCCGTGCAGCATGCCAAGGCCGCCGGCGTACCTATCGTGGTCGCGGTCAACAAGGTAGACAAGCCGGACGCGGATCCTGAAAAAGTGAAGCAGGAATTGACCAAACACGGCGTCATTCCGGAAGAGTGGGGCGGCGAAAACATTTTCGTGTCCGTCTCGGCGAAAACCGGCCAGGGCGTCGATCAACTGCTCGACAGCATCCTGTTGCAGGCCGAAGTGCTGGAGTTGAAGGCGCCGGTTGAAGGTCTGGCGGGCGGGTATGTCATCGAGTCCAGCCTCGAAAAAGGCCGCGGCGCGGTGGCCACCGTGCTGGTGCAGCGCGGCACCTTGAAGCTCGGCGATCCGCTCCTCGCGGGTCAGGAATTCGGGCGCGTGCGCGCCATGTTCGACGAGGCCGGCCGGCCCGTCGAAAGTGCCGGACCGTCGATTCCGGTGGTGGTGCTGGGCTTGTCCGGCGCGCCGCTGGCAGGCGACGAACTGCTGGTCGTTGAAACCGAACGCCGCGCGCGCGAAGTGGCCATGCATCGGCAGGCCAAGCTGCGCGAAGTGAAGCTCGCCAAGCAAAGCGCCAACATGCAGGACGTCTTCTCGACGTTGGGCGAGGCCAAGGCCAACCTGGTGCAGATCCTGATCAAGGGCGATGTGCAGGGCAGCGTCGAAGCCTTGCGCGAATCGCTGCAGAAGTTGTCCACCAGCGAAGTCGCGGTGAACATCGTAGCCTCCGGTGTCGGTGGTTTGACCGAGTCCGACGTCACGCTCGCGGCGGCTTCGAAGGCGCGCATCATCGCCTTCAACGTACGCGGCGACTCTGCTGCACGCACGTCCATCAAGGACAACAGCGTCGATGTCCGCTACTACAGCATCATCTACGAGGCCATCGACGACATCCGTGCCGTCATGACCGGGTTGCTTGCGCCTGAAGTCAAGGAGCAGATCGTGGGTCTTGCCGAAGTGCGCAACGTGTTCCGCTCCAGCAAGTTCGGCACTGTGGCCGGTTGCATGGTTGCGGACGGCTACGTGAGACGCAATTTCCCCATTCGCGTATTGCGCGACAACGTGGTGATTTTCGAAGGCGCGCTGGAATCGCTGAAGCGCTTCAAGGACGACGTCAACGAAGTCCGCGCCGGCACCGAGTGCGGCATCGGCGTGAAGAACTACAACGACGTGCGCGAAGGCGATCAGATCGAATGCTACTCGCGGGTGGAAGTGGCGCGCACGCTGGAAAGCTCGCCATAATCGCATGCAAAAGGACAACCCGCGCCGCAAGAGGATGGGCGAGCAGATCCAGCGCGAGCTCGCCGATCTGTTGCGTCGCGACGTCAAGGACGCGCGCGTCGGCAATGTCACCATCACGGCAGTGGACTGTGCCGCCGATCTGCGCACGGCGAAAGTGTTCTACCTGATATTCGGTCATGACGGTGCAGATCCGCGCGTGCAAAAGGGCTTGGAAAGTGCGGCGCCGTTTTTGCGCAGCGCCTTGACCCGGGCACTGCAGATCCGCTACACGCCGACGTTGACCTTCGAATTGGACGAATCCATCGAACGTGGAGTTCGCCTGACCCAACTCATCGATTCCGTCGCCAAGCGGCAATGAATGAAAGCCGCTTCGGCGCCGGCGCCGATGTCCACGGCATTCTGCTGCTCGACAAACCTCTTGGTCTGACCTCTGCGGCAGCCGTGGCCAAACTCAAACGGCTGTTCGGCGCGCGCAAGACCGGCCACACCGGTTCTCTCGACCCGCTCGCCACCGGCTTTCTCGCCATTTGTTTTGGCGAAGCGACCAAGTTCGGGTCCCATTTGCTAGATGCCGACAAGACCTATCGGGTGACGGTTCGTCTGGGCGAGCGTACGCCTAGCGCGGACCTCGAGACCGAGGTGTGCGAGCGCCAACCGGTGCCGGCGTTGACAGAAGGCGAGGTGCGCGGCGCGCTGTCGGACTTTCCGACCGAGTATGACCAGATGCCGCCCATGCACTCGGCCCTCAAGCAAGGTGGCAAACCGCTGTATTCCTATGCACGTGCCGGCATCACGCTCGAGCGGATGCCGCGCCGGGTTTCCGTCTATGGTATGCAATTATTGGACTGGAAAAGCCCGGACATGTGCTTCGAGGTGCATTGTTCGAAGGGCACTTACATCCGGGTCTTGGCCGAGGATATCGCCGTTCGACTGGGAACCCTGGGTCATCTGACCGGCCTGCGGCGCCTGACCGTCGCGCCCTTCCAGGAGCGCGGTATGGTGACCCTGGAGTCACTGGAATCTATGACGTCTGCGGAGCGATTGGAGCATTTGTTGCCGGTGGACGAGTCGCTGCGGGGAGTTCCCCGGCTCGATCTGGATGCCGCTCAGGCCGCCGACCTGCGCCTGGGTCGTAATGTCGATGTGCGAGCAGATTCGCTGCCGAACGTCAGAATTTACGGGCCGGAAGCACAATTTCTGGGTCTCGGAGAGGTGCAGGGAGCCGGCCGTTTGGTGCCGCGCCGTCTCATCTCGGCTCTGGTTGCGAATCGAGCTTGAGGGGCGGGAGGCCGACGAGTACAATTCGCGCCTTCTTAAAGGGTCTAAGTTATTGATTGAGGTTTGATTTAATGCCACTTAATCGCGAACAGAAGACGGTTGTCGTCGGTAAATTCCAGCGCTCCGCCTCCGATACCGGCTCGCCGGAAGTACAAATTGCCTTGCTGTCCGAACGTATCAATGGTCTGAGCCAGCATTTCACTGCGCACAAGGCCGACCATGCCTCGCGTCGAGGATTGCTGAAAATGGTCAATCAGCGACGCAAATTGTTGGACTACCTCAAGAACACGACTCCTGAAAAGTATTCCCAAGTCGTCGAACGCTTGGGCTTGCGTCGTTAACCGCTGCATCGCGACCTTCCGCGTTTGCGGGAGCGTGTATGCGCCAATCATCGAAACTTAAGGGGTAGGTCACGTGACTGCTATCAAGAGAACATTCAGCTATGGTGAACACAGTGTCACCATCGAAACCGGAGAAATGGCGCGTCAATCGGACGGCGCCGTACTCGTGACCATGGCCGACACCGTGGTGCTCGTCACTGCCGTTGGCAAACGAACCGCAGTTCCGGGTCGCGACTTCTTCCCGCTCACGGTCAACTACCAGGAAAAGACCTACGCCGCGGGCCGCATCCCGGGCGGGTTCTTCAAGCGTGAAGGACGCCCCACGGAAAAAGAAACGCTCACCTCGCGTTTGATCGATCGCCCCATCCGTCCGCTGTTCCCTGAAGGCTTCAGCAACGACGTTCAGGTCATCGCAACGGTGCTGTCGGTGAATGCCGAAGTCGACTCTGACATTCCTGCGCTGATTGGCGCATCGGCTGCGCTCGCCATTTCGGGCCTGCCCTTCATCAGCCCGATCGGCGCGGCGCGTGTCGGCTACATCAAGGGCAACTATGTCTTGAATCCGACGGCGACTCAATTGGTCGAATCGGACCTGGACCTGGTCGTTGCCGGCACCGAAGAAGGTGTGCTGATGGTGGAGTCCGAGGCGAATTGTCTGTCCGAAGAAATCATGCTCGGCGCCGTGGTGTTCGGCCATGAGCAGATGCAGGTGGCCATCAAAGCCATCAAGGAATTGGCGGCCGAGGCCGGCAAGCCGAAGTGGGACTGGACCGCGCCGGCAGAGAACACGGAACTGAAGAAAGCTGTGTCGGCGCATGCCGAGGCGGCTCTGGTTGCCGCCTACGCGATCACCGAGAAGCAGCAGCGCCACGCCAAGATCAGCGAGGCCAAGAAGGCCGCGGTCGCGGCATTGAGCGCCGGCGAGACTCCGAAGTTCACGACTGAGCAGGTCGGCGGTGAGTTCTTCAATCTGGAATATCGTCTGGTGCGTGAGCGTATCCTCGACGGCCATGCACGTATCGACGGACGCGACACCAAGACGGTGCGCCCCATCAGCATCCGCACCGGCGTGCTGGCCCGAACCCACGGGTCGGCGCTGTTCACGCGCGGGGAAACGCAGGCCATGGTGGTGACCACCTTGGGCACCGGACGCGATGCGCAGATCATCGACAGTCTGACCGGCGAGCGCAAAGAGCCGTTCATGCTGCATTACAACTTCCCTCCATTCAGCGTCGGCGAAACCGGCATGGTCGGCTCGCCCAAGCGGCGTGAAATCGGCCACGGCAATCTGGCCAAGCGCGGTGTCAAGGCCGTGATGCCGGGCGTGGACAAGTTCCCGTACGTCATTCGCGTCGTCTCGGAAATCTTCGAATCCAACGGTTCCAGCTCGATGGCGTCCGTTTGCGGCACCAGCCTCGCGCTGATGGACGCGGGCGTTCCAATCAAGGCGCCGGTCGCGGGTGTGGCCATGGGCCTCGTCAAGGAAGGCGCGCGCTTCAAGGTTCTGACGGATATCCTCGGCGACGAAGATCATCTCGGCGACATGGATTTCAAGGTTGCGGGCACGAAAGAAGGCGTCACGGCGCTGCAAATGGACATCAAGATCACGAGCATCACGCGCGAGATCATGAAGGTCGCCTTGGATCAGGCGCGCGATGGCCGCCTGCACATCCTCGACGAAATGAACAAGGTGTTGTCGAAGCCGCGCGAGACTATGTCCGAGTGGGCGCCCACCATCATCACGCTGAAGATCGACCCGGAGAAGATCCGCGACGTCATCGGCAAGGGTGGCGCGGTCATCCGCCAGATCACCGAAGAAACCGGCACCTCGATCGACATCGAAAACGACGGCACCGTGAAGATCGCATCGGTTCAGGGTCAGGCCGGCCGTGAGGCTCAACGCCGCATCGAACTGATCACGGCGGACATCGAAGTCGGCCGCATCTATGAGGGCAAGGTCGCACGTCTGATGGACTTCGGCGCCTTTGTCACCATTCTCCCCGGCCGCGACGGTCTCGTGCACATCTCGCAGATCAGCGAGGAGCGCGTCGAGCGCGTCGGTGACAAGCTCAAGGAAGGCGATGTGGTGCGCGTCAAGGTGCTCGAAGTCGACCGCCAGGGCCGCGTGCGATTGTCGATGCGCAACGTCGACGCCGCTTAAACTTTAGCTTCCGCTGTAGCCGAACTCTTCGCGCATTGTCCGGCGGCTCATGACGAGCCGCCGGATATGCCTTCCGCTACGGTCTCAACGCTGATGCTGCGAGGCAAACTCTCGCATGCTTTTGTCCAGATAGCCGCCGACCAGGTCGTGTGCAGGCTCACCGTAGGAGCGGATCACATTGGCCAGAAATTCCTGGCTCATGACCGGCGATCCTTGATGTTCCTGTTCTGAAATGACCTGCAACAAGATGCTGCGGGTGATTTCCATAGTCGACTTCTTGTCCACGACGATGAAATCGGTTTTATCCATCACGAGCTTGCGGATTTCAGCCAGCGTGATGTATCTGCTTTCGAAGGTGTCGTACAAACGACGGTTGGGGTATTTTTTTATCACTCGCGGCTCGCTCATATTCGGCTCCTCGCTTGTGCAGATCGACGTGTCGCCAGGCATTGTGTTTAATTGCAGTGCACTAAGAATAGCGCAATGCAGTGACGAGGCAAGTGCTTATACAGCGTAGGTAAGGATTGGCAGACTCCGCGCCCGGGTAACTTTTGCAATATCCCAGGCGCCGCCGGCCCAGTTCCAGCACTCGCCCGGGGCGGCACCTCGAAGCTCGGGTGGCGGCTGCATTCCCAATAAGATCAATATCTTCCAGGTCTCCAGCGAGGCGTCAGCCAGACCTAGGGCGGGGCTCCTCCGGGACTTGGCCAGCTTGCTGCCGTCAGGCTCGGTCAGCAAAGGGACGTGGGCATAGTCGGGCTGCCGGCAGCCCAAGGCCTGCTGGAGCTGAATCTGGGCCGCCGTACTGTCCAACAGGTCGGCGCCCCGAACCACATGCGTGACGCCTTGGTGCGCGTCGTCGACGACTACCGCCAGCATGTAGGCCCAGAGTCCGTCGCGCCGCCGGATGACGAAATCGCCGAATCCCCGCGACGCGTCCGCGGTTTGAGGTCCCTGGATCCTGTCGCTGAACGAGGTGGGCTGCGGATTCAGGATGAAGCGAATGGCGGTCGTCGCCGTTGCCGGTGGGACCGACAGTCGGCAGGTTCCGGGATAGACGGGCTGGTTCTGCAGTTGCCGGCGCGAGCAGAGGCAGCGAAAGGTTCGGCGCTGTTCTGCAAGCTTGAGCAAGGCGTCGGCGTAGAGGGCTTGGCGCTGGCTCTGATACGCGATCGGTCCGTCCCAATGGAGCTGATAGGCCTCGAGGGCGCGCAGGATGGCATCGTGCGCGCCGGGCACTTCACGCGGCGTGTCCAGATCTTCCATGCGCAACAGCCAGCGGCCGCCGTGAGCGCGAGCATCCAGGAAGCTTGCGGCGGCCGTCAGCAGGGATCCTAAATGCAGCTCGCCGGTAGGTGAGGGCGCGAACCGCCCCACGTAGGCAGAAGTCTCAGCGGTAGCGGTCGTCGCGGTCGCCGTACTGCTTTTCACGACGTTCGCGCCTTTCCTGCGCCTCGACCGACAGCGTTGCAACCGGCCGTGCTTCGAGACGCTTGATGCCGATTTCTTCGCCGGTTTCCAGGCAATAGCCGTAGCTGCCGTCTTCGATGCGCTTCAGCGCCTCATCGATCTTGCGGATCAGCTTGCGCTCGCGGTCACGGGTGCGCAGCTCGAGGCTGAATTCT
>JANMXI010000346.1:0-28459 GCA_031394735.1 Pseudomonadota bacterium | reverse complement strand
CGCTCCCGGATTCTGGGACGAACAGCAGCAGGCGGCGCTCATCTCCACCGAGCATGCACGCGCCACGAGGCGGCTCGACCGCTACCGTCGGCTGAACGGCGAGGTCGATGAGGCCCGCGAGCTCTTCGAGCTGGATGCGTCGCTGGAAGACGAGCTGCGCGCCCAGCTCGCACCTGTCTCCGCCGAGCTCTCCCGCTTGCAGGAGGATGCGCTCTTCGACGGTCAGTACGACGGGGGAGACGCGGTCGTCTCGATCAACGCCGGCACGGGCGGCACGGACGCTCAGGACTGGGCCGAGATGATGCTCCGCATGTATCTGCGCTGGTCGTCGGATCGCGGCTACCAGACCGAGCTCGTCGAGGCGAGCCCCGGGGAGGAGGCCGGCCTCAAGTCGGCGACGATGACGGTGAAGGGCGAGAACGCGTACGGCGCCTACAAGGCGGAACGCGGCGTTCACAGGCTCGTCCGCCATTCGCCGTTCGACTCCGCCCACCGGCGCCATACGGCGTTCGCCCAGGTCGTCGTCGCACCGCTGCTACCCGACGACGACGACGTCGAAATTGACGAAGGTGATCTCCGGATCGATACGTACCGTGCGAGCGGCGCGGGCGGCCAGCACGTCAACAAGACCGACTCGGCGATTCGAGTGACGCATATCCCCTCCGGGATCGTGGTGGAATGTCAGGACGAACGCTCGCAGCACAAGAACCGATCGCGCGCCTTGTCGCTGCTCAAAGCGCGCCTGTTGGCGAGCCAACGAGAGAAACAGCAAAGCGAGCAGGCGCAGTCGCGCAAATTGCAGGTGGGCTCGGGCGACCGCTCCGAGCGCATTCGAACCTACAATTTCCCGCAAGGACGCGTCACCGACCACCGCATCAATCTGACGTTGTACAAGCTCGATTCGGTCGTGAACGGCAACCTGCAGGAACTGGTAGACGCACTTGCGCAGGAACACCAGGCCGAAGAACTGGCGAATCAGGTGGAATGACGCGCCGCGACCAGGTGCTGCAGCGCGCCGCGAAAGAGTTGGCGATCGTGTCGGATTCGCCGCGATTGGATGCGGAACTGCTCATGGCCCATACCCTGGGATGCACGCGCAGCATGCTGCTCGTGCACGGCGACGCACTGCTCTCCCCCGCCGACGACGCCGCCTTTGCGGCGCTGCTAGCCCAGCGGCTGGATCGCGTGCCGGTGGCGTATCTCACCGGCGTGAAAGAATTTTGGTCGCTGTCGCTGCAGATCACGCCTGCGGTACTGGTGCCGAGGCCGGAAACGGAAGGTGTGGTCGAACAGGCGCTGCGATTGCTGCCGGCGGGCAGCAGGGCCCAAGTGCTGGACCTGGGCACCGGCAGCGGCGCCATCGCACTGGCAATTGCCACGGAAAGGCCGCAGGCACTGGTAACCGGAACGGATTTGTCGGAGGCAGCGCTGGCGGTGGCCGCCACCAACGGCGCACGGTTGGGCCTGGGGCGAATCCGCTGGCGCGCAGGGTCCTGGTTCGACGCGGTGCCCGGCGAGCGCTACGACCTCGTCGTCTCGAATCCGCCCTATGTGGCTGCCAATGACCCCCATTTGCAGGCGCTCACGGCCGAACCGCGCGCCGCGCTGAGCGCCGGACCCGGCGGACTGGAGGCCTACGAGCTCATTATTCCGGCCGCCCGCGACCATTTGACCGCCACGGGCTGGATTGTGCTGGAACATGGCGCCTCACAGGCCCCGGAGATCCAGAATCTGCTTGAGGTCAACGGTTTTTATAACGTACGCTCGCATCCCGATTACGCCGGCGCCCTGCGGGTGACGCTGGGTTCCCTTCACTCCAACGCTTAAAGGTTGCCATGATCCGCTTCGAAACTTCACTCGGTGACTTCACGATAGACATGCATGACAAGGAAGCCCCGGTCACGGTGGCGAACTTCCTCCAATATGTGGACGATGGCTACTTCGACGGCACCATCTTTCATCGCGTCATCCCCGGCTTCGTGATCCAGGGCGGCGGCTTCACCGAAGACATGACCCAGAAGCGCACCCAGCCGACGATCAAGAACGAAGCGGACAACGGCTTGACGAATAAGCGCGGCAGCTTGTCGATGGCGCGCACCAACGACATTAACAGCGCGACCTCGCAGTTCTTCGTCAATCTGAAAGACAATGCCTCGCTGGATCATTCGCGCGGCAATTTCGGCTACGCCGTGTTCGCCACGGTCACCGAAGGGCTGGACGTGGTCGACAAGATCGCTGCCGTCGAGACCGGCCGTCGCAAGGGTCATGACGATGTGCCGGTCGAACCGGTCATCGTGCGCAGCGCACGCCGCCTCTAAACCGCGCCAGCCTGCATGGCGCAAAAGCGGTCCTGGTTCGGACGCGCCTGGCGGTGGTCGCTGGGCGCGGTCCTCGCCTTACTGCTGTTGAGCGCGTTGAACGTGCTCAGCTTGCGCTGGATCAATCCGCCCATCAGTTCCTTCATGGTGCAAGCCTGGGTGGGCTCGCTGTTCGATGACAGCAAAGGATTCAAGCTCGATCATCGCTGGGTGGACCTGGACCGCATCTCACCGAACCTGGCGCTGGCCGTGGTGGCCTCGGAAGATCAGAAATTCCCCGAGCATTGGGGCTTCGACGTCGAGGCCATCGAAAAGGCGTATCAAATGAATCGCCACTCGCATCACATCCGTGGCGCGAGCACCATCACGCAACAGGTGTCGAAGAACCTGTTCCTGTGGTCGGGGCGCAGTTATTTTCGCAAAGGATTGGAAAGCTATTTCACGCTGCTCGCCGAAGGCTTCCTGCCGAAGCGCCGGATCCTGGAGATCTACCTGAATGTCGCGGAATTCGGCAACGGCATCTACGGCGCCGAGGCCGCGGCGCAGCGGTTGTTTCACAAGCCGGCCGCGCGACTGACGCGCAGCGACGCGGCGCTGCTCGCAGCCGTGCTGCCCAACCCGATACTGTTTCACGCCAATGCGCCTTCGCCGTTCATCGAGCGACGGCGCGCCCGGATCCTGGAACAGATGCGCGACCTCGGCGGACCGGAAATGTTGGGCGAGATCGACGCCTACCCCGCACGACAGAAGCACTGAGGCGCGATGATGAACGTCGCGTCAGAGTCGATCGTCAACATCGCGGCCTATCGGTTCGCGCCGCTCGAGGACCTGCCGGCCCGCAAGTCCCGGCTGCAGCAGCACTGCAATCGCGCGCACTTGAAGGGCACCATTCTGCTCAGTCCGGAGGGCATCAACTTGTTCGTGGCCGGTGCGGGCCAGGCCATCGAGGCGCTGCTCACGGAACTGCGCAGTTGGCCGGGTCTGTCGGACCTCAACGCGAAGGTCAGCCACACGGCCACGCAGCCGTTTCGCCGCATGCTGGTGCGAGTGAAGAAGGAGATCATCGCCTTCGGTGTGGCGGGAATAGAACCCGGCAAGCACACCTCCGCCAAGATCACGCCCATCGAACTCAAGCGCTGGCTGGACGAGGGCCGGCCGCTGACTTTGCTCGATACGCGCAATGACTACGAGGTCAAACTCGGCACCTTCAAGAACGCCCGCACGCTGGGCCTCGACCATTTCCGCGACTTTCCTGCCAAAGCGCGCTCACTGCCGCAGGACCTGAAGCACGAGACCCTCGTCATGTTCTGCACCGGCGGTATCCGCTGCGAAAAAGCCGGACCCCTGATGGAACGCGAAGGCTTCACGCAGGTGTATCAACTCGACGGCGGGATTTTAAAATATTTCGAGGACTGCGGCGCGGCGCACTATGAAGGCGAATGCTTCGTGTTCGACCAACGTGTCGGCGTGAATGCGGAATTGCAGGAAACCGACGCCTCGCAATGTTTCAATTGCCAGGAACCGTTGACGAGCGCGGACCAGAACGACGCGCGCTATGTGCCAGGCGAGTCCTGCCCGGCATGCTTCCGCACGCCGGCGCAACGCATGGTGGCGGCCATCGCGCAGCGCCAGGAGCGCATTCGGGAACTCTGCACGCCGCTCCCGGGGAGCCGCCCGGCGGATCAGTTCAAGCCCATCAATGTGCCGCGCGCCTGCGATGGCGGCACGCTGCTGCAAGCGCTGCGCAGCGTGGTGCCAGAGGTGAGCGAGGAGACGTGGCAATCCGAATGCGCACGGGGCCTGGTGCTGAACGCGGACCAGCGCGTCGTCGACTTGGAGAAACGCGTGCGCGCCGGCGAGCGGTACTTGCACAAATTTTCCGCCGTCATCGAGCCTCCCGTGAATGCGGATATCAGCATCCTGCACGAAGACGAGGCGCTGATCGTCTTGAACAAGCCGGCGCCCCTGCCCATGCATGCTGGCGGCCGCTTCTACCGCAACACCTTGCAATTCATTTTGAGCGAAGCCTATCGACCGCAGAAACCACGGCCGGCGCATCGTCTGGACAGCAACACCACGGGATTGGTGCTGGTCACACGCACTCGCACGCACGCCGCTCGGCTACAGCCGCAGTTCGCGCGCGGCGAGGTGGAAAAAGTATATCTGGTGCATGTTCAAGGACACCCGCCGCAGGACGATTTCCGCTGCGATGCGCCGATCAGTGCGGCGGCCGGCAAGCTCGGCTCGCGCGAGGTCGACTGGAACGAGGGACTCGCGGCGCACACCGACTTCCGTGTCATCGAACGCTGTGCCGACGGCACCTCGTTGCTGGAGGCACGTCCCGCAAGCGGCCGCACCAATCAGATTCGCGTGCACCTGTGGCATCTCGGCTGGCCCGTGTGCGGCGATCCGGCCTATCGGCCTGGACAAATACTAGGCGCCACGCAAACCCTGGGCACGGACGAAGCGCCGCTGCAATTGCATGCGTGGCAGTTGCGGTTCCGCCATCCGCAAAGTTGGCAATGGATGCAGTTTACGGCGCCGCCACCGGCGTGGTGGACGGGCGCGACGCCTCAGGCGGCGTCCGCAGTGTCCGTGCCGGGCTCATAGCCCAGATTGGGCGCGAGCCAGCGCTCGGCTTCGACCAGCGTCATCTGCTTGCGCTTCGCATAGCTTTCCACCTGATCGCGGTCGATCTTGCCCACCGAAAAATAACGCGCGTCGGGATGCGAGAAATAGAAGCCGCTGACGGCCGCCGTGGGGAACATGGCGTAAGAGTCAGTGAGCTGAATACCGGCATTGCGGTCCACGTCGAGCAACTGCCAGAGCGCCGCTTTCTCCGTGTGATCGGGACAGGCTGGATATCCGGGCGCCGGACGGATGCCGCGATAGCGTTCCTCGATCAGCGCCTCGCCCGCCAGTTCCTCCTCCGGTGCATAACCCCAGAACTCGCGCCGCACGCGCTCATGCAACCGTTCGGCAAGACTCTCCGCCAGGCGATCCGCCAACGCCTTGAGCATGATGCTGCTGTAGTCGTCATGCTCGGCTTCGAATCGCGCCACGCGCGCGTCGATGCCGATGCCGGCGGTCACCGCGAACGCACCGATGAAATCTGCGCGATTCGACGCGACCGGCGCGACGTAATCCGCCAGACACCACTGGCCATGACCGTCGGGTTTGGATTTCTGCTGGCGCAACTGATGCAGCGTCAAGCGGCGCGTGGTGCGCGTCTCGTCTGTAAACACCACAATGTCATCATCGTCGACGCTGTTGGCGGGAAACAGACCGACAACCGCTCGCGCCGTCAACCAATTCTCATCGACGACGCGCTGGAGCATCGCGCGCGCATCTGCGTACAGCGAACGCGCAGCCTCACCCACCACCGCATCCTGCAAAATCTCCGGAAACTTGCCGGCGAATTCCCAGGCATTGAAGAACGGCATCCAGTCAATATACGGAACGAGCTCCGCGAGCGGATAGTCCTCGAAGGCGCGGACGCCCAGGAATTGCGGGCGCGGCGGTTCGTAGCGCGCCCAGTCGATGGCGAACTTGTCGGCGCGCGCCGCGCGCAACGGCATCGCCGGTCCCTTGGCGCTCTTGTTGCGATGCTGCTCGCGGCGCCGCGCATTGTCGGTTTTGATTTGCGCCACGTAGGCGGCGCAGCTTTCGGGCGTGATCAATTGCTGGCACACGCCCACCGAACGGGACGCATCCTTCACGTACACCACGGGTCCCTGATATTGCGGGTCAATTTTCACCGCCGTGTGTGCCGGTGAAGTGGTGGCGCCGCCGATGAGCAGCGGCTGCGTGTAGCCCAGGCGCTGCATTTCGCGCGCCACGTGCACCATTTCATCCAGCGACGGGGTGATCAATCCGGACAGGCCGATCAGGCTGGCGCCCTCGCGCCGGGCCGCCTCGAGAATCTTCTCGCACGACACCATCACACCCAGATCGATGACCTCGAAGTTATTGCATTGAAGGACCACGCCGACGATGTTCTTGCCAATGTCATGCACATCGCCTTTCACGGTGGCCATGACGACCTTGCCGTTGGAGCGACTGGCGCCGCTCTTGCCCTTCTCGATGTAAGGGATCAGCACGGCCACGGCCTTTTTCATGACGCGCGCCGACTTCACCACCTGCGGCAGGAACATCTTGCCGGCGCCGAACAGATCGCCGACCACGTTCATGCCGCGCATCAACGGCCCTTCGATCACATCCAGCGGCCGCACCGCCTGCAATCGCGCCTCCTCGGTGTCCTCGAGCACGAATTCATCCATGCCCTTGATCAGCGCATGCGCCAGGCGTTCATCCACGGGCAGCTTGCGCCACTCCAGGTCATCGCCGCGGCGCGCGCTGCCTTCGCCTTTGAAGCGATTGGCAATCTCCAACAGCCGCTCGGTGGCGTCCTCGCGGCGCGCGAGAATGACGTCCTCGACCGCCTCGCGCAACTCGTGCGGTATATCTTCGTAAATGGCCAACTGACCAGCATTGACGATGCCCATGGTGAGTCCGGCACGGATCGCGTGATACAGGAACACCGAATGCATGGCCTCGCGCACCAGTTCATTGCCGCGAAAGGAGAAGGACACATTGCTGACGCCGCCGCTGATCTTGGTGCGCGGCATGCGTCGCTTGATCTCGGCCACAGCCTCGATGAAGTCCAACGCATAGCGATTGTGCTCCTCGATGCCGGTGGCAACCGCAAAGATGTTCGGATCGAAGATGATGTCCTCGGGCGCGAAGCCGACGCGTTGCGTGAGCAGCGCGTAAGCGCGCTCGCAGATGCTGACCTTTCGCGCCACCGTATCGGCCTGACCCTTTTCGTCAAAGGCCATCACCACCACCGCCGCGCCATAGTTCATGACCGCGCGGGCCTGCGTGAGGAAAGACTCCTCGCCCTCCTTCAGGCTGATGGAATTGACGATGCCCTTGCCCTGCACGCACTTGAGGCCGGCTTCGATCACCGACCATTTGGAGGAGTCGATCATGATGGGCACGCGGGCGATATCCGGCTCCGCCGCGATCAGATTCAAGAAGCGGGTCATCGCCGCTTGTGAATCCAGCATGCCTTCGTCCATGTTGACGTCGATGATCTGCGCGCCATTGGCCACCTGCTGCCGGGCGACATCCACGGCGGCGGCATAATCGCCGGCCTCAATGAGCTTACGAAATTTGGCCGAGCCCGTGACATTGGTGCGCTCGCCGACGTTCACGAACAAACTGCTGTCATCGATGCTCAAGGGCTCCAGGCCGCTCAGCCGACACACGGGTTCGCGCGTGGGCAGGACCCGCGGCGCCATGCCCGCCAGGGCGCCGGCCACGGCAGCGATATGCTGTGGCGTGGTGCCGCAGCAGCCACCCACCATGTTCACGAACCCGGCCTGCGCGAATTCCTGCAAGATGCCCGCCGTCTCGCGCGCCGACTCGTCGTATTCGCCGAAGGCGTTGGGAAGCCCGGCGTTCGGATAGGCGCAAACGTAGGTATCGGCGATACGCGACAGTTCTTCGATGTACGGCCGGAGCTGCGCCCCGCCGAGCGCGCAGTTCAACCCCACCATGGCGGGCCGGGCATGCCGGATCGAGTTCCAGAAGGCTTCCGTCGTTTGTCCCGACAGCGTGCGACCCGAAGCATCCGTGATGGTGCCGGAGACGATGATCGGCAGATCGATGCCGCGCGCGTCCAGCACCTGACGCACGGCGAACAGCGCCGCCTTGGCATTGAGCGTGTCGAAAATGGTTTCGATCAACAGCGCGTCCGCGCCGCCGTCGATCAGCCCGTTCGACGCATCGACGTAGCTCGCCACCAACGCATCGAAGGTGATGTTGCGGAATGCCGGGTCATTTACATCCGGCGACAGCGAGGCCGTGCGATTGGTCGGTCCGAGTGCGCCGGCAACGAAGCGCGGCCGGCCGGTTTGAGCGCTGATTTCATCGGCCACCTGCCGTGCGATCTGCGCCGCCGTGCGATTCAATTCCGTGACCAACGCTTCCAGCCCATAGTCGGCCTGCGAGGCTGCATTGGAGTTGAAGGTGTTAGTGGCAATCACATCGGCGCCGGCCAGCAGATACTCGCGATGAATCTGCTCGATGACATCGGGCCGGGTCAGGCTCAGCAGATCGTTGTTGCCGCGCAGATCACGCGGGTGCGCAGCGAAACGCTCGCCGCGAAAATCCGCTTCGCTCAAACCCCGCCGCTGGATCATGGTACCCATGGCGCCATCGAGAATGACGATGCGCTGTGCAAGCGCATCGAGCAGGCCGTGCGGCGGTCGCGCCGCGTTGGGGGTCATGCGACCTGGGCCTGCGCCTGCACTGGTGCAAAATCCTCGCGCGCCTGCGCCGGCCGCATCCCCAAGGCATGGCAGATGGCGTAGGTGAGTTCGGCGCGATTCAATGTATAGAAGTGAAACTCCTCGACGCCGTGGGCCCGCAAGGTCTGCACCTGTTCGATGGCCACGTGCGCTGCGATCAGACGCCGCGTTTCCGGATCGTCATCCAGCCCGTCGAAGCGCTGACGCAACCACGTCGGCACCGCCGCGCCGCAACGCTCTGCGAAGCGCAACAATTGCGGGAAGCGGGTGATCGGCAGGATGCCCGGAACGATCGGTGCCGTAATGCCGGCTGCCGCGCAGCGATCGCGGTAGCGCAAAAACGCGTCCGTATCGAAAAAGAATTGGGTGATGGCACGTTGCGCGCCGGCATCGATCTTGCGCTTCAGGTTCGCCAGGTCCACCTCCACGCCCGGCGTTTCTGGATGGCCTTCAGGATACGCTGCCACCGAGATATCAAACGCTGCGATGCCTCGCAGTCCTTGCACCAGATCCGAGGCATAGGAAAATCCACCCGGATGAGGTTGATAGCCGTCCAAATCTTGCGCCGGTGGCGGATCGCCGCGCAGCGCCACCAGATCGCGCACGCCCAGCTGCCAGTAATCGCGCGCAATCGCAGCGATTTCCTCGCGCGACGCACCCACGCAGGTCAGATGCGGGGCCACTCGCAGCGAGGTCTCACGCAAGATGCGCATGACGCATTGATGCGTGCGCGAGCGCGTCGAGCCATCGGCGCCGTAGGTGACGGACACGAAGTTCGGGTTGAGCGGTGCCAGACGCTGTACTGCATTCCATAGCTGCGCTGACGTGGCATCATCGCTGGGAGGGAAGAATTCGAACGAGACTTTGACCGGGGCAACTGACATGGATGGCGCCTTTTGAATCTTGTGCGATGTCAGAATGACGTCAAGTTGGTTATGATACAAATTCATAATATTCATACAGAATCGTAAATAAATTCATGGCTACGACCGTTTTGGAATTACGACATCTTGAGACAATTCAAGCGCTTGCGGATACCGGCAGCGTCTCCAAGGCGGCCGACCGGCTGCATTTGACACAATCCGCCCTCTCCCATCAGCTCAAGATGCTGGAGACGCACTACGGAACGCCGATCGTCGAGCGCAATGCCAAGCCGTTGCGCTTCACTTCGGTCGGCACCCGCATGTTGGAACTGGCGCGAACGGTGCTACCCCAGGTCGCCGAAGCCGGTCGGGACATCGCGCGGTTTACGCAAGGTCGCGCCGGCACGTTGCGCATCGCCGTGCAATGCCATAACTGTTTCGATTGGCTGATGCCTGCCATGGATACCTATCGCTCGCTCTGGCCGGAAGTGGAGCTGGACATCATTTCTGGGTTCCTGAGCGATCCGCTGCCGCTGCTCGAGCGCGCCGAGGCGGAGCTGGCCGTCATTCACGATGCACCGGAACCGCGGGAGGACCTCGTGTTCCATCCGCTGTTCCGCTACGAAAGCGTTGCGCTGATGAGTCCGCGCCACCCATTGAGCGCCAAGACCTGGCTGAGCCCGGAAGACTTCGGCGCCGAAACCCTGATCACCTACCCGGTGGCGGACGAGATGCTCGATGTGATGAAGCACTACCTGATTCCGGCGCGCGTCAATCCGAAACGTCGCACCGCCGAGTTGACGGTGGCGATTCTGCAATTGGTGGCGAGCGGCCGCGGCATTGCCGCGCTGCCATCGTGGACGGTGGGCAATTACATCGAACGCGGCTACGTGGTATCCCGACCCATCGGGCCCCGCGGGCTGTACTGCGAACTGTATGCCGCGACCACACGCGCCGCTGCGCAGGCCACCTACATCGACGAATTCATCGGCCTGACACGCAGGCAAAGCCTGACCGAACTCAAAGGTGTGAGCGCACTGGACTGATTCAGGTCCTGCGCCGCCATCATGAACCGCACGCTTCCGCGCATCATGCTGTGCCTGTGCGCGTACGCGACACTGCCGCTGGTGCAGCCTGCGAGCGCGGCGTGCCTGCCGCTGCCCTCTGATGCGCTGCGCGAATTGGACGAAGAAGCGTTGCGCGATTCGGAAATTGCGATTCAAACTGCGCGCGACAAACTGTTGCGCGATGCGCAACCGATGGCCGCTGCACAACTGTACGCGGTGATCGCCGAGGCGCACCAATCCGCCAATCGCTATGATCAATCCGCCGCCGCCATCACGGCGGGCCTCGCGAATCTTGCGAATCTACCGCCCGATGCGGCAGTTACGCGGCTGCAACTGCGCTTTGCGATCACGCAGGCCAACATCGCCGGCAGTCCGGTCGAACACGAGGCCGCAGCCGCGCACCTCACGCAACTGCAATCCCGTTACGAGCGAAACTCCCTCGAAGGCGCCTGCCTGCGCATGACCCGCGGCGCCGTGTACGGCGAACTCGACCACCTGGAGCTCGCGATTGCCGATGAACTGACGGCCTATGACCTCGCCCGCAACGCCGGCTGGGCCGAAGTGCGGGCCGGCGCCGCGTTCGAGCTCGCCACCATCTACGAGCGCACCGGCCTGCTCGACGACGCGCGCTCCATGATCAACGAAGTCATCGACTGGGCCGGCACCGGCAAGCGCCGCGCGATCCTGGCCATCGCGCAATCCACGCTCGGGCAGATCCTCGTGGCGGATCGACAATTCGATGCAGCCCTGCAAGCCTTCGACGCTTCGCGTGGCAACAGCGTGGAGATGGGCAGCATGTCAGGCGTGGCGCTGATCGACCTGTCGCGCTGCGACGCGCTGATCAAGGCAGCCCAATTTGGCAGAGCCGACAGTGTCTGTTCGGACACGGCGCGCGAGTTTCGCGAACAAGACATGTCCGACATGCTGTCGCTGGTGCAGATCTACCAGGCGCGAATCGATATCGAGAATCGTCACTACAGCGCTGCGCTGACCAAGTACGCGCAGATCCTCGCCGATCCGCAACAGATGCCTCTGCCGCGGTATCAGGCCAAGATCTATCGCGACCGATCGATGGCGCTGGAGGCGCTCGGTCGTCATGCGGAAAGCCTGGCAGACCTGCGCCACTACGTCAGTCTCACCGCCGATGCGGACCTGACCGAACGCGCACTCAGTGCCCGGATATTGAACGCCCGCTTCAAAACCGAAAGTTTCGTCGCCGCCAACAATGCCTTGCAACGAGAAATCCTCGCGCAGCGACAGGCAACCCGGCTGGCGCAATGGCTGGCAGCCTTAAGTTTGCTGGTCAGTCTGTTGCTCAGCGGCATGCTGTTGCTGCTGGCGCGGCAGCGGCGCAATTCGCGGCGGCAGGACCTGGTGTTGCACACGCTGGCCTCGAATGCGCCGGACACGTTGTTGCTGCTGGATGCGCAGGGCAGGATCGAGTTCGCGAATCGGCCACTGTTCAGCGAACCCAAAGTGCCGCTGCGGGGCCAGACTTTGAGCGCCTTGGTTCCCTCGCCGGCGCAATTGCAGGTGGACGCGGCGCTCAATCGCGTCATCCATGACGGTACGGCCGTGCAATTCGACGTGCGCCTGCAGGACGCCAACGGCACGTCGCGTCATTTCGAGCAGTCGGTGTTGCCGATTCTCGAAGGCAATCGCGTCGTCGGCGCAACCTTGCGCTCGACCGACGTCTCGCAGCGGCGGCGCCTGGAAGAGCGCCTGATCACGCAATCGCAGGTGCTCGAGACCATGAGCGAAGGCGTCATCCTGCTGAGCGAATCGCATCGCATCGAATACGCCAATCGCGCCTTCGTGGAAATGATCGGCGGGTCCGACACCGATGTACGTGCGTTGGACTTGGCGACGCTTGGGTTGGAAATCCGCCATCTGGAACCTGCCGCGACGCGGGTCGAAACCACGCTGCAAGGCCGGGATGGTCGTGAACGGACCGTTGCTCTTGCGTGCACGCGACTGACGTTGCACGAACGGAACTGGCTGATCTGCGTCGTCCAGGACGTGACCGAAACGCATCGGCTGGAACTGGAAGTGCTCAGTGTCGCCATCCGCGAACGCGACCGTCTAAGCAGCGACGTGCACGAAGGGCTGGGTCAGGAATTGACCGGCATTGCACTGCTGCTGGAAAGCCTGCGGCGCCAGAGACCCGAGGACAGCTCGACCCTGAACGACAGACTTGCCGAAGTCATTCTGCATGTGAACCGGACGATTCAGATCTCGCGCGACCTGGCGCACGGGCTGTCGCCGATTCAAATTGAACGCGGTTCACTCGGCGCCGCTCTGACCCGCCTGGCTGCCGAGTTGAGCAGCCGTCTGCACATCACAGTGAACTGCCAAGTCGATATCAGTGGCGTGGAGGTCGGTCTGACGGTGGCGGACTATCTCTACCGCAGCGCGCGCGAGGCGATCAGCAACGCAATGCGCCACGGCAGCGCCACCGAGATTGACATCGACCTCGCCATTCGTGGCGACCTCCTCGTGCAGTCGATAACCGACAATGGCGTTGGCATGGATCCCAGCGCTTCCAGCGCCGGACTTGGGCTGCGGATGATCCTGCATCGCGCGCGATTGATCGGCGCGACGGTGACGATCAAGCCGGCCACCCATCGCGGCACGGTGATATCAATCGCCGTGCCGCTGATGCGAGTTGGAGAATAGTCGCCGCGCCAGTTCTGACGCATTGGAACTTAAGCGACCCGCAACGATTCGGACTCCTCGTTCTGGCGAGGCATGAGCCACGCAAGCACTCCGGCAACCGCGAACAGCGCACCAACGTCACCGACCATGTGGCCCATATGGCCACCGCTGAAGGACTGCACCGCCATGACTCCACCGTGCGCGACGCTGGACCAGATGGTGAACCAGATGAGACTTCCATGTGCGCGCGGATTGCGCGCCGCTCGCAGGAGAAAGACGCCAAGCGTCGCGTAGATCGCGAGAATCATCTCCAGGTAATACGAACGCCCCTCGGAATGCCAGGACCATCCGGATGGCCAGAGGACGGTGAGGGGCCAGAGGCCGAACGTGAAGGTCAGTCCCACCGCCACCAATGCTACGCGGAGAAATTTCATTCGATTGGCATCAGTCATGTTGTCCTCACTTCGATTGTCGGAAATTCACATAGATTTCAATTTGTTGCCGGGGGCGTGGCGCTTGCAACTCGCCGCGCAGCAACTTCGATCCGGCGCGCAGAATCTTGCGAGCATTGCGGAGCAGGTGGGATACGAATCCGAGGCGGCGTTCAGTCGGGCTTTCAAACGTGAATTCGGTCAGCCACCCGCAACCTGGAGACGAAACGGCGGTCGCGCGAAAGGGACTGATTCGATTCAATAGAAGTTGGCGACTTCCGGCACGCTCAGGCCGCAAGCTTCTTCTCTTTCGCAAACGGACTCAAGCCCAGCCACAGCTGCATCTTCGAGGCCAGCATCCGATCGCCGAGCAGCTTCATGCGCCGAAGTTTGACAGCCTTGCACCATCGCCAGCCATACGGCCGCCTTCAACCACGGAGAATGCAATGTCCATCGCTAATTTCAGAGACAGCAACAGTTCAGCATCCGCGCAAGTCCGCCGCCGTCTTTCGGTTGTCGGAGCCGCCTGGCTGTGCACAGCAGCCTTGCCCGCCTCAGCCGACTCGGTCTCGCAGAGTGTGGAGGTCAATGCCACGCCCTCGCAGGTGTGGTCGATGATCGGTCCGTTTTGCGCCATTCAAGACTGGCTTCCGCCCGTCGGCTCCTGCACGTCAGATCTCGGGACCCCGCCGACGCGCACGCTGGTGACCAAGGACGGCAAGGCGACGTTCGTCGAGAAACAAACGGCGCGCAGCAACACGGAACATTTTTATACCTATCAATTCCTGTCGAGCCCGCTGCCGGTGATGCACTACAACTCCACCATCGAGGTGTCCGGCAAGGCAGATGGTCGCTCCACGGTGACTTGGCGCGGCACCTACACGCCGTTCCTCGGCAAGGAAAAGGATGCGCAGGATGCGTTGAACGGCATCTATACTGCCGGTCTGAACTCGATCAAGTCCAGCATTAAGAAGTAGACTGTCAGCACTAGAATCAGGAGCAAAAAATGAGCAACGAAAAGACATATACCGGCAGCTGCTTTTGCGGGGAGGTAACGTTCGAGGTCACGGGTCAACCCGCAGGCATGGGCTATTGTCATTGTGAGTCCTGCCGGCACTGGTCGGCGGGGCCCGTCAATGCATTCAGCCTGTGGAAACCCGCCTCACTGCGGGTGACGCGCGGCGCGTCCAGCATCGGCACCTACAACAAGACGCCCATCAGCTATCGCAAATGGTGCAAAAAATGTGGCGGGCATCTGTTCACCGATCATCCGACCCTGGGCTTGGTGGACATCTATGCGGCGATGCTACCGCAGTTGGTATTTGAGCCGGGCGTGCACGTGCACTACCAGGAGACCGTGCTGCGCATCCATGACGGCAAACCGAAAATGAAGGACATGCCGGCCGAAATGGGCGGTTCCGGTGTCACGTTGCCGGAATAGCCGCGCGTGCTGCTGGCGGCGGGTCTAGTGCACAGACCCGCCGCCATCGGCGGCGAGTTCGGATTTGAACAGCTGTTCGATGTCCACGGCATCGAAGGTATAGGCGCGATTGCAAAAATCGCAGCGCACCTCGACCGCACCCCGCTCGGCGATGACCGAGCGGCTCTCGGCCTCGCCCAAGGCGCGCAACATGCCACTGACCCGTTCGCGTGAACATCGGCAGCGGAAGAACACCGGCGCCGGCTCGAACACGCGCACATCGTCCTCGTTGAACAGTCGATGCAGAATTTCATCATCGCTCAAGGCACGCAGCTCCTGCGGCGTGAGCGTGTCGCCGATGAGTTGCACGCGTTTCCAGGCATCATCGACCGCCGCCTCGTCAACGAGACGCGTGCGCTCGCGTGCGCTCATCGTCGGAAGACGTTGCAGCAACATGCCGTAGGCGCCGCTCGCATCCGCATGCAGCCACAAGCGCGTCGGCAGTTGTTCTGAATTTTCGAAATATACCTGCAGACAATCGGCGAGCTTTTCACCGCTCAACGGCACGATGCCCTGATAACGCTGCTGGCTGTCTTCGCTTTCGAGCGTCACCGTTAAATTGCCGTTGCCGGCAAGCTCTCCCATGCTGTGGCCACCGAGGCTGTCGCGATGACGCGCCACGCCGCGCACACCCAGACCGTGGGAGCACTGCGCCAGCATGAGATAGAGCGGACCGTCGCCCTGCAGCTGCAGCGACAGAACGCCTTCGAATTTCACGGTGGCCGCGAGCAGAACCGAGGCGGCAAGCGCCTGCCCCAGCGTGTCGCGGATCACGGGCGGATAGTCGCGATGTTCGAGCAGCGCCAGCCAGGTGGCATCCAGATGCACCAGGTGACCGCGAATGGGGAATTGATCGAAGACGAAGCGCCGCAGGCAATCCGGATCGTGCATGAGAAATCGCGCAGCTAGCCGGCGAGTTTCTTTTTCAGCAGCTCATTGAGCTGCGCCGGATTCGCCTTGCCCTGGGTAAGCTTCATGACCTGACCGATGAAGAATCCGAACAGCTTGTCTTTGCCGTCGCGAAAGTCCGCCAGCTGTTTTGGGTTCGCCGCCATGCATTCGTCGATGGCTTTTTCAATGGCGCCGGTGTCGGTGATCTGCGTGAGCCCGCGCGCCTGGATGACAGCATCGGCGTCAGTGCGCTCGGACCACATGATCTCGAACACATCCTTGGCAATCTTGCCCGAGATGGTGTTGTCCGCAATCCGTTTCAACAAACCGGCCAGGGCTGTCGCACTTAACGGTGCTGCGGCGATCTCGAGATTGTCGCGATTCAAACTCGCGGAGAAGTCGCCCATGACCCAGTTGGCCGCCAGTTTTGCAGTGCCGGCGCCGACCTTTTCAACGACCTGCTCGAAATACGCCGCCAGTTCGCGGCTGGAGGCGAGCACGCCGGAATCATAGGCCGACAAGCCGTAATCCGCCGCGAAGCGTGCTGCCTTCGC
The DNA here is from genome assembly GCA_031394735.1 of Pseudomonadota bacterium. Classification (GTDB taxonomy): domain Bacteria; phylum Pseudomonadota; class Gammaproteobacteria; order Steroidobacterales; family Steroidobacteraceae; genus TMP-86. The sequence continues at coordinate 11,886 of JANMXI010000346.1, read as the reverse complement.
ATCCGGCAATTCAGGCAGCGTGGCGCGCACGGCCTCGATGAACGCTGCGTCGATTTCCAGCGGCAACAGATCCGGATCCGGGAAGTAACGATAGTCGTTGGCTTCCTCTTTGGAGCGCATCGAGCGCGTTTCGCCCTTGTCAGAGTCGTACAGCCGCGTCTCCTGCACCACCTTGCCGCCGCTGTCGATCAGATCGATCTGGCGCGCCACTTCATACTGGATGGCCTTCTCGACGAAGCGGAACGAGTTGATGTTCTTCAGTTCGGCGCGGGTGCCGTACTTTTCCTGGCCCTTGGGTCGCACCGAGACATTGGCGTCGCAGCGGAACGAGCCTTCCTGCATGTTGCCGTCGCAGATCTCCAGATAACGCACCAGCGTGTGCACCTTCTTCATGTAGGCGACTGCTTCCTTGGCCGAGCGCATGTCGGGTTCGGAGACGATTTCCAACAGCGGCGTGCCGGCGCGATTCAAGTCGATGCCGGTCGCGTTCGCCAGTCCCTCGTGCAAGGACTTGCCCGCATCCTCTTCCAGATGCGCGCGTGTAATGCCGATGGTTTTAAGGCTGCCATCGTCCAGCATGACCTGGAGCGTGCCTTTGGACACCACCGGCAGTTCGAACTGGCTGATCTGGTAGCCCTTGGGCAGATCGGGATAGAAGTAATTCTTGCGGGCAAACACCGAGCGGTTGGCGATGGTGGCGCCGACGGCCAGCCCGAATTTAACGGCCATGCGCACCGCTTCGGCATTGAGCACGGGCAACACGCCCGGGTAGCCCAGGTCGACGAGATTCGCCTGCGTGTTTGGCGGCGCTCCATAAGCTGTGGGGGAGCCGGAAAAAATCTTGGTTCGCGTCGCGAGCTGCGCGTGAATTTCCAATCCGATGACGACTTCCCATTCCATAGCCATGACCTTCAAGCGTATCCGGCCGGCGTGCGCCGATGCCAATCGGTGACCTGCTGATAGGCATGGGCCGCATTCAGCAACGACGTTTCTCCAAAGTGCGCGCCCACCAGCTGCACGCCCATGGGCAGATTGTCGACGAAGCCGCACGGCAGCGACACCGCCGGCAGCCCGGCAAGATTCGCGCCGATGGTGTAGATGTCGTTCAGATACATGGTGATGGGATCATCCATCTGCGCCCCGATGTCGAACGCAGGCGTCGGCGTGGTCGGGCCGATCAGCATGTCGACGGACTCGAAGGCGCGCCGGAAATCATCCGTGATGAGCTGGCGAATCTTTTGTGCCTTCAGGTAGTAGGCATCGTAGTAGCCGGCCGAGAGAACATAGGTGCCGGTCATGATGCGGCGCTTGACCTCGGCGCCGAAGCCCTCGCCACGCGAGCGCTTGTACAGGTCGATGAGGTCTTTCGGATCTGCGCAGCGGTAGCCGAAGCGCACGCCGTCGAATCGCGACAGGTTCGAGGAACATTCGGCCGGTGCAACCACGTAATAGGTGGGCACCGACAGCGGCAGATTGGGCAGGCTGACCTCTTTCGTGGTCGCTCCCAGCTTGCGGAATTCGGCGAGCGCAGCGTGAATCAGCGCGCTGTTGCGCTCGTCGAGACCGTCGAAGAATTCCTTCAGCAGACCGATTTTCAAGCCTTTGAGCGGAGCGCCAAGCGAGCCGCGATAGTCGGGCACGGGCACATCGACACTGGTCGAGTCCTTGGGATCGAAGCCCGCCATGGCCTGCAGCACGATGGCGGCATCCTCGGCCGAATGGGTGAAGGTCCCCGCCTGATCCAGGCTCGAGGCAAACGCGATCATGCCGTAGCGCGAAACACGACCATAAGTGGGCTTGAAGCCGACCACGCCGGTCAACGCCGCCGGCTGGCGAATCGAACCGCCGGTATCGGTGCCGGTGCTGAAGGCGGCAAGGCCTGCGGCCAAGGCTGCTGCCGAGCCGCCGGAGGATCCGCCCGGCACCTTGGTGAGGTCCCACGGGTTCTTGACCGGACCGTAGAAACTGGTCTCATTGGAGGAGCCCATCGCGAACTCGTCCATGTTGGCCTTGCCCAGCATGATGGCGCCGGCCGACTGTAGCCGATCGACGACAGTCGCGTTGTATGGCGAGACGAAGTTGTCGAGCATGCGCGAGCCGCAACTGGTCCGGACCCCTTCGGTGCAGAAAATGTCTTTATGAATGAGTGGGATGCCCAACAAAGGGCCCTTCTCACCGGCGGCACGGCGAGCATCCGCTGCGCCGGCCTGTGCGCGCGCCTGATCCGCACTGAGCGTGATCACGGCATTGAGCGCGGGGTTGAGCCGGCTCAGGCGTTCCAGGAAATACTCGGTCAGCTCCAGGCTCGAGACCTGTTTGGCGGCAAGGCTCGTCGCCAGCTCGCCGATGGAAAGTGTGTGCAGCATCGTAAAATTTAGGAGATTTTAAGCCTTATTCGATGACCCGGGGCACCACATACAGCGCCGCCTGCACACGCGGCGCATTGCGCTGGTACTGCTCGTGGCGATCGGTCTCGGTGATCTCGTCGGCACGCAGTCGTTGATGCAGCCCGACCAGCGGGTGCGCCATGGGGGCGACATCCTGCGTTTCGACCCGCGCGAGATCGGCGACGAAGTCGACGATGGCCGACAGGCTCTTCACGTAGACGGGCATTTCCTGCTCGGGGACTTGCAAACGAGCGAGGTGGGCGATCTTGTCGACGTCTTGGCGGGTGAGGCTCATGCTGGGGGGACCCTTCTTTCGAGTGCAAAATGATACACGTTGCCTTGCTGAATGTCGCATCGGTTGCTACATTAGCCCAACTTTTTTACCCGTAAAAAATCCCTATGTTCAAACGTCTTAGAGGTTATTTCTCCAATGACCTCTCAATCGATCTCGGCACCGCCAACACGCTGATCTACGTGCGCGAGCGCGGCATCGTTTTGAACGAGCCGTCGGTGGTCGCCGTTCAGGACGAACCGACGCGGGGCGGGAAGATCATCGTCGCCGTCGGGGTCGATGCCAAAAACATGATCGGACGCACTCCGGGACACATCACCGCCGTGCGCCCGATGAAGGACGGCGTCATCGCCGACTTCACCTACACCGAAAAAATGCTGCAGTACTTCATCAAGAAGGTGCACGGCAATCGTTTCTTGAGCCCGAGCCCGCGCGTGCTGGTGTGCGTACCGTTCGGGTCCACGCAGGTGGAACGCCGCGCCATCAAGGAATCCGCTGAAGGCGCCGGCGCGCGCAGCGTCGATATCGTGCCGGAGCCCATGGCCGCAGCAGTGGGTGCGGGCCTGCCGGTGCAGGAAGCGCGCGGCTCCATGGTGCTGGACGTCGGCGGCGGCACGTCAGAAGTCGCGGTCATTTCATTGAACGGCATCGTGTATGCCGCCAGCGTGCGCATCGGTGGCGACAAATTCGACGAAGCCATCACCAACTACGTGCGCCGCAACTACGGCATCCTTATCGGCGAGGCGACGGCCGAGCGCATCAAACTGGAAATCGGCTCGGCCTATCCGGGACAACAGGTGCGCGAAATTTCGGTGAAGGGTCGAAACCTTTCCGAAGGCGTGCCCCGCAGTTTCACGCTCAACTCGAACGAAATTCTTGAAGCCCTGCAGGAACCGCTGCAAGGCATCGTCGGCGCGGTGAAGCAGGCGCTGGAACAAACGCCGCCTGAACTCGGCGCGGACGTGGCGGAGCGCGGCATCGTACTCACCGGCGGCGGCGCGCTGCTGCGTGACATCGACAAATTACTCATGGAAGAAACCGGGCTTCCCGTCGTCGTGGCCGATGACCCCCTGACCTGCGTAGCACGGGGCGGCGGTCGCATCCTCGAGCTCACGGAAGAACACGGGCCGGGCATCTTCGGATTGGAGTGATGACAGGAGCCTGTCCGGGCACCACCACGGCAGCGGGCAGACGTGGCCGTATTTCGTAGTCCAGACACTTCCGGACGTGTCCAGGCACTGTTGCTGCGCACGGTTCTCTACGGCCTGATTGCGCTGGGACTCATTTACGTCGATAAGCGCTACGATCACCTCGGCAAGATCCGCCAGTACCTGTCCATCGTCGCCTACCCCATTCAAGTCGCCGTCGCGAGTCCCTTCCAGGGCTGGGCGTGGTTCCGCGAAAGCGTCACCACTCGCGATACGCTGCGCGCCGACAAGACCCAGCTCGAACAAGATCTGCGGGTCGCGCAATTCAAGCTGCAGCGCTATGAAGCGCTGGAGGCGGAGAACATCCGGCTGCGCGCGCTGCGCGACAACACCGCCGGCGTCGCGGCGCGCTTCGTGGTGGGACGCATCGTGCAGGTGGATCTGGATGCCTTCCGCGAACGCGTGCTGGTGGACAAAGGCGCGCGCGACGGCGTGTTCATCGGCCAGGCGGTGCTGGATGCGGGCGGCGTCTTCGGCCAGGTGACCCGTGTCGGTCAGCTCACCAGCGAAGTCATCCTCGTCAGCGACAGCACCCATGCCATCCCCGTGCAGGTGAATCGCAACGGCCTGCGCACCATTGCCGTGGGCACGGGCGACAGCAACGTGATGAAGCTGCCGTATTTGTCGACCAGCACCGACATCGTGAAAGGCGATCTGCTCGTCACTTCCGGCTTGGGCGGCGGCTTTCCACCCGGCTATCCGGTCGGCGTGGTCACCGAAGTGAAACGCGATCCCGCACAGTCTCTCGCCGATGTCAGCGTCAAGCCCGCGGCCGCGCTCGACCGCGCGCGCGAATTGTTGTTCGTGTGGCTGAAGGATGCAGATCTCGCGACGGCGCCGCTGCCGGATGCGAAGCCGGCATCGCCGACGGTGCAGCCGCCGGCGGTCGCGCCGCCGCCCAAGCCTGTGCCACCCAAGACTGCGCAACTGACAACCGTCGTGACCACGGGAGCGACCCGAACATGATGCGCGACAACCGATCACGCGCGCTGCCCATCACCATCTCCACGCTGATCGCACTGGGTCTGACGATCCTGCCGCTGCCGGATGTGCTGGACGCATTCCGCCCAGATTTTCTGGTGCTGGTGGTGCTGTACTGGTCCATCGTCTCACCGCAATCCGGTGGCCTGGCACTGGCGTTCTTCACCGGGCTTGCGCTGGATGTCATCCAAGGCGTGGTGCTCGGTCAGCATGCGCTGGCGCTGGTGCTGATGTCCGCATGGGCCACCAATTTGCGCCTTCGCCTGCGGGTGTTTCCGCTGCTGCACCAGACATTGAGCATTTTCGCCATCCTCGCCGGCTACCAATTCATCCTGTTCTGGGTGGATGGCGCTACGGGCAATCCGGTCACGAGCTTCGCGCGCTGGTTGGCGCCGCTCACCGGCGCGCTATTCTGGCCGATTCTGGCCGGCGTATTGCGCGGCACACACGAGCGATAAGAACCCGTGGTTCGCCGCGTCCGCATCAAGGATCACTACGCCGAGCAACGGATCTTCTCGATCCGTGGCATTGTCGCCGGCGTTGCTGTCGCCTTTTTGTTGATGACGGTGGCGGGACGCTTGTTTTATCTGCAGGTGCTGCGCCACACCTACTACGCAGAGTTGTCGCAGGGCAATCGCGTACGCATCGACCCGATCCCACCCAGCCGCGGTCTGATCCTGGACCGGCGCGGCGTGGTGTTGGCCGAGAACCTGCCGGCCTTTCAGATCGAACTGGTGCGCGAGCAGGTGGGCAAGGAACCGGGCGTCGACTCAGCGCTCGCACAGCTCGTGTCCATCAAGCTGCTGGAAAAAGAAGACGTCGCCGGGATCAAGCGCACGATCATGTCGCACAAGATCTACGAGAGCGTGCCGGTAAAACTGCAGTTGAGCGAAGAGGAAATGGCGCGCTTTGCACTGCATCGCCATGAGTTCGTCGGCGTGGATATCCGCACGCGGCTGACGCGTCACTACCCGTTCGGACCGGTCGCCGTGCACGCAGTGGGCTATGTGGGCGCCATCAGTGAATCGGATCTGAGCCGCATCGACTCGGCTGAGTATGCCGGCACCACGCTCATCGGCAAGCTGGGAGTGGAAGGGTCTTACGAACACGATCTGCACGGCAAGGCAGGTTACCGGCAGGTGCTGGTGAACGCCGCGGGGAGACCGGTGGAGCGTCAGGGCGCCTTCACACCGCACCTGGAAACGCATGCATCGGTAGCGGGCAGCGATCTGATCCTCGGCATCGACATGCGCGTGCAGAAGGTGGCCGAAGAAGGTCTGGTCGGCAAACGCGGCGCGGTGGTGGCCATCGATCCGCGCAACGGCGATGTGATCGCACTCGCCAGCACCCCGGGCTTTGATCCGAATGGCTTCGCGCGCGGATTGTCGGTGTCGCAATTCGGCGCTTTGCAAAACGACATCGACAAACCGCTGTTGAACCGTGCGCTGCGCGGTGCGTACCCGTCCGGCTCCACCATCAAGCCGGCGATCGCGCTGGCCGGACTCACCTACCATGTGGTGAATCCGGCCAAACCGGAATTCTGCGCCGGCGTGTTTCACCTGCCCGGCAGTCGCCTGCAATTTCGCGAAGGCAAGACCGGCCGGCACGGCTACATGGACCTGGAACACGCCATCGCCAAGTCCTGCGACGTGTATTTCTACGGCCTTAGCGTAACCATCGGTGCGCAACGGATCGCCGATTTTCTCTCACCCTTCGGCTATGGCAGCCTGACCGGCATCGACATCGGCGGTGAAAAACCGGGACTGCTGCCCTCGCCGGAGTGGAAGAAAAAAGCCTTCAAGCGCGCCGCCGATCAGGTGTGGTTTCCGGGCGAGACCGTCAACTTCGGCGTAGGTCAGGGATACCTGCTGGTGACGCCGCTGCAGCTCGCGCATATCGTGTCGGTCCTCGCGGAGCGCGGCAAGAGTTTCCGTCCGCGACTGGTGGCGACGGTGCGCGAGCCCTCCGGTCGCTTCGTCAAGATTGCGGTCGTGGCCAACCCTTCCGTGCAGGGCGTGAGCGATGCCGATTGGGCCACGGTCCTCAAAGGCATGATCGGCGCAACCACCTATGGCACCGCCGCCATCACCGCGGGCAAAGGCGCGCCCTATGTGATCGCCGGCAAGACCGGCACCGCGCAGGTATTCACGGTATCGCGCTCCGAACGGCTGACCGACAAGGTCTCCGAACGACTCAAAGATCATTCCTGGTTCATCGCCTACGCGCCGGCGGAGTCGCCTGAAATCGCCGTGGCCGTGCTGGTGGAAAACGGCGGCTTCGGCTCGCAGGTGGCCGCGCCCATCGCGCGCAGGGTAATGGACGCCTGGATCCTCGACAGCGACGGCGGCGCGACACGCTCCGCGGCACCACCGGTGGTGCCGCCCAACCCGAGTCCGAAGACATGATCTCCGACGATTTTTCCGAAAGCCGCGCCCGCCGCACGCTTACCGCCGGCGGCCGCATCCTGCGCGCATTGCGCATGGACGGCCCGCTCACCGGCGCGCTTGCCGCCATCATCACGATCGGCTTTCTGGTGGTGTACAGCGCCTCCGGCCAGAACCTGAACGTGATGGAACATCACGTCGCGAACCTCGGCGTCGCAGTCACCGCGATGATCTTCATCGCGCGCTTCGCCACGCCCCAATATCTGCGCCTGTTCGCACCCATCGCCTACGTCCTGGGGATCATCCTGCTGATCGTGGTGGATTTCACCGGCCACGTCGGCAAGGGCGCGCAGCGTTGGCTGGATATCGCCTTCGTCCGCTTTCAGCCCTCCGAGATCATGAAGCTGGCCGTGCCCATGGTGTGCGCCTGGTACATGCACGAGCGGCCGCAACCGCCGACGTTCAAGGATCTGACGATACTGGGAGTGCTCATCGCCATCCCCACCGCGCTCATCGTCAAGCAACCCGATCTGGGCACGGCGTTGTTGATCGCCACCTCGGGATTGATCGTCATCCTGCTGGCCGGCCTGCAGGTGTGGATCATCCTCGCCGCCATTCCGGTCATCGCCGGAGCCGCCTGGGCGGGCTGGCATTTCATGCACGAATACCAACGGCAGCGCGTGCTGACGTTCCTGAATCCGGAGAACGATCCGCTCGGCACGGGCTATCACATCATTCAATCGCAGATCGCCATCGGCTCCGGCGGCGTGTTCGGCAAGGGCTACATGAACGGCAGCCAGGCGCAGCTGGAATTTCTGCCCGAGCGCTCCACCGATTTCATCTTTGCGGTCATTGGCGAGGAGTTCGGATTGCTGGGCCAGTTGCTGGTGCTGATCCTCTACGGCGTCATCATCGGCCGCGCGTTGTACATGGCCATGCAGGGACAAGACACGTTTTCCCGCCTCACCGGCGGCGCCATCAGCTTAAGCTTCTTCGTCTATGTGTTCGTCAATTCCGGCATGGTCAGCGGCATCCTGCCGGTGGTGGGCGTGCCGCTGCCCCTGATCAGCTACGGCGGCACCTCCATGGTCACCCTGCTGGCCGGCTTCGGCATCCTGATGTCCCTGCATTCGCATCGCAAACTCGTGGGGTCGTGAGCGCATGCATGTGAGGGTGAGTCGATTCGCAGGCCTCCTGTGCGCGGCGATCGCGCTGGGTCTGCCCGGCGACCGGGTGGCGCAGGCGATGGACGTCAAACGCCCCGATGTGCGGCACTTCGTCTCGCACATGGTCAAAGACTATGGCTTCAAGCGGCACGCGCTCACCACCCTGATGCGCTCGGCGCAAAGTCAGAGCGCCATCATCGACGCCATGAACCGTCCCGCCGAAAAGGCCCGTCTCTGGTACGAATACCGGCAGATCTTCATCACTGAAAAGCGTATCCGCGACGGCGTCGACTTCTGGGTCGCGCATCGCGACGAACTGGACAAGGCCTCCGCTCTCACCGGCGTCGAACCCGAATACATCGTCGCCATCCTCGGCGTCGAGACGCAGTACGGCCGACAGACGGGGCGCTATCGCGTGCTCGATGCCCTCTCGACCCTCGCCTTCGACTATCCGGAGCGCTCGGCTTTCTTCTTGAGTGAACTGGAGCAGTTTCTGCTGCTCACGCGCGATGCCAAGATCGATGCGACGACGGCGACCGGATCGTACGCGGGCGCCATGGGTGCGCCGCAGTTCATGCCTTCCAGCTATCGCCGATTCGGCGTCGACGCCACCGGCGACGGCCACATCGACTTGTGGAACAATTGGCTCGACGTGTTCTGCAGCGTCGGCAATTATTTCAAAGAACACGGCTGGCAACGGGGTGAACCGGTCATGACGGAGGCAACAGTGGACCTGCAGCGCAGCGCCGCATTCGATGGCCGCAAATTCACGCTATCGGAAACGGTGGCGGCGTTGCGTGCGCAAGGCGCGGAGTTCGAGACGACCCAGTCACCCGACGCGGCGGCGTTCATGATCGCAGTCGACCAACCCGACGGCCTGAACTGGCGTGTCGGCTTCAAGAATTTTTACGTCATCACCCGCTATAACCGCAGCGCGCTGTACGCGATGGCAGCAACGGAGCTGGCCGCCGCGCTGAAGCGACACCTGGCCACCGAGCAATTGCCGGTGCCCAATGTCATCAGCGGCGCGCATGTGTTCGAGGTACTGCCGCCATGAGCCGCCCACCCTTGACCCGCGCCGGTTTGATCGCCGCGGTGCTGTGCTTGAACGCCTGCAGCATCACCGGCCGACACGACGCACCGACCAAGCCGGCGACACCGCCCGCCGCTGTTCCTTCTAAGCCGCCGGCGCCAGTGGCCGGTGTGCCGCCTCCGCCCGGCGACCCCTTCTCGGTTCCCGATGCGATCCCGAAATTCGAGCCGCGTGCACGCAGCGGCAATCCGCCGTTCTATCAGGTGTTCGGCAAACGCTACTACGTGATGGCCTCGAGCCTGGGGTACATCGAGCGCGGCGTGGCCTCCTGGTATGGCCCGGGCTTTCATGCCGAGCGCACCTCAGTGGGCGAGCCTTACGATATGTACGGCATGACGGCGGCACACAAGACGCTGTCGCTGCCGACCTATGTCCGCGTCACCAATCTGCAGAACAACCGCAGCATCGTGGTGCGCGTCAACGACCGCGGACCTTTCGTCGGCAATCGCATCATCGATCTGTCGTATACCGCGGCTGCCAAACTCGACATGCTGCGCAAGGGTACGGCGTTCGTGGAAGTCCGCGCCATCGATCCGACGGCGAATCCGATTGCGGCGGTCACCCCCCTCACCTCGGCGCTGCTCACCGCACCGCCGGCGACAACCTCAGCCACGCCGACCTCGCCTGTACCAGCGCCGGCCACGTCCCCCTCGACGCCGGACACCGCGCCACCCGCACCCACCGCCGCCTCCGGCACGCCCGCGGCCACACCGACCGTCGTACCTGCGGCCGTACCGACGGCCGCACCTGCTTCTCGCAGCGGACTGTTCGTGCAGGCCGGCGCGTTTGCCGACCGGACCAATGCCGAGCGACTCGCATCCCGGCTGCGTCTTGGCTCGTATGGAACGGTGTTCGTGCGCGAATCGCAGAGCGGCGGACGAACGTTCTACCGGGTGCGCATCGGCCCCGTCGCGGATGTGCCGGCGTTTGACCGCACCGTCAAAGCCTTGGAAAGCGCCGGGGTGAGCGATGCGCATCTTGCGCTGGATTGACGCGAACACGCGCTGACCGGACAGCATACGCAGGCAGCAGTTCAGCTTACGGTACACTGCGCGCTTACATCACCGCCTTTTTTTGCAGGATCAGGACGCTCATGAATCGATTGCCGACCGCTATTGCCTCACTGTTCTTCTCGCACCTGGCGCTGGCGCAAACCGCCATTCCGACGCCGCCCGCCGTGGATGCGCGCGCCTACATCGTGGTGGATTCGCGCACCGACAAGATCATCGCCTCCAAGGAAGCCGTGGCGCGCGTCGAGCCTGCCAGCCTCACCAAGCTGATGACGGCCTACATCGTGTTTCAGGAATTGGCCGCCGGCAAACTCAAACTCGAAGAACAGGTGACGGTCAGCGAACATGCGTGGCGCTCGGAAGGCTCGCGCACCTTCATCGAACTGGGCAAGCCGGTGCCGGTGAACATTCTGATCATGGGCATGATCGTGCAATCGGGTAACGATGCCACCATCGCCCTGGCCGAACGCATCGCCGGCACCGAAGAAACCTTCGTGCAGATGATGAACTCCAATGCGCAGCGCCTGAAGATGGTCGGCACGCATTTCGACAACAGCTCCGGGCTGCCGTCGCCGCAGCACTACTCCACGGCGCGCGACATGGCGCTGCTCGCCAACGCCATCATCCGCGAGTACCCGCAATATTACCGCTGGTACTCGGTGCGCGAATTCGAATACCACGGCATCAAGCAGCAGAACCGCAACGGCCTGCTGACTCGCGACCCGAGCGTCGATGGCATGAAGACCGGCCATACCGAGTCCGCCGGCTATTGCCTCGTGACCTCCGCGATGCGGGAAGGCATGCGACTGGTCTCCGTCGTACTCGGCTCGGCCAGCATGAAGGCGCGCGAGGATGCGAGCGCGGCGCTGTTGAACTACGGCTTCACGTTCTACGACACGAAGCTCATCGCCAAGGGCGGCGTGAAGCTCGGCGCGAGCACTGTCTGGAAGGCCACCACCTCGCCGGTGGATCTGGGCATCGCTCACGACCTGTACGTCACGGTTCCGCGCGGCGATGTCGCCGGCATCAAGACCGTGGTGCTGATGCAACCGCAATTGATGGCGCCGCTGCGCACCGACTCGGTGGTAGGCCAGTTCAAGGTCCTGGGTGCGAATGGCCAGGCGCTGGTCACCGAACCGCTGCATCCGCTCAAGGCCGTGGAGTTGGGCGGATGGTGGCGTCGCATGGTCGACTCCATCAAGCTTTGGTTCGCGTAAACCTTTAGAGGCTCACGCCATGCCCTTGCCGGTGTGCTATCTGAACGGGGAGTTTCAGCCGCTGGCACAGGCGCGGGTCTCGCCGCTGGACCGCGCCTTCCTGTTCGCCGATGCGGTCTATGAAGTGCTGCCGGTGTATGCGGGGCGG
>JANMXI010000345.1:0-1787 GCA_031394735.1 Pseudomonadota bacterium | reverse complement strand
CCGGAAAATCTACTTTGATGCGCTCCATCGCGACGTTGCAGGCGCCGACGTCGGGCAGCATCATGTTTGATGGGATCAACGTCCTAAAGGAACCCGCGGCGCTGCGCCGGATCCTCGGCTATCTGCCGCAAGAGTTTGGCGTCTATCCGCGCATCTCCGCTTACGCGATGCTCGATCATATGGCGGTGCTGAAGGGTCTCGCTGATCGGGCCGACCGCAAAGATACGGTCGACGCACTGCTCGAGCAGGTCAATTTATGGAGCGTGCGCAAAAAGGCGCTAAGCGGCTTCTCCGGCGGCATGCGGCAGCGTTTCGGGATCGCGCAGGCACTGATCGGCAATCCCCGGCTGATTATCGTCGACGAGCCGACAGCCGGCCTCGACCCAGAGGAGCGCAGTCGCTTCCTCAACCTGCTGGCCGCAATCGGCGATACGGTTGTTGTCATCCTTTCCACCCACATCGTCGACGATGTTGCCGATCTTTGCACGCGCATGGCGGTGCTGGCCGAGGGCCGCATCCTGCTGGAAGGTGCGCCGCAGCAGCTGATCACCCAGATGCGCGGGCACATCTGGGAGAAGACGATCGACCGCGCGGCATTCGACGACCATGCCGCACGGCATCGCGTGATCGCCACCCGCTTGTTTGCGGGCCGTACCGTCCTCCATGTCGCGTCCGACACACCGCCGGGCGATGGGTTCGTGCCGGCCACAGGCAGCCTCCAGGACGTCTATTTCTCCACGCTCGACGCCTCGCGCCGCGCAGCCTGAGGGGCAGAACGATGCTTCTCAAAGTTGCCGGCTTCGAGTTTCGCTACCATCTCCGCAATCTCATTTTCTGGATCGCCGTGGTGCTATTCGCGGCGCTCGTCTTCGCTGCGACGATCGGTCCAAATTCGATCGGAGAAGGCCAGCGTGTCCACAAGAATGCGCCCTACAAGGTCTCGCAGCTCTACCTGATGTTGTCGGTGCTCTACATGTTCGTTTCGGCGGCCTTTGTCGCCAACTCGATTGTGCGCGATGACGAGACCGGCTTTGGTCCAATCGTCCGCGCCACCTCGATTTCCAAGAATCAGTATCTGTTCGGCCGTTATGGCGGCGCGTTCCTCGTCGCTGCGCTGGGTTTCCTCGCCATTCCCGCGGCACTTTGGCTCGGGACGCTGATGCCTTGGGTCGATCCGGAGCTGTTCGGGCCAAACTATTTGTCCGCCTATCTTGTGCCCTATCTTTGCTTTGCGCTGCCCAATTTGTTCGTCAGCTCGGCACTGCTCTTCGCGCTGGCGACGATGACGCGCTCGATGACGGCCACTTATGTCAGCGTGATCGCCCTGCTGATGTTCTGGGTCGGCGCGACCATTGCCTCGCATGAAGGTCATGGCCTTCTAGCTGCCTATATTGACCCGTTCGGCCTCGGCGCGCTCGCGCAAATGACTCGATACTGGACCCCGGACGAACTCAACGGGCTGGGCACGCCAGTGCGCGGCCTGCTACTGTGGAATCGGATCATCTGGATCGCCATTGGCGCGGCCTTCCTGGCATTGGCCCATGCCCGCTTCCGGCTCCGTGACCGCGTCCCGCGCCCAACGCGTCGCGACAGCGTCGAGACGCGGCCGATCGGGACGGCCGCTGTCGCGAGCACAAGCGTCATGATTACCGAACCGCAATTCGGAATAGCAACCGCCTGGGCGCAGCTGCGCGTCCGTACGGCACTCGAAATGTCCCAGGTGTTTCGTAGTCCGGCCTACTTCGTGCTGCTGGTGCTCGGCCTGATCTTTACGGTAGCGGGGCTGC
>JANMXI010000344.1:0-4314 GCA_031394735.1 Pseudomonadota bacterium | reverse complement strand
GCACCCGCGAAGCCGTCGCCCCGGCGATTGATCGACGCCCGCCCCAGTCATGGACAATGTTGCATGACTCGCTCGGCCATACTCGAGAAGCAGCAACAGAATGGGAAGCAGGATCAATCGCTCGGCAAAAATTGATAGGGTCAGGGGGATTATTGCGCCATCGCCAAAAGCGGACGTGAGGATCGGCAGTGCCAAAAAATTGATATTTGGCAGCGTCGTAGCTTGCGCGTACATCGCCGCATCGGCAAATGTCCCCCTGCGCCAGCGCCGCTCCATCGTGATCGCGACGAGACTGATCGTACAACATCCGAGCAAGTAGCCCGTGAAATAACCCCACTGGAACTCTCGAACGATGTCCCGTTGCCCCAAGGAACGGATGAACAGCGCAGGCAATCCGAAGTAGAAGACGAAGACGTTAAGACCCTTCGCTCCTTCGATCGACACCAGTCCTGATCGCGCCGCATAAGCACCGAGCGCAACTACCAAAAAAAATGGCAGCGTTATCGAAATCAATTCCATGCGTTCGACCAACGAAGCCCGGGCTCAGAATGCAAGTCAATTTGCCGCGCTGCTCGGGCGTTGATCGCCTTTAATCTGCGTCCGGTACATAATGCGGCGAGTGCCCGCATCGAAAGCGTCGCGCCGGTGCATCGTTGATCGATTGTCCCACAGCACTAGGTCGCCTACGCGCCAAGTATGCTCCCATGCATGGCGTTTGTTCTCGATATTCAACCAGATCTCATCGAGCAAGGCCTCGGAGTCGGCAAGCTCCAATCCGATGATGTAGCTGTTCCGCCGCCGACCAACGTAGAGCGCCTTGCGTCCAGTCTCGGGATGCACGCAGACCAAGGGATGGATCGCGCCCGGTGACGTGCGTGGGTCTTTCGTTTCCCTCAGACCGTGACGGACAAAACCACCACTGTTGTAGGTGCCGTCGTGCTTGATGCGGAGATCCGATATTCGCCGCTTCGTTGCCTCAGGGAGCGCCTGGTAGACACTACTCATGCAACAGAAGTGCGTGTTTCCGCCATCGCTCGGAATTTCGACGGCGTAAAGCGAACTTGCGATCGGCGGCATGTCGAGATAGGACATGTCAGTATGCCAGACCGCCTCTCCAGAACCCAGGCTCCCGATAGCCTCCCCGTTTACGATGACATTTGAGACGACATAGAGTTCTGGGTGAGCACCAACAAACCTTCGACCATTTTCTTGTATCGGTGCAATGTCAAGTATACCGAAACGCTGACTAAAATTAAGAAGGTCTTTACTACTCATCGATTGGTTCCGAAAGAGCAGTACCGAATAGCGATTCCATGTCCGCAGGATTTCTTCAGCCTGTTTGGAATCGATGTGCCGCAGATCGAGACCGAGCACCTCGGCGCCGAGCGCAGCTCCCGTCTCAATGACGTCGAAATTGGCTTGACCCTGATTCCCCACACTATCAGAAATCACTTCCATTAGAGACCCCCGTGCTTATGAGCAACGACGTCGGAAAAAATGATAAGTGCAGATCAGGTTGGACCTGCGTGTCGCTCGCTGTCAAGGCAAATTCTCACGCCTCAATTTGCAACTGGGTCAGGCCTCACTTCGTGCGACGGGTGCACGAGTATCCAGACGGGACCACCGGCGTGCGAGCACCTCGGTCCGCATCGGCTTGGTGGATACACGGCGGTCGGCTGGCTCATCTACGTCCCGACCGCCTCCAGCATGGTCCCGTATTCCGCCCCGTCAAGCCTGGAATGGACCGGGCCCACCTGCCGCGCCGTCACCGTGCCGGCCAGCCTTGACTGCGCCTGCGCACGAGACGGGGCACGATGTGCGCGTTGAGAAAAAAGGACCGGCTTCAAGTCGCACAAAGGAACGACGGGGCAGGAAGGTCAATGACCGCCCTCGGCCGACCGCGTAGACTAAGGCGAGGCCGCCCACGGCTTCCTGCCTCGGTCCTCCATTCACACAGGAACTGACAGATGGCGCGCTACAAAAACGTGACAAGATAAGAAGCTACCAGAGTCTCATACTTTGAACTCTGCCCAACTCATGGGCTGATATCACAATCATGCCTATGCCCTTTGATCCGGCTTCGTGTTGAAAAGCCCTGAGAAATCAATGGGAAACCGCTGAAATCTTTCGGACGCCGGTCGGCCACTGAAGTCGCTGATTTGACAAAGAATTCATGGATGCCGCCGGAGTAAAGGCATAGGTAGCTTTGGGATCTGCTCCACAACTGATGCTGCGCCATTGCGCTCGCAAAAAAAACTAACCAATTATCAACATCATATCTCTAAAGTTTGATTGACCTCTGATACTGCGTGGTGGCTATATGTTTCAAAAAATATTATTTTTTTTCCGACAACTGAAGACGAATTGCTTCTATTGGCGGCATCGCCTCGCGCAACTATCGCTGAACAAGCGATACCAAGCGCGCTCCATCCGTCGGCATCTTGCCATCCTGGCCGTTGCGCTCGTACTCCCCATGCTTTTGGTGGGCGCGATCGTGCTCCAGCGATATATTGAGACAAGCAGAGGGTGGTTGATAGACACCGCGCGACAGGCGGTCAAAGCGATCGTCGTGGACCTCGACGACGAGATCCGCGCTCACATCGCGCTGCTGCAAGCGCTGGCCGCTTCGCCTGCACTCCAGCGGAGTGACATCGCGGAATTCGAGCGCCACATCAGAGGCATCAGAGACAAACTCGGGTTTCGCTTCGTCCTCCGCGAACCCAATGGCCAGCAGTTGATCAACACTTTGCTGCCACCCGGTTCACCTCTGCCGGCTGGCTCGAACAGCGGCGCCGACGATATCTTGCGGCGGACGTTGGCGCCCTACGTCTCGAATCTCTTCCGGGGCGTTGCGACCGGCGAGTGGCTGGTCGCCATTGCCATACCTGTCATGGTCGAGGGTAACCATCGCTACACGCTCGCCTTCAATGTTCCGATACACACAGTACAGAGCATTCTGGACCGTAGCGCGCCGGGAGATCCTTACTCGACAGCAATCTCAGATCAAAACGGCCTCATTATTGCGCGTTCCATCCGCCCCGAGGAGTTCGTCGGCAAGCGACTGCCAGGTTTTGCGGATGCGACCGGGGCGGAAGGAACCTGGAGCGGGGTAAATCCGGAAGGTCGGCCGGTCCTTCGGCAATACAAACGGTCATCGTTAACCGGTTGGCTCGTCAGCATGGGAACGAGCAAGGTTGCCCTCGAAGCGCCCCTACATCAGTCTCTGCTGATGATCGCCGCATTCGCATTGGCGGCTGTCACATGCGCCATAGGGCTCGCCATGGTGAAGAGTCGAGAGGTTGCGTCAGCTGTCAATCGCTTGAGTGAGATGGCGGTGAAACTGCCTGATCGGCACCGGATCGAATCAATCTCAACCAGCGTCATCGAAGTCAACCGGATCGCCGACGCCCTGTCGCAAGCCTCGCTGACCATCGATGAACAAGCGGGACAACTGGAAGCCGCACGCGCCAGCCTGGAGCGGCTTGTCGAAAAGCGCACTCGCGCCTTGGCACAGAAGTCTGCATCGCTCGAAGCCACCCTTGAGAGCATGGACGAGGGTCTACTGCTCATCAACCAGGGGGGGCAGGTCACGGTCAGCAATCGCCGGTTTGCGGAGCTTTTCCCGAATGCTCTCGGCGAGCCGGGAGAGGCAACCACAATCGAGATGATTGCCGAGCGTGAGACGTGGCTGAACAATACTGGTCGGCGTTGGATTGAAGCAAGCCGGGTCGCAACCGGCGTAGATTCATTCGAGTTCGAAAAAGTCGATGGAACCATCATCGAGATCCGGAGCTCGCCCTCGCGAATGGGCGGCGTCGTCCAGATCATTACCGACATCACGGTGCGAAGGCGCGCAAGCGACCAAATCAGGCATGTCGCGAACCATGACGCACTGACCGGGATCGCGAATAGGGCTCTCCTGATGACGATGCTCCGCGGCGCATTCTCTCGCCACGAGCGGACCGGTGAGCGGTTTGCCGTTCATATCCTCGATCTCGACCACTTCAAGCAGGTCAATGACAATCTCGGCCATGACGCCGGGGATATCTTGCTGTGCAGCGTAGCCGACCGGCTGAAGCGCAACGTCCGCTCTATGGACCTTGTGGCACGGCTTGGTGGCGACGAGTTCGCGATCATCCAGCCCTTCGTGAAACCTACGGATGCGGCAATCGTCGCGCAGCGGGTGATGAATGCCGTGCGCCAGCCTTATTCGATCAAGGGACAAGATGTCGTCATCGGCGTGAGCATCGGGATTGCGCTGGCACCAGAGCACGGCACCAGCGAAATTGACGTGCTGAAGAGCGCCGACCTTGC
>JANMXI010000343.1:0-4130 GCA_031394735.1 Pseudomonadota bacterium | reverse complement strand
CTCGAAGCGTGATGCGGGTGCCTGGGATCGACTGATCGATGCCCTGCGTCAGCAACGACAGGACGACCAGTCGCACATTGGAGCGCTTCGCCAGGACGGATACGGGTCCAGCAGCCGAGAGGACAAGTTTGATGTCCTTCGACACGGCGTCATTTTGTAAAAACCTCTCCACCTCACCCACCAGGCCGTGCAGCTCGACGGTCGATACTTCCCCGGAGGACCCGCAAATGTCATCCAGTGACTTTCCCAGTGTCCGCTCATGCTCTGCACTGGCGCGTTTGAAAAAGTGGCTGGATTTGGCCAGGAGGTCCGTGTTGAGTGGCGTGGTACCGGCCACCCGCGTCAACACCTCGAAAGAGGTCGATATCGCCTGCAGGCCACCGCGCAGATCATGCAAATAGGCGCGCTGGCAACGCTGTGCGACGATTGCGCGCAGCGCCAGCTCCTGCAATTCAGCTTCGCCGAATGAATTCATGCGCCGAATGTTAACGTCGATCGCAGCGCGTAACAATGCGTCGACGCTCCCGTCGAATCGAGTTGACTTAAGCCACCTGCCCGCGCAAGTCCTGAAATTCGCTCAGCGCATCACTGTAGGTGACACGTATGAACTCCACGAACCGACTCCAGCCAAAATTCTGCCGTGCGTAAACTTGCGCCGCGGCTGCCCTCACAGCCGCCCGTTCGGGCGATTCGCAAGCACGAAGAATGGCGGCAGCGAATGCATCCGGATTCGGATCGCTCATGAAAGCGCGCGACTCGTTGAGCAAGGGTTCATGCGCCGCGCCGCGCGTTGCGATGATGGGCTTCCCCGAGGCCATATAGTCGAACAATTTGAGCGGCACATTGTCGGCATTGACTCTCGGTAGCACCAGAAAATCGGCCAGCCGCAAGAATTCCGGGATCTTCTCGCGCGGCTGACGCGGCAGGATGAGCACGTTATCCAGCATTGCCATACCCTTGTGCATGGTCAGCCCGCGATCGCGCAATTCACGCTCCGTAGCGCCCACGCAAACCAGGACCAGCTCGGGCCGGGTGCTGCGCAGCTTGTGAAACGCTTCGATCAACAGATCCACGCCTTGGTACGCGGCGAGGTTGCCGCTGTACAGGATCACGCGCTGATGAGCGCCCAGACCCAGATCCTGGTGCAACATCGCCGCGCGCGAGGCGTCGACACGCTGCATCAACGCTGGATACAACCATTCGCGCACATTGGCATCGGGAACCTGGCGGCGCACATGCTCCCCCAGACCGCTGCTGCAGACGACGCGGCGCGCGGTGCGAATCACGCGCCGTTCCGCCTGCAGCAACACGCGCTGTACCAAGCCGGGCTTGAACAGCGGTTTGCGCGCCAACTCCACCGGAATGGCGGACGCCATGTCGTAGATGAAGGGAACCCCCCTGTGCGGACAGATCACGGAAGCCATGTAGGCCGCCTCCTCAACCGCATGCACCAGCGCGTAGTTTCCCGTGTGCACCAGCCGGGTGAAGGACTGCCACAAGCTCGCATCGAGGGCGAGCTTCTTCCACGAGAAGCCGATCGGCACGTTGGTCAATCCGAGCGGATTGGCACATCGCGTGATGTGTACATTCGGGATCGCCACGTCGCGCCCCACCGGGAAAGCGAGCAAATCGACGTTGGCGCCGAGTTCACTCAGCGCTTGTGCGACGTATTTGATCGCAATCGGCGTGCCGCGATCTTCGTAGAACGGTTGCGGCGTGACGATGAGGATCCTGCCCGAATCGGCAATTGACGTGGGACTCAGCATGACTTCGCACTCGCATGGAGAGACAGGGGCGCATCGTTACATTCGAGGGCCCGTGTCAACATCGGGCTTCGCAGGCACCTCGTGTGGGATTACACCGACTGCCTTTGTCGCGAAACGGCTACGGTGCCCGCACGCGCCAGATCACGTTGCCGACATCGTCTGCGACCAGCAGCGCGCCGGTCGAATCCATCGCAACGCCAACAGGCCTGCCGCGTGCATTGCCCTTCTCATCGAGAAATCCCGTGAGCACGTCCTGCGGCAATCCCACTGGCCGTCCGTCAACGAAGCTGACGAACACGACCTTGTAGCCGCTGCGTGGTTCTCGATTCCACGATCCGTGCTGACCAATCACCATCCCGTCGGAAAATGGCGGTAGCGCGTCGGCCGGAAGATAGGTCAATCCCAACGAGGCGGTATGCGCGCCCAGCGCGTAATCGGGTTTGATCGCCCGCTCCACCAGATCGCTTTGCGACGGCTTCACGCGCGTGTCGACATGTTGACCGTAGTAGCTGTAGGGCCAGCCGTAGAACCCACCCTCCTTCACCACCGTCATGTAGTCGGGCACCAGATCGCCGCCCAGTTCGTCGCGCTCATTAACCGCAGTCCATAACGCGTGGGTGACGGGCTCCCACGCAAGACCGTTGGGGTTTCTCAGGCCAGTGGCATACACCCGGTGGGTGCCATCGCGGAGATTGATTGCCCAGATCGCGGCGCGATCAGCTTCTGCGGCAATGCCGTTTTCTGCGACATTGCTGTTCGAACCCACGCTCACGTAGAGCGTGCCGCCATCCGGCGATGCGATGAGGTTCTTCGTCCAATGGTGGTTGATGGGTCCCGCCGGCAGATCAACGATCTTCACACCCTCACCGGCGATCTGCGTGTCCCCGCGACGATAGCGAAAGCGCATCACGGCATCGGTGTTCGCGACGTAGAAATCGTCGCCGACCAGCGCCATGCCGAACGGTGAATGCAGGTTCGCCAGAAAAACCGATCGCTCGGGCGCCGCGCCGGTGCGCGCCCGCAGCAAGGTGATTCGATCCGCACTTGGCACGGCGGCGCCGGCCTTCGCCATCACACGGCGCATGACCCAACCCTTTACGCCGGGTGAATCCTGCGGTCGTTTCGGTGCGTTGCTTTCGGCAACCAATACATCGCCATTCGGCAAAACGTACAACCAGCGGGGATGATCGAGCTCGCGCGCAAAGGCATCCACCTGCAACCCGCGCGCAGCGACCGGCTTCTGATCCGGCAGCCAGCCAATCCGTGGCGCGATATGGACGGTGGGCACAAAAGAGGTCGCCGGGCGTGGCAATTGAGGATCTGTGCCGCTGCCGGCGGAAACGTCGAGTTTGGCCGTCTTACCGCAAGCTGCGAGCACGCCGACGAGGCCGAGGAACAGAAGGCGCGCGCCGGGCGCAGATCGCGGATGTTGTGTTTGCATTCCGCTGAGGTTGCAATTAACGTGCCCGCATTGGCACGGGGATTGCTATAGCAAACCATGACCATCATCGAACGCGACCCTTGGCGTCAGCAATACTTCGACGGCGTGCAATGTCCTCCTAGTGTCGACATTCCCACCGACGACCTTGACGCGTTCGACTGGAATCCGCGTCACCGATGTATTTACGACAAGTTCCGCGTCGCGCAATCTCAAGGTCTGGCCTGCGGCAGACGCGACTCACCACCCCGCCACTATCCGGTGTTCTGCAAACCGGTGACCAATCTCAAGGGCATGGGTCTGGACATTCACGTGTTGCGCAACGCGCAGGATCTGCAGAAATTCTGCACCGCCGGACATTTTTGGATGACGCTACTGCGCGGCGATCACGTGAGCACCGATCTTGCGGTGATCGACGGCGCCGCCGTCTGGAGTCGCCACACGATTGGCCGGCCTGGGCCAGAAGGTACATTCAACTATTGGACCGTGCGTGCGGATTACAGTGACGAATTGACGCATACCTGTCACGCATGGGTTCGCACGAATCTAAACGGCTACACCGGGATGGTGAACATCGAAACCATCGGCGGTCGGATCATCGAGGCGCATCTGCGCTTCGCAGACCAATGGCCCGATCTGTACGGCGCAGGCTGGATCGATGCCGTGGTCGGTTTGTATGCGCGCGGGCAATGGCACTTTGATGACTCGCACTGCAGGGACGGATTCAGCGTTGTGTTGTTCGGACCGCACGGACGGCAGTACACCCATCCTCCACCGGACACGCTCGCGCGCGTGCGATCAACGCCGCAGGTCAGCAGCCTGCAGATCACCTTTCACGCAGGACAACCGGGCAGCCTTCATGCCATGCCGCCCGGTGGCTTTCGGCTTGCCATCATCAACACCTGGGATCTGGCGACAGGACTTGC
>JANMXI010000342.1:0-4483 GCA_031394735.1 Pseudomonadota bacterium | reverse complement strand
CAAGCCGCGGCCCTGGACTTCACAGCGCAGCAGCAAGTGCGCAGGGCCGTGCTGCTGATGAACCGCTTTGTCTCCAAACATTTTGCGGATCAGGCCGTGGAACTGCTGCCGGTCCTTGAAAAGCTCACCTCGGTAGAGCGCATCGCGCGAAGCCTCAAGAACTACGAAGCACTGGTGGCGCCGGCGGGCAAGGCCGCCACCCGGCATCTGCAGGACCTGCGAGCCACGCTCACGAGCCGCTGAAACCGGCGCCGAACCGGCCCGGCACGACCGCAGGGCCGTCAGGTCTCTTTGGAACAATACAGCAGGTACAGCAGCGTCAGGATTTCGAGCAAGGCCGGGTCGGCGATGCTGTAGAAAATGTTCTTGCCCTGCCGGCGCGTGCTCACCATCTGCTCGCTACGCAGCACGCCGAGCTGCTGCGACAGCGTCGGTTGACGAATGCCCAGCTGCTGCTCCAGCTCGCCGACGCTGCGCTCGCCGCGTGACAGCTGGCACAGCAGCAACAGCCGGTCCTCATTGGCCAGCAGTTTCAGGGTGGCGACGGCCTGCCCGGCGTTGCTGCGCAGCAGATCGAGATCGATGACGGGGTGGTCAGTATTCATCAAGAAAATCAGCAGTTCATGATGCTATCAATATATCATTCAGCATAATGTAGAGGAATGCGCGCCCTGCATGCCCCTATTTGCCGCCGGACACGCTGCGCGACACACGGATGAGCACCCGAACCACCACCCGAGCTTTCTTCGACCCGCGGACCTGGACCGTGTCCTATCTGGCGTGGGACCGGGCGAGCAAGCACGCCGCCGTCATTGACCCGGTGCTCGACTATGACTTCAAGTCCGGCCACACCAGCACCCGCTCGGCCGACCAGCTGCTGGCCTGCGTGCGCGAGCAGGGCTTGCGGGTCGACTGGATTCTGGAAACCCACGCGCATGCGGACCACCTGTCGGGCGCGCGCTATCTGCAGGACCACATCGGCGGGCGCATCGCGATTAGCGAGCACATCCGCGAGGTGCAGGCGACTTTCAAGAAACTCTACAACCTCGAGCGCAACTTCCTGCCCGACGGCAGCCAGTTCGACCACCTGTTCAAGGACGGCGAGACCTTCAGCATCGGCGACGTGCAAGCCACCGCCCTGCTGGTGCCCGGCCACACGCCCGCCGACATGGCCTATCTGGTCGATGGTGGCGCCTTCGTCGGCGACACGCTGTTCATGCCCGACGTGGGAACGGCGCGTGCCGATTTCCCCGGTGGCGATGCGCACCAGCTCTATCGCTCGATCCGCCGCCTGCTGGCGTTACCGCCCGAAACCAAGCTGTACGTTTGCCACGACTACCCACCGGCAGCGCGCGCTGCGAGGTGGCAGACCACGGTGGCCGAGCAGCGCGCGCACAACATCCATGTGCGCGATGGCATTGACGAAGACGCGTTTGTCGCTATGCGCAGCGCGCGCGATGCAACGCTGGAGATGCCGACGCTGATCCTGCCGTCGATCCAGGTCAACGTGCGCGCCGGGCAACTGCCGCCGCCCGACGACAACGGCGTGGCCTATTTGCGGATTCCGCTGAACGCGCTGCCGGTGCACCCGGTGCACCCGGTGCGCCCATAGCGCCTGCCTTGGGCGCGGCCGGCTGGCAAGATCGGCCCGCAGTGGCGCCGGTACTAAACTTTCGTTCTTTCCTTCGCCAGTTCCTTGGCCATTTGAACGGAACCCATGTCAACAACACCCGTCTTCCCCGGCTGCCCCCAATGCGCGATGCCCAACACCTACCCCGATGGCGACAACCATGTCTGTGCCGACTGCGGCCATGAATGGCCGATGGCCGGCGCGCTGGACGCCGACGACAGCGACGACGCGGTGGTCAAGGATTCGAACGGCAACGTGCTGGCCGACGGCGACGCCGTGGTACTCATCAAGGACCTGAAGGTCAAGGGTTCATCGACCACGCTGAAGATGGGCAGCAAGGTCAAGAGCATCCGCCTGGTGGGCGGCGACCATGCGGTGGACTGCAAGATGGACGCCGGCAGCTTCATGCTGAAGGCGTGCTTTTAGCAGGAGGTTTGAGGTCGGGATTGGAGTGGGCACGGTCGATCAAAGGCGGCTGACGGCCGGCATCTTTTCGGCCAAGGAAAACGCAGGCATCTTCAGGCGAAGCGTGCAGGGCCGATCAGCGTGCGGGCCGCTGACAATTTTTCAATATGCCTTCGTGAACCCGCCGTCGTGCAGGATATTGAGCCCGGTCATGTTGTCGGAGAATGGCGACAGCAAGCCCTCTACCGCAGCGGCAACCTCGTCGGGTGTGCCGTATTTCCTCAGGGGAATATTCGAGGTCTCGTCGGCAAGACGTTGCTCAACCGTTACGCCGGCGTTGGCGGCACGCCTTTCAAGAGAGACTGCATATCCTGGCGTGAGCGTGCCACCGAGGGACAGCGTATTCACATGAATCCCCCTGTCACCCAGGGCGAACGCCAGCGTTTTGGCTTCGGCCAGCCAGGCACAACGAAGCACGTTGCTTGAAGCGTAATGGCCCATGACCTGGACCGACGATATGCCGGAGATGATGACGATCTTGCATCTCCTGCCATTCGCGGGATCAGGCTTCATGGTCGCAATTGCCGCCGCCAGCAGCGCCAGCGGGCCGACAAAACTGTGCTGGAGAATCTCGCGCCACCTGTCGCTGCCGGGAAGAGGGTCGTTGCTTGGAGGATCCTGGGGCGGCATCAGGACGGCGCCGTCCAGAATCACCTGTCTTGTGCCCAGTTCATTGGCAAATTGCCTGACCGAGTCATCGCGCGTCATGTCAACGGAAACCCATGAGTAGTCTCCGGGAAAGTTCTGCGACAAGTCACTGCAGAGTTTTTGAAGCTTGCCGGCATTGCGCGCTGCAAGAACGAGGGAGTACCCGGCCTTCGCCAGCCTGTTGCAGAGCGCCAGTCCGATGCCGCCGCTCGCACCCGTCACAAGAACCGTTTTGGTGATTGCGGTCATATTCATCCTTTTGCTGCTTTTGCTGCAACGCTCAAGCCAGGCACTTGAGCAAAGATAGGGTTTGGCTGGCTTTGGCTGCCAGGCGTTTCGCGTACATGACATTGTTTTATGTCATGTCTGCGCCCGCAGCAAGGACGGAAAATTCAGTCACCCCGGACAAACTATCCTCGGCGGTGACGCAAATGTCAAACGCCGTTTTGCACGGCTAGAGCATCCGCTTGCGGGACATGGCCGCTTTCGCTGCATATCACGAGCCCATGCTGTTTGCGCCAACGTCCACCCGGCTTTTCCACCATGCCAAGGGCTGACCAGGCGATATCGGCACAACCGGAAAAAGTGAATTTGGCAAAGACGCGAAAGTCCGATGATTTTTCGCACTGAATGGTGTTGGTGTGCTGAATGCATTGCGGCGAAAAAAACAAAGCTGTGTTTGAATGGAGTCACGCGGCTCAACAACAAGGAGTGCTCTATGGCATCCATCCAAGTCGTTCCCCAGGCGCCCACCTTCACGCTACCCATCGCCCGGGTGCGAAGTGTCTACCAGACCGCCGATGTAGAGCGCAAGCTGGACAAGCTGCAAAACAGCGAGTCACGCGAGCACGACAGCTTGCGCAGCACCTACGAGCGCATGCTGGAGCTTGGCCCCGAGCGCTTTCAGATGAAGCCCAGCGGCATTCCCGAAATGGCGCCCCTTTATGACGCGCTGCCCAACTTTGCCGACGTGCTCGACGATGTGCGGCGCCATGTGGCCCTCAGCCAGGACAGCGCCGATGGCCTGGAGCTCACGCCGATGCTGCTGCTGGGCATGCCTGGCATAGGCAAGACGCATTTCGCCAGGCAGATGGCCGACCTGATCGGCACCGGCATGAACCTGGTGTCCATGGGCTCGCTCACGGCGGGCTGGGTGTTGTCGGGCACGGCGTCGCAGTGGAAGGGCGCCAAGCCGGGCAAGGTGTTCGAATCGCTGGTGGACGGCCGGTACGCCAACCCGGTGATCGTGATCGACGAGATTGACAAGGCCGCCAGCGACGCCCAGTACGACCCGCTGGGGTCTTTGTACAGCCTGCTCGAACACGACACGGCCTCTTCCTTCGTGGACGAGTTTGCCGAGGTGCCGATAGACGCGAGCCAGATCCTGTGGATCATGACGGCCAACGATGCGCGCGGCATTCCCAACCCAATCCTGAACCGCATGAATGTGTTTGAGATCCAGCCGCTCACACCCGGCCAGGCGCGGCATATCGCCTTGCGCCTTTACCAGGCTATCCGGTCCAGCCACGATTGGGGCTCGCGCTTCGACGACACACCCGCCGACGACTTGCTGGACAAGCTGGCCACGCTGGTGCCCCGGGAGATGCGCCGGGCCCTGATGGCGGCTTTCGGCAACGCGCGGCTGGCAAGCCGGGGCATGCTGCAGGTCGATGACCTGCCACGCGGCGCGGCCAGCAAGGGCCGGATCGGGTTTGTGCAATAGGTCACTGGCTTCACGGG
>JANMXI010000341.1:0-6276 GCA_031394735.1 Pseudomonadota bacterium | reverse complement strand
ATTTAAGAACCAATGGCTATGTCGATGCCAATGGCAATCCCGTCCAACCTGAGACGTATAAATCCGACTCGGTATGGAGTTACGAAGTTGGTAGCAAGAACCGACTGTTCGGCGGCCGGCTGGTGCTCGATGGCAGCATCTACTACATCAAGTGGAAGAACATTCAAGCGAACGTGAGCCTGCCGGGTTGTGCGTACAATTTCGTCGACAATCTTGCCGATGCCGCTTCGCGCGGCGTGGACCTGAGTTTCCAATTCAAGGCGACCGAGCGCCTCGAATTCAGCGGCGCGTATGGCTACAACGATCCGAAGTTCTCCAAGGACGCCCTCTCGCCGGGCGGCAACAAGATCTTCAGCAAGGGCGCCGGCATTCCGGATGCCGGTGCACCCAGCACGATTTCGTTGTCGGGCGAATACACGCAGCCGATCGGGACTATTCAGAGCTACGTGCGTGCGGACTTTACACACACCTCGCAATGGCGCCGTGTTGGCAACCTGGTTTCGAGCGCGCCGTTTTATGATGCGCGCCTGTTGCCCGTACCGGCCTATAGCCAAGTCAACCTGCGCGTGGGCGCACGCGTCAACAAGGTGGATATGTCTTTGTTCGTTCAGAATCTGACCAACGCCCGCCCGGCTCTCGATCTCTTTGCCGGTGGATATTATGATCCGCAGGATTGGCAGACCTACACGCTGAGGCCGCGTACCTATGGTGTGACGGTGGCCTGGCGGCAATAGGCGCAGCGATCGACGAAAGACGAGCGAGTTTGGGTACGAGGCCCACTCGCTCGTCTAGCGAACGGGATCCACCCGCGCCGCGAAGCAACCGGGCTTGGCGTTGTGGATATGCAGGAACTGGACGCCGTCGCGATCCAGCATCTTGGCTGCCACCTCGCGCAACTGCGTTCCCGGTAATACGTCCGCCTCCTTCATCAGGCCGGCCGTGTCGAAGGAGCGCACCGACAGCAGCCGGCGGGTGATCACTTCGGGCACTTCGTTCACTGCGAGACGGACATCACGAGCATGCTCGCGCACGAAGATCGCGTGCCGCGAACGATACGGTCCGGCGACTGCAAGATGTTCGTGATTGATCAGAATGACAGTCTCGCCGATAGCTGCGTCCTGCAGACTGACCCGGCACGGGAATCCGGGGTTGCAGTTCGCGACCATTCGAATGGCCGATCGGGCCCGAAGCTCAGCTTCGTTCAGTCCGAACAGAGAGTGAAAACTCTGCGCCGGCAAGCCCGTGATCTGAAAATCCATGGTCCGTCTCCGAGGTCATATTGCCAGAACTCAGATTGCCGAATCTTTCGCGCAGTGACGATCCGATTCTTGCGCTCAAATTCCGCCTCCGGAGCGCAGTAAGAAGGTCTG
Source organism: Pseudomonadota bacterium (assembly GCA_031394735.1). GTDB lineage: Bacteria > Pseudomonadota > Gammaproteobacteria > Steroidobacterales > Steroidobacteraceae > TMP-86. The sequence goes on along the minus strand of JANMXI010000341.1, from coordinate 4,906 downwards.
AATGCGTGCCAATTCCGCATCGAGCTCGCGCGCAAACCCACGGTCTTTGGGCTTGCTGCCCGACACGTACCCGAAGTCCGCTTTGAGTCGTCCCGCCTTGAGGCTGAGATTGCCCCAACCGATGACTTCATCGCGCCACAGCAGCGGCAGCGCGTAGTAACCCAGCTTGCGCTTTGCAAGCGGTGTGTACGCCTCGAATCGATATGCCCAGCCCCAGAATTTCTCGAAGCGAAGCCGGTCCCAGACGATGGGATCAAACGGTGCCAGCAGTCGAACCGCAGTGTCCTGATTCTCGCGGCTCGAGAGCGGATCTTCGTCGCTCGGCCAGTACCACTGCATGCCATCGATGCTGGCGTGCGCGAATGTATGTTTGGCCTGCGCCAGAACGCGGGTGATCTCGCGGGACAGTTGGGGTGCCGAGCGGCGCAGCATGCTCATGAGTTGCCCCAGCGTTCGTGCCGGCAGCGGTGCATACAATTGAACGATGAGTTGCAGCAGGCTTTGCGCCTGCAGCAGGCGCGCGGGCGCATTGCAGTCTGCATGCTGCGAGACCCGAGCCGCGTATACGCGGATCCCATTGTCGCGACGCGCGACGCGCAGCTGACCCTGAAAATGCATGAGATCCAATAGTTGCGTGGTGGCGCTGGAGGCGCCTCCCCAATAATTCTTGACGCGTCCATGCGCGAAGTGGGCTGCCGCCTCGCGTGGATGAACCTCGGACTTCGATCGCACGAAGGTGAGCAGGTCTTCCATGCGCTGCTGACGTGTCGATCCGCGCCGGACGCGCGTCTTGCGCGGATGTAACGCCTGCGCGTGACGGTGCGGCAGAAAGCCATAGTTGACGAAGAAGTCCTCCTCGATCGGGAGCGTCGGGTAGAGGCGTTCCAGGTCTCCGGCGCCGTAGTCGGGCACGCGGTGCCGCAAGATAAGGTCTTGCGCTCGCGCCGGCGCGCGGATGGGATCTGCCTGCACGAATCCCAGACGATCCAGTGCGTCGGGCAGCGGCATCGGCGTGGACAGGGATCGGGCAATGGCGTGACGGCGCAGATCCTGCAAGGTGATTGTGGTCATGGCATGAGCGTGGCGAGAGGCTGGGTGGTGATCATGCCATGACGAAGCTGCGCTTTGTAACGGCGGCCCGATCGCCGGCAATTTGCGCTGGTTCACACTTTGCCGCCCGTACGGCCCGATTCAGCAAGGGTGAACCGTTAATAAACGTCTAAATCTGCGATGTATGCGATATCTGCAAGCCGCGCCGGTCGCATAGCATCTGAGCACAGCCAGATCACGTACCTTGGAGCAGACGATGTCGCGGGGTTCTTACCCACTATTGTTGACGATGGCACTGTCCGCGCCTGGCGCCGCCAATGCGCTCGGACTGGGCGACATTCACATTGATTCCAAATTGAATCAGCCGCTCTCGGCACATATCGATATTCTGGGCGCCACTGAACAAGAGCTCGCATCGATACGCGCCGCGGTTGCCAGCCAGGAGTTGTTTCGCCAGTTTGGATCGGACCGCCCCGGCTTTCTTTCCTCTGCTCAGTTTCAAGTCACTCGCGACCGCCAACGTCGCCCCATTCTCAGCGTTCATTCGAGCGAACCGTTCACTGAGCCGCTGGTGAGCTTTCTGATCGATCTGCGGTGGCCGAACGGCAATCTGGTGCGAGAGTACACGCTGTTGCTGGACCCCGCTTCTCCCACTGACAAAAGTGAATTCACTGCCGTGACGATTGCCGTCCCGGAATCGGCGATCATCGCTGCGCCGGCCGCCACGAATCCGGTCGCTGCCATCGCTTCCGACATCGCCACTCCGGCAGTGGAGACGGTCAAGGTTGACGAGCATCCGACCGCGATCGACGCGAATCAGATGGTCGCACCCGCGCCTGCCACGCGACGACTCAGCGCCAAGGCGCGACCAGCCGCGAAGATGCCGCCCGGCGCGTAGCCGGCAGCAACTTCTGGTGATGCGCAGGCCACTTACACCGTTCGCCCCAATGATACGTTGCACGGCATTGCTCGACTGACCGGTGCGCAGTCGGCGGCCGATGTGCGACAAATGATGATTGCGGTGTTCCGCGCCAACCCGGATGCGTTCGATGACAACATCAATCGCCTGCACCGCGGTGCGGTGCTGGTGATGCCAACCGCTGAACAACTGGCGGCCATTTCCAAGTCTGAGGCGAATCGTGAATTTCGCGCGCAGATGTCGATCTGGAGACTGGCAGGGCGCCCTGTCGGTTCAACGGTGGTGGCGACCGAGTCTTCCCCTACACCGCAAGCTGAAACTGTCGCCGCTGTCGCTGAAACCGCGCCTGCCGTTGTACTCAACGTCGCGGATGAAGACTTGAATCAGCGCATTCAGGCGCTGGAGCGCTCGCTGCGCGAGGTCAAGAGCTCGATTGAACGTGACGATGCCAAGCTGCGCGATCTGCAGAGCCAGGCCGAGACTGCCGCGGTTGTTACGCCCGCAGCGTCAGCGCCGGTTGCGGCCCATCGCTCACTGCCTCCCACCAAGCGCTTCGTCGAGGGTGCGGGAATTCTTGGCTCGGCACTGGGCTTGTTCTGGCTGATGCGCCTGCGTCGTCGTCCCGCGGTTGCGAAGGTGCCCGCCATTCAGGATGTCGCCGTATCGGATGTCGTGGAGCAGCCTGTAGCTTCGATTCAGCCAGTAGCAGAATCGGCGCCGACGGCGCCGGCGGTAGTTGCTGCTGCGCCCTTGCCTGACGCTGCCGACGAGGAGACGATCATATTCGACACTACAGGTGATACGACGATGCATGTTGCGATGGGTCCGACGGTTGAGTTGAAGCGCGATGAAAATATGGAGGATCTGGAAAGAACGGCTCAGCATGTCTACCTGCCTAGTGACCTGCATGACCAATCCATTCCGTTCGTGGAGCGACGTACCAATGTCGTCGACGTGCTGCGCGACGCCATCAATCGAGAGCCGCACCGTCGCGAGTTGAAAATGAAATTGCTCGAGTTGTATTATGCGACAGCCGCCGCCAATCAGAATTCGTTTCTGGAAGTGGCAAGAATACTGGCGCGTGATCGCGATATTCTTGCCACCGGCGATTGGGATCGCGTGGTCGCAATGGGTCGGACCATTTCGCCCAGCGAGAAGCTGTTTCTGGTGGATCCGGATGCGGGGACAGAGCTGTCTGACGTGGCGGATAGCGCCGCGTAGGTCAACGCTGACGCGCATGCTACAGTCTCCGCATTGAGCCCTGAGGCTCGCCTGCGGGGATCTGGGTGCGGTTCAATGGATGTCTTCTCATCGGTCTGCTCGCCGTGTCCTCGATGACGATGGCGAAGGTTGAAACGGCAACGCCGCTCGCCACTCTCCCGCAGTTGTATGACGGCACGATGCTACCGGACGTCGAGGTGGCGACGTTTTCGAATACCGAACGCTTGTTGCCGTTTCGACGCGTACCGCGGGCGGGACCGGTTCGCGTTTTGCCCAAGCGTGCCGTGCCGTTTCCGGCCGTTCACCTCGAGGTCGAGGGTGGCCACATCGACCTGTTCGACTACCTGTCGATCAATCGGGTTGCGGGCCTCCTGGTGTTGAAGGACGGAATGATCGCACTGGAACACTACGATCTGGGCATCGGTCCACAAACCCGCTGGTCTTCCTGGTCGATTGCCAAATCGATCGCTTCGACATTGGCTGGCGCCGCGGTGGCCGACGGGTCCATTGCCAGCCTGGACGATCCGGTGGGTCGCTACGTGCCCGCCCTGCGGGGCGGCGTGTATGAGGAGGTCACCGTCCGGCAGATCCTGACCATGAGTTCGGGCGTGCGATGGAATGAAACCTACACGGATCCGCAATCGGATCGACGTCAGCTACTGAAAATCCAAATGTCCCAGACGCCCGGCGCCATCTTGAAATTCATGAGCTCGCGGTCGCGCGCCGGTGCGCCGGGATCGGTCTGGAACTACAACACCGGCGAAACCATCGTGCTCGGAGCGGTCATCGAAGGCGCGACCCATCGACCGCTGGCCGACTACCTGAGCGAGAAAATCTGGTCCAAGGCGGGAATGGAGGAAGAGGCTACCTGGTGGATTGAAAGTCCGGGTGGCATGGGCGTGGCCGGTACCGGACTGGGTGCCACCTTACGTGACTACGGACGCTTCGGTTTGATCGCGGCGAATGACGGACGTATCGAGGGGACCGCCATCGTGCCGCCAGGCTGGTTCGACGAGGCTGGCGCGGCGAAAGTCATCGGCGCAAAGCCGGTGGACTATGGCTACATGTGGTGGATTCCGCCGCAGACCGATCCGTTGAGCACAGGCGCTTTCGAGGCGGTCGGAATATTCGGGCAATCGATTTACGTCAATCGCCGCGAACGATTGGTGATCGTGCTGCTCAGTGCGCGCTCCAAGCCTTCCTTGTTGGAGCGCCTCCAGGTGGAGGATGACGCGTTCTTTCTCGCTGTCACGAAGGCATTGCATTGAGCGGTGGCGACGGGCGGCATGGCTATTTCGCCGTGCATTCATTCTTGGCGTCCCAGCTCATGGTCAACGCGAAGGTCCAACCGGCGTTCTGATCTTTCCCGGCATATTCCAGCGTCGAGCGATATTCACTCTTGCATAGGGTGATCTCGCGGCCACCGAAATCCCGGCCCGACACCAGCAGCGGCGACTCTGCGACCTGGCGCCAGCCGGTGCGCTGCAACTGCGGCAGGTAGTAGTGCTGCAATTGTTCGAAGGACAGCCCCGAGGTGTAATACCCGCCGATGAATACGCGGCCGCGCTTGGGTTTTTCATCGACGTAGATGACCTTGGCGTCGGCCGGCGCCTTGATCGCCCGGAACTGGCGCTGCAGGACGGCCTGATGCAGGGTGGTGTTCGGCGGGTGCAGCACCGGCCAAAAGATGGCGAGCAGCAGCGCGCCGGCAATGGC
>JANMXI010000340.1:0-2174 GCA_031394735.1 Pseudomonadota bacterium | reverse complement strand
AAGACATCAACGCTGCGGGCGGCATCAAGTCGCTGGGCGGCGCAAAAATGGAACTGGTCGTGGCGGACGCCGAGGACTCGGTCGAGAAGGCAAAAAATGCGGCGCAGCGGCTGCTGGCGCAAGAGCCTAACCTGGTGGGCGGCCTGGGCGATGCACTCAGCGGCATGACACTGGTGGTGACGGAAATGACGGAACGCGCCGAGCTGCCGTGGCTGACGCAGACCTTCGCGGACGTGCTGACAGAGCGTGGTTTCAAATACCTGTTTGAGGTTGTCCCCGTCGCCAGCATGCAGGGCCAGCTCACGTTGCCCACGGTGATGGAACTGGCCAAGCTGGCCGGCGGCGTATTGCCCAAGACTGCTGCCGTGGTGGCCGACACCAACCAGGCGATCCAGGGCATGGTCAAGACCTGGCGCGAAGGCGGGTTTGAGAAAGCCGGGCTGACGCTGCTGTCCGAAAAATCGTACACGCCGCCGATTTCAGACGCGACCGAACTCATCGCCAACTTGCGCCGCAACAAGCCTGATGTGTTGTTCCTGATGCCCGCAGCGCTGCCCGACCTGAAATTGATGCTCGACAAGCTGAGCGAGCTGGGCCTGGGGCGCGATGTGCTGCCCACCTTTGCTGTGGCGGGCCCCAGCGCGACGCCCGAATTGCTCAATGTCGCCGGCGCTAAGAATTTGGAGAATTTCTTCAGCATCAATTCGAACTGGCCAGGCAAACGGCACCAGGAACTGGTGGCGCGGTTCAAGGCCCGCACCGGCCGCCCGTGGATGACGTCGCAGGGGATTGACGGCTATGGCCAGATCATGATCTACCGGGAGGCGCTCGAAAAGGCGGGCGTGGCTGACCGCAGGAAAGTCGCCGAAGTCATCCGCAAGATGGACTCGGCCGCTGGGGCGTCCGAGTACTTCAGCGGACCGCTGAAATGGGATGAACGCGGACGGCGGATCGGCGCAAATCTCGTCATTGCCCAATGGCAGAACGGCCAGCCGGTCCCGGTCTACCCGCCCGCCAATGCCACCGCCAAGCCGGTCAGGGAGGGAAAATAAATGAAACTGATGCAGCCTGACCTTGGCCTTCGCGTTCGCCTATCCGCACTGACATGGTGAACGGCTTTGACGGTCGGAAGTTCGTCATCACCGGGGGCGCAGGCGGCATTGGGCAGGCGTGTGCGCGTGATCTGCTGGAGCTTGGTGCTCACGTGCTGCTGGTGGATGTTGACGCCAGCCGACTGGAAGCGGTCAAGGCGGCACTGGGCGGCGGCGCGAACCTTGCTGTCCATGTCTCACAGCTTGCATCCCCCGCGCAGGCCGCTGCTGCATTGGACGCGGCAGGTCGGCCTGTCTTTGGGTTGATCCACATGGCCGGGCTGTTTGAGCCTGATCCGTTGGACCCGGACAACCATTCGGCCTGGGACCGCGCCATGGCGTCGAACTTGACCAACGGCTATGACTTGGCAGTGGCCTACCAGACTCGGCGTGACACTGCCGTTGTTGGTCGCATCGTGTTGTGCAGTTCGGGCGCTTACCGCCGGGGTGTGCCGGGCCGGGTCGCCTACTCGGTTGCCAAGGCGGGAATTGTGGGGTTGACGCGGGGCCTGTCCCGGCAGTTTGCGCCTCACACGCTGGTCAACGCAGTCGCTCCCAATGCGATTAGAACCACGATGACCAGCGCGGTATTTCAGGAGCGCGGCGATGCCATTCTGGCGACCATTCCGCTCGGGCGATTTGGCGAGGCAGAAGAAGTTGCCTCGGTGGTGACCTTCCTGTGCAGCCCTGGCGCGTCTTACGTCACCGGGCAAACGATCAACGTGGACGGCGGGGCATGGCATTCATGACATCAGCGTGCGTGGAACGCAGCAACAGGGGAACCAAGCCATGAGCTGGAAGATCGGCATGCCGAACCTGGGGCACACCATGGAAGAAGGTACCGTCTCGCAATGGCTCAAAGCCGTTGGCGATGCGGTAGCCAAGGGAGAAGTGATCGCTGTCGTGGAGTCCGACAAGGCGAGCTTCGACATTGAATCGCCCGCCGATGGAACGCTGCTGGCAATTCATGCGCAAGCGGGTGCCGTGGTGCACGTGGGGGATGCCATTGGCTTGGTCGGGGCAGCCGCAGAGATGGACAAGGCCGCTGCTATCCAGGCGACGGCATATCAGGTTGCACAATGC
>JANMXI010000339.1:0-4074 GCA_031394735.1 Pseudomonadota bacterium | reverse complement strand
GCCCAAGATCGCGACGTTCCGGCAGTGGCTGCTGGCCGAGGCTGCCAGTGACAAGCGCCACCTGGGTTCTCTCCGGTTGCCACTTCCAGCTGATGGCGCGTAGCGGTGAATTTCGCAACTCCGTTTGGAAGGCAGGGCTGACTTGACCAGCATCGATGCTCGTTGGTCGCGACGACGACGCATGCGGGTCGGCCTGTCGGTCCAAGAATGTCAGCAGCTGAGAAATGCGGAAGTCGTTGGCGCCATGTCCGAGTTCGGCAGCATCTGGCCCGACCCGGACAAGCCGCCCAACGTGCAAAATCGGGTCGGTTATCTGATCGAACCGGAAAGAAGGTGCCACGGACAACGGCAGTCGAGGCTTACCATTTCGCTGCCAGCCTCGCTCCACGGTCAAACGGCCTTGACTGAACCCGCATTGCCACCCTTAGTTGCATATAGGCCATTGTTCGCGCCGCCTCGATAGGCGAGGCTGTGGCTGCCGGGCATGGGCGAGGCAGGTATGGTCGCCATCGCCACTGAACGCCCGCCAGCGGCCCAACTTGGCCCGGCAAACGCCCACTGGTTGGGCATCGGGCCAAGCCCGGCGACCGTATGGCTCGGTTGCATTGCTAACCATCGCTCGCTTCACGCCGACCGGGTTGATCGTGCTGCTCGCCACACAGGCGGGTCGGCGCCGCTTCACCGTCCCACAAGCGGGCCGCGTGTTGCTGTTCGCCGCCGAGGACGCGCTGCACATCGTCAGTCGGCGGCTCGAAGACATCTCCGCTGCGGCCGACGTGGCGCTGGCCGATCTCGATATCCAGATCGGATGCGGCGTCCCGCGCCAGTGCGCCCCGCTTCACTTCCTCAGAAACCTTCCTTGGTTCGGCCCCGTGCGGGGTCCCTTCCTTCGTCCCGGCCGCTCCATTACAACGCCGACGCGCAGTCACCTGATGCCATTCGGCTCGGCTGCCAATCCCATACCGGCGGCACCGTCGACCTCGGTCAACCCGCCCCGTCCGGTGCCAGGCGTGGGCCACTCAAGCAGCGCCGCAGATCGAACGCCAATGTCACCGCCGACGGCGTCAGCCCCGTTGGCCGCCGCCCGCGCCGAGCCAAACGGTCAGCGCACCAGAAGGTCGTTGGGCGCACAAACGGCAACGGTGCCGAGGCGGCTCGGCCGACATCGTCGCGAGCAACGTCGCCGACCAGCAAGATGGTCGCGTTCGCGGAGCGCCTCGCCAGGGACAAGCGGGCCAACCTGCCAACCGGCTACGACAAGGATTTCGACGTCTGCCGTCGCTTCCTTGATCAGCACTTGGGGCGGGCATGAACTCGGACGAGCGCAGACAGCTTCCTGATTGACGCGCATGCAGTCCGCCCCCGCCCTTGACAAGCTCACAGTTGATCGCGGCCGCTCGCGTCGACCTCAGCAAGCATGGCCGGTATCGGAGCGCTGCAGAATCTGAAGGGGTTGGCGGCAGAACAGACGGCGAAGTTGAAGCAGCGCCGAAAGCTGACTTACTATCAACGTTTCGCACCCATCAAGTTCAACGCTCCTTTATTGTCAGTAACTGCATCGATTAAAGCGCGATTTCAACGATTTGCGATGAGACCGCGCCGTCCGCTACGGTGACCACACGGTAGTGCGGGGGGCGCAGAACAAAGCACAGTTCGTCGGCACTTTGAGCGAACGAATAGGTCGTCGAGCGTAGCCCATAGACTGGGATGCCCGCGATCACACTCTCGTAGGTCGCATGAGTATGCCCATTGAAAATTGCTAGAATGCGCTTGTCGCGGATCGCATCCGCGAAGCGGTCGATTTCGTCGGCGACGAGAGCGTCGAGCCTGGCCATACCAGCAGGCGTCACGTTATGATGACTGAAAATTATGGAAGGTAACGGACTTTCTAGAGCCAGCGACAGGTGCCCAAGCATCTCCGAAGTCAATTCGGCCTTGTTCTCGTTACCCCAGTCGATGCAGATGAACTGGACACCATTGTGCTCGAATCGTACGTTCATAGCATTGGGCGGCGACTTACCGGGCTCGACTGTGCTCGGGAACATGTTGCGAAAAAAGGCGTCGCGCGGATCGTGATTGCCCGGGAGCACGTAGATCGGCAACGACCGGACACCGAAGAATGACGCTAACTGCGGGCCGGGAGGCGAGGAGAAATTCTGCAGTCCGAGGATACGACGTGCATGCCAATACTCCCCATCGTCGCCACGTTCGACTAGATCGCCAGTCGTCACCAGAAAATCGACCGTGCTGTGATGCTCAGCAATGTGCTTGAGAACCGACTCCAGAGCGAATGCGGTATTGTAACCCCGCGTGAGTGTGGAAGCATTCTCACGGAGATGATGATCGGTGATTTGGATGAATGACAACGACATGCTGCCCAGGCCCCTGCTTCTATCCACCGCTACGGACGCACCCAACTCGGAGCAAAACTCACCTCAACTCCGGAAACTCCTCTTCGCGATACTCGGTGGCGATCTTGTGTCCGCTGGCAAACGCCTGCTCCTCTCGTTGCCGCAGCTCGACACGTCGAATCTTGCCCGAGATGGTCTTTGGCAACTCGTAGAACTCAAGGCGACGAATACGCTTGTAGGGCGCGAGGCGCTGTCGGGAATGGCGGAAAATTGCAAGTGCCGTTTCGCGTGTCGGTTGAATGCCCAGCGCCAACGCGATGAACGCTTTCGGAACCGCTGTGCGCACGGCATCGGGGGCCGGAACGACAGCAGCCTCGGCGACTGCCTCGTGCTCGATCAGCGCGCTCTCCAGCTCGAACGGCGAGATCCGATAGTCAGACGCTTTGAACACATCATCAGCGCGACCGACATAAGTGAAGTAGCCATCAACGTCACGCATCGCGACATCGCCGGTGCGGTAGAAAGGCCCGGTCAGAGGCGTGATCGTACCGTCGTCGGCCTGATAGCCACGCATGAGCCCGACCGGGCGATTGTCCAGCGGGATAGAAATTTCGCCTTCGTCAACGTTACGGCCGTCCGCGCTCGTCAGCTCGAAGAGATATCCCGGCATGGGCTTGCCCATTGACCCCGGCTTCACTGGTAAGCCCGGCGAGTTGCCAATCTGCAACGTCGTCTCCGTTTGCCCGTAGCCATCGCGGATCGTCAAACCCCAGGCGGCGCGCACTTGCTCGATCACCTCCGGGTTCAATGGCTCACCAGCGCTGCAAACCTCGGTGAGCTTAGGTCTCCATTGGCGGAGATCTTCCTGGATGACCATCCGCCATACGGTCGGTGGCGCGCAAATCGTTGTCACGCCATGGGTCGTGATCGCATCGAGCAGCACGCGTGCCGAGAACCGCGGTTGATTGAGTACGAATACCGTTGCCCCCGCGATCCACGGAATGAAGAATGAACTCCAGGCATGCTTCGCCCAGCCAGGCGAGGAAATATTGAGGTGCACGTCGCCAGGTCGAAGGCCGAGCCAATACATGCCGGTCAGGTGACCGACGGCGTAACTGCGATGGCTGTGCAGCACAAGTTTCGGTTTCGCGGTTGTTCCGGACGTGAAGTAAAGGAGCAGCGGGTCGTCGGCTGACGTTGCCCCCTCGACGACGAATTCCGGTGCGGCCTGCATCAGATCATCATAGCGATGCCAACCAGGCGGGGCGTCGCCGACGGCAATGCGTGTCACGCCTTCGACAAGGCCCGCGAGCTTTGGGGCGTCAGCCGAACCAATCACGAGGTGCCGCACACAGCCGCGGGCAACACGATCCGCAAGATCGGAGGGTGCCAGCAGTGTCGTGGCTGGAATGACGACGGCTCCGAGCTTCATCGCCGCCAGCATTGTCTCCCACAACGGCACGACATTTCCGAGCATCAGCAGGATGCGGTCGCCGCGTTTCACGCCGAGGCTGCGCAGGCCGTTTGCCAAACGGTTCGAGCGTTCGGACAGGTCGGCGAATGTCAGCTCATCAGCTCCGTCTCCTACAATCTTGAGCGCGACCTGATGCGAGGCGGGGCCGCTTGCCAACTGCACGAATGGATAGAGCTACGCCGGAAGGTTGGCGCTCCGAGCGAGCGGTGGGGCTGAGTGGCGACCCGTATCGCGATCGACTGACGGCCG
>JANMXI010000338.1:0-5372 GCA_031394735.1 Pseudomonadota bacterium | reverse complement strand
ATTTCATGCAGCGACCGGTCGAGGTTAAAGACGTCGAGATGCCCCGCTACGGTTTTGGATTGATGTATCGCAAATTTGGAGGCCGCGAAGTGCTGGGCCACAGTGAGTTCATTCAGGGCGATATGAGCTACAGCGGGATCGTCATCGGTGAGGACGTTCGCTTCAGCATCATGACGAGCCTGAATGGCAATTCGACCACGGATTACCGGCCGTTCAAGACCCAGTTGCGGTCCACCATCGAGGAGGCTCTTGCGATGACGAGTTTAGCCGGGACCGTTTTGTCAGGAGGAAATCGAAATGAAGAATAGTTGCTTTGGATCTCCCGGTATGAGTCCGGGCTCGCGCGCGTTCGCGCCGCTTGTTTTGACCGTCCTCGGGTTGCTTGGCGCAGTACCGGCCTTGGGCGCCAGCTTCGATGCGGTAGCGTTTGACGCGTATATCGAAAAGGTCCGCCAAGACTGGCGCGTTCCCGGGATCGCGATTGCTGTGGTAAATAGGAGTGGCGTGATCCATATGCGCGGCTACGGAGTTCGGGAGTGGGAAACCGCAACGCCCGTCGATGGCAATACAATCTTCGCGATCGGCTCCAACGGCAAGAGTTTCACGGCGGTTCTCCTCGGCGCCCTGGCGGATCGCCATATGCTCGAGTTGAACGATCCCATTAGTCACCACCTGTCAGGCTTCCGCATGATGGATCCTTATGCCACGGCGAATGCCAGCTTCGAGGATGCCCTTGCTCACCTGACGGGACTTCCCGAGCAGTCCGGCCTTCCGGCCATGTACCTGTTTGGTCTTAATCGTAGGGAAATGGTCAGCCTGGTAGCACGCATACCGCCCGCCACCAGCCTTCGAGGCGCAGCGGCCTACAATAACACCATGTTTACCGTAGCAGGCGAGGCTGCCGCTGCGGTGACCGGTAAAAGCTACGATGATGCGATTGGCCAATATGTGTTAAGGCCTGCCGGGATGTCGCGAACCTTCACGACGCTCGCCATCACGCGCGAGGACAACAACGTGGCGGCCCCGCATGTCTACCTGCGGGGAGTGCCGACGCGCGTACCCTATCACGATATCGTCGGCGGCGCGCCGGCTGGATCCATTAATTCGACGGCGCGGGACATGGCGCGGTATCTGCGAATGTTCCTGAATCAGGGCAGCGTCGATGGCAAGCAGGTCCTGACACCTGCGATGTGCGAAAATCTGCAAGCGCTGCGACGAATCTTCGTGCGCGACGAAATGGCGCCGATCCGGCAACTATTCGGCACGTTGGCTGATCCGGCCCAGGTGCAGGACTTCGGTTACGGCCTCGGACTTGCGCACATGAGGTACGGCGGCGCCGCGTTCGTCATGCACGGCGGCAGCATTGATGGCATGACTTCGTGGATGGCGTGGTCGCCGCAGCTGGATTTCGGCATCGTGGTGCTGACGAACTCAGGAAACATGCTGGTTCCCGCGCTGCTGATGTTCGCAGCCGTAAATCCGCTGCTGGGATTGCCGCCGGACGATGCTCTTGGACGGATGCTCAAGCAACGCGATCAGATCCTCCGGGGTCCCGCCCCGCCATCTGTCGAGAAGCGATTTCCGGCGGCGATTGGAGTCTCGGATCTGGTCGGAAGCTATTCAAATTACCTCGGGGTTCTCGATATTTTCTCAGAAGGACAATTATTGCGGTTACGAATTGCGAGGACGGGATACCAAGCGTCAATTCGTCATCTTAACCGGGACACGTATGCGGTCATCTGGGACAATCCCGCACTCCCCGTGCTAACACTTTTGGTGCGCACCAATTTAAGTGGCGCGCCGATCGGACTCGACCTCGCCGCAACCGATACGTTCAGGCTTTCTGCCGCAGATGGCGCATTTGAAAAGCAGCGCAACAAAAAGTGATGACCGGGTGACCTTGCGCGGTACGTCAGTCCTCAGGTTGGGGTCGATACGGACTGGCGGTCGCCGCGCGGCTTTTTTCGACATTCGCCAACGCGAATACCGCGGCTGACGGGATTGCTGCTGCGTTAAATTTCGAGCACGTGCCGGGACTCGTGTCGGATCGCGCCAATGGGGATATCGCCTGTATTGCCGACTTCTGCTGTTGGCACACGCTCTGGACTGCGTCGGGACCGGGATATTCGCAAACGATGCGGGCTCAAGATCGATGACCTGGGGATCACTCACGGAAGTCGCGTCCTCGTTTTCTCGAGTGATTCGGATTTGGCCAGAGATGGTTCCGGCACGAGTCTGCTTAGCCGAGTCGTGCCTCCCGGGTAGGGCGTCGGGGTAGTGCACCTGTGCGACGGGCCAATCCACGCTGGAATCCTCGTGTACCGTAAGCAGTCGGGGTATTCACGTGATGGCTTGCAAATAAATTCGATGGCGGGCGAGCAACCCCGTCACCTCGATGTCAATCACCCGAATGGAAGCGCAAATTTTTGTTGAGCAAGCAAGGGTGGATCGCACGTTGCGCCTTTTCACCCGACCGTTGAAACGCTACCTAACTTCGGTTCCATGAAGGACGGCTCGACGACCGGAATCTTCTGTTTCTTCGCGCAAGCAAAGTTTCAGGGATGGATTGCGGATGTGAGATCCGGCATTAATACTTCGATGCGGTCATCATCAATTGCGAATGATCGTCATGCAAAAGAGATTGGATTGCCAATCGAGTTGCCGAAAGGCAACCGGATCGCGTTTGAGTCGGAGCATGATGGTGGTTGCGACCCTATGCGATAAACTCGAACGACAGCGATGTCACCGCATTCACGTCAAGCACCGGCGAACTCGAGATTTACTCGCTCGTCGCGGATCACGGTCTCGTTCAGGCCGACAATGGACCTGAAATGAAGCGCCCGGACATTTGGCTGTCGGAATTTCACTGACGGTCTCGGTATCAATGTAGATGCGATAGATGCCCGAGTATGAATCAGTCGAATCCCGGCAGGCCAGACGGATCGTATTCGTCGTCGAAGGAGTGCGTTAGTGTATACAGGCATAGTTCCGCGGTGCGGATGCGGTTGGTGCTTACCGCGATTCATACGAGCAAGGAACAGAGTGCTTCCTGTCGCTTCTGATTGATCGACTTTTAATTGCGCCGTTTCAACCGCGCGCTCGAGGGGGAGGCGGGTTTTTGAGCTGCGAAAAACGGGAACTTGGCAACGACGAAATCGGGGAGATCTGCGCGAAATGCCATTCTGTACCAGAGTGCGGCAAGGAGTATCGCCGCGGCTTCGCATGACTTTATCGCCACCTTGAGTTTGCTGAAGGGTGCTACGTAGAGGTCGCGCAACAGGCGTTCGGCCATGGCAAGAAACGCATCGGCAATGAGCCGCAGGTCGGATGGGGAATCGATGCGACCGCCCGCGTGCCGATACAACAGACTCGAAATCATGCTGACCCACCTTGACCATTTGGAGTCGTATGCGGCCATCAATTCGAGATCCTTGTTCTCGAGCTGATGGAGCACGCTGAGGACTCCGGCGGTCTCGGCAAACTGGCCGACAATGGTGCGGGCGAGCAGGAGCAATTTATCGAAGGCGCTAATGTCGGCGGCGCCCCAGTGAGCCGTGACGATCGTCAGAGCGTCGTCGATGGTTTCCAGCCGGTCACGCAACACCTTGCGGATCAATGCGTCCTTGTCAGTGTAGTGATGATAGATGGCGCCACGAGTGATGCCTGAACTCTCCTCGATGTCACTCAACCGCAGATCCTCATAGCCGTAGCGGTCAAGCAACTCGAGCGTAATCCGCTCGATCTGCTTGAGCGTCGCCTTTGAGTCGACCCGAAGTCCAACAGGACCCGGGACGATGATTGTGCCCCCCGCCAGGTTCTCGAATTGACTGTCAATTTGATCGACAACCGTGCCGCTACGGGGTCGACCGCGAGGAGCGTGGAGGGCCGAGAATACCGCTGGCAGGCGGGTTTTCGGATCAGTACCCGTGATCGCGCGATGGCGACAAACGGCCAGCGTTAAGGCCACTTCGTCCCACTGAGGCCGCCTTCGGCCTCTCGCTCGTGTCAAGAGCCGATACACGAGATTCTCTGACATGCCGATGAGTGCGCCACCGATCGGATAGAAGTCCTTTGCGGTGAGGTCCGCCACCCCCCCATGTTCCCGTACGAACAGAAAGTACGCCTCGACGAATCGATCGGTCTGTTCGTGAAAGAAACGTACCAGGCCCTCCTCTTTTTCGCCGCTGGAAAAGTAGCAGTTGATCACGCCCGGGTTGACCTCGTACAAGTCTATGAGACGCTGGTGTGCGGCAAGCTCGCGTTCAAATATTGATGTCGTCGACGTGTTTGGGACTCGCTCCGTGTAGTTTCGCGCCAATTCCAGCAGAACCTGCAATGTCACGTCGACCTTGCCGTCGAAATACCGATAAAAGGTTCCAGTTGGCAACTTTGCTTCGTGGATAATGTCGCTGATGCGGGCGTCTCGATAGCCATTCACATTCAAGACCCTTCGCGCGGCTTCGAGGATCAACTTACGCGTGCGCTGGCCCTTCAGCGTCGGCGGCGGGTTCCGATCAACGCAATCTTTTTCCTGCATCGCAACCCCCGTACGGCACATGCAACGTTTCTCGCGTTCCTTCTAGCACAACTTCACGAGAGTTCCGCCAATTAACTGGGGCGGTGGCATTCGTGATGCTAGTAAACAGGACTTGCCGGTCAACGTGTTCACCGGATTTTCGAACTTGCATATAAAAATGAAGATGTAGTATGGTTACCCAATACGAGGAGAGCATTATCAAGCATCGTTGGTTTCAGGTCTACATTGTCCCCGCAGCTGTCTTCCAGTCGGCAATGATTGGCGGCGGCTACGGCACGGGCCGTGAGATCGTCGAGTATTTCACGGCGCAAGGTTCGATTGGGGGTTTGCTTGGTATCGCGGTCGCAACGCTAGTTCTCGGCGTGGTTTTGTCGATGACGTTCGAATTCGCACGTTTCTTCGCAGTCTATGACTACCGCAAGTTTTTCAAAGCGTTGATCGGACCATGCTGGATGGCTTATGAAATGATTTACGTGATCGCAGTCGTCTTGGTGCTTGCGGTGATCGGCGCGGCAGCAAGTGGTATTCTTAAGGATCAACTGGGCTGGCCGACGTGGATTGGCACGTCTCTGATGCTGGTTGCGATTACCGCGATGGCCGCATTTGGGCGCGATCTGATTGCCTACATCATGACGACCTGGGCTGCGCTGCTGTCCGCCATCTTTCTGCTGTACTTTGTTCTCACGATCGCGCATTACGGATCGGAAGTGGTCCATGGAGTTGGGGCGGGATCGGCGACGGGAAATTGGGTCGGAAAGGGACTGCAGTTTGCGTTCTACAACGTCGCTATGGCGCCGGCACTGCTGTTTTCTGCCCGTTCCATCGCCACCCGACG
>JANMXI010000337.1:0-3854 GCA_031394735.1 Pseudomonadota bacterium | reverse complement strand
GCAGCCGGGTGAATGGAATGCCTTCGACTATCACACTATGCCCCTCATCCAGGCCTTGGAGCAGTTGAAGCAAAGGCCCATCCGGAAGTTTATCCACTTTTCGACCGTGCTTCTCTACGATGAACTGCGAATCAAACTGCCAGCTTCAGAAAGCGAGCCGATCAACCCGTACCGCAACCGCTACCTCATGAGCAAGTATTTGGCCGAAGAGGTGTCGAAATACTATGCGCGCTGGATGCCGGTGGCCACCGTACGTCTTGCCAACATGTATGGGCCGTGGCCGCGCAAGCGCTATGATCTGATCCACACGCTGTGCTGGAGTCTGCTGGCCAACGGCCGCGCATCCATGTGGACTGCCAAACCGCAGCGGGATTTTATTTATGTCGAAGATGCGGCTGCGGCAGTGGTGCAACTGTTGGATTCGGATGCCGCCGGGACATTCAACCTTGGCTCCGGCATTGCCACCCCGGTCAGCGAGGTGCGGGACATTCTTGCCGAAGTCAGCGGTTGCCCGATTGATGTCCTGGATCGGCAAGTGAACGGCCCCCTTCGCTTCTGGTGCGACATCGGAGCATTAAAAAGCGCGATCCGCTGGCAGCCGCAGTGGTCGATTCGCGAAGGAATTCGCCGCACCTTCGAGATCATGGGATCCTACAACCAATGATCCAACTCGGCGTCAACGGCTGGCGAATGCAGGGCTCGCGCACCGGCGTCCCGCGCTACCTGTACAATATCGTTCGACATTGGACGGACGATGTTGTTCCAAAGGACGTGCGGGTGACGTTCCATGCGGCCAAGCCGTTTGATGATCCGCTGCCGTCGAACATCAAGGTCCGCATTCGCGCCTCCGATTCGCGAATGCTGGTTTGGGAGAACCTGCGCCTCGGTCCGTTGGCGAAGGATGACGTTCTTTTCTGCCCCTCATTTTCGCGGCCCGTGCTGACGTGGGCCCGTACGGTGGTGACGCTGCATGACGCCGTTTCCGCGCTTTATCCGCAATTATTTCCTAAAATGCAGCCTTGGCTGTACAACCCCCTTTACGGATGGAGCGGGCGCAACGCGACGCTCGTGATCACCGATTCCGAGGCCGCCCGCGATGACATTTGCAACGTCTGGCGGGTGCCGGAATCGAAGATTCGTGTGATCTATATGGCACCGGCGGAACATTTTCACGCGGTTCCTGATCGCGCACTGGTGGCGGAAACCTGCAGGCAAATCACGGGATCCGATGCGCCCTACTTTCTCTTCGTTGGTAAAACATCCGGCAGGCGCAATCTGCCGCTGTTGTTGGACGCCTTTGCACTGTGGAGGAAGCGCCAGGCGCGTCCTCATCGTCTGTGCCTGGTTGGTCCGTCGTCGTCGGTCGCGCTACGAGAGCAAGTGGCGCGGCTCGGAATTGGATCGTCGGTTCTCTTTTCCGGCTTCCAATCGGATGAGAATCTCAACCTCCTCTATAACGGGGCGCAGGCGATGGTGATGCCGTCTGTCTATGAGACGGTATCCCTGCCGGTGTTAGAAGCCCAGGCGGCAGGTACGCCCGTGGTGTGTATCGGAACGGCCGGAATGCTGGAAGTCTGCGGCCGTGCGGCATTGACGATTCCTCGTTTGGAGCCGACTTTGCTCGCCGATGCGATGGATCAGATTGCCGATGGCGAAGCCCTGCGCGAAGACCTGTGCCGCCGTGGCCTCCTGAATACGGCGGGGCTGTCGTGGAAGAAAACGGCGAAACAAACGTTGGATGTCCTGCTAGAGGCGGCGACCGCATGAGCGCGACCATTTCCGTGTCATTCCCGTGTACAACGGCGAGGGGTGTCTTCGATCAGCTCTTTCCACCGCGCGGACCCTCGAAGTAATTTTCGGCGACGGATCCACTGACGGGCGCGCCGAACGTGGCCAGGGAGTTTGGCACCAGGGTCCATCACATCGGCGAGAAACATGGTCCGTCCAAAGCACGAAGAGTGGGGAGCGGCGAAAGCCCGCGCGGTGACGTGCTGTCCTTTATCGATGTGGACGTCACCGTTTGCGGCGAGGTCAACAAGCACAGGCCGTGGGCGGTCGACGGACAAGCTGCGCTCGGGTCGCTGATGGACTCCTCCCACGACTCGCCAAGCGGTGCCGGCTTCGGGAACGGTCGAAGCGCCATCCGCCGCCATGTGTGCCATGAACGACTGGCCATTGAGGACATCCAATTGCGCCACCGGCTCAAGCGGGGTCCGGCGCTTGCGGCTGCGATGTATGATGCGCTAGTACCTGCTTGCAGAAGTCAGAGTATTCGTTTTGGTTCAGGGGTATATTTGCGCTGGCCCCGCGCTCACGCGTGGGGTTGTGTCGGCTCCCCACAACCCGGACGCGAGCTTGGTGCCGACACTTCGACTCAACCCCAGGCTGACGCCTGGGGCTCAAAAAAGTGTTGTGAACTTGTACGCTTAGTTCTGCAAGTAGGCACTAGAGCAGGATTCATTGGTTGACCTGCGGCGCTGTTCTCTGCTGGGAGCCGCGCAAATTTCGTGGAACCGCACGGCGGTGGAACTGGAAGACCGCTTCGAGAAGTTGGTTGACGGGTGAAATCGATGCCTCTCGTGTCTATCATCGTGCCTGTGCGGCTGGCGCGGCACACGATCGTTTCCACTCTTGAGGCGCTGTTGGCAGAGGCGGAAGGCCGGGCCGTCGAAGTCATCGTGGCAGTCTCAAAACGAGATCCGGCTGCGGCGCTGGTCCTTTCGATGGCGCATCCGCAACTGCGCGTGCTGATCGCGGACGCCCCCGCAGGTGTGCCGCAACTCCGCCGCGATGCGGCCCTCGCGGCGCGCGGAGAATATATCGTGATCACCGAAGATCATTGCCTGCCGCCTCAAAACTGGGTGGAAGGATTGGTGTCCTCGATCTGTTCTCATGAAACCGATGTCAGCGGTGGCGGCGTCGCCAATGGACGCCGGTCCTGGACCGGATGGGCGCAGTATTTCACCCGCTACTCCGCCTTTCTGCCACCCTGTCCGGACAGCGCGACGCGGCATCTTCCAGGAAACAACGCATGCTATCGGACTGATGTTCTCAGGGCCCATCAGAAATTGCTCACGGAAGGCTTTTGGGAAGCCGAATTCAATCAGGAATTGCTCGCCAGCGGGTGCCGCTTTTGGATCAGCCCGGCACTGACCGTCGTGCAGCGGCAACAGAGGAGTCTATTCGAGTACTTTCCGCTCCGCTTTCGTCATGGCCGCTGCTATGGCGCGCGGCGCATCAACGCATCGACCAGCAAATCCGCGCTGTTGCTGCGTTTACCGCTGATACCGCCGCTCCTGATGTGGCGGGCAACGAGATCCGCCTTGATGCGCGCGGAATTTCGCTGGCGGTTTCTCTACGCCTTGCCCCTGTTCGCGCTGTATGTGCTCGCATGGTCGATGGGCGAATGGACCGGGTACTTTTTCGGACCGGGAAGCTCCTGCACGGAGACCGATTGATGGATTTTGTCTGTCCGGCGTGCAGAGGCGGATTGCACACATCGACTGCTCTCTACACTTGCGCCAAGTGCGACAGGCGATACCCGGTCGTATGCGGAATTCCGGACTTCCGGCTCTTTGGCGATCCGTACATCGGAATTGAAGAGGACCGCATCAAAGCCCAGCACCTTGCCCAAGCCGCTTTGAGCCGCGATTTCGCAGCCCTGGTCGCGTACTACTACTCCATAACGCCGGAGGATCCCGCCGATCTGGCCGTGAATTGGATCGCGCATGCGTTGGCCGAGGTCGATATCGCTCGCGAGTTGTTGTCGGATTTGCCAATCCGAGGGACTCTTCTCGATTTGGGCTGCTCGACCGGGGGTCTGTTGATTGCGGTCGAGCCACGCGTCGATCATG
>JANMXI010000336.1:0-3543 GCA_031394735.1 Pseudomonadota bacterium | reverse complement strand
ACGTCAAAGAGCTGGTCCTCAGGAATTTCGCGGGGCTGAGTTCGGATCAACTGCTCGAACGCATGATCGAACTGTCCTTATATGCGGAGGAGAGGCTCAAAACGGGATGAAACTTCAAGAGCCGCTTTTTCCCGGACAAGTTTCGGCGCTGGCTAGACGAAAATTCTGGTCAAACCTGGTCACCGGTTCACACACATCTCGCCCATTCGCGTTCGAGGTCGCGTTGCTCCACCGCCCGGCCGATCAACGCAAGATCAACAGCCGTCGCCGCGAGCATGAATCGAATGTCGCGGACGTGCTTATCGCTCTGTCCCTCGCGCAAATACTCCAGCTTGCGAATGATCACGTACTCCGGCGGCGCGACCCACATACCGTCGCCGTCCAGATCAATCCGCCGGCGATGCTCCAGCGCCCACTGGTGAAGCGAGTCATGAGCTGCAATGTAGATGTCCGCCTTGAATTGCGTCGCATGATGGATCAGATTGAACATGCCAGGTACGGTACGCTGGGTCTCAGCCAGCAAAGTTTCCTCTGGCGGCACATAGTAAACTTCTTCGGGAAATACAGCGCACAGATTTTCGATGTCTTGCGCCTGCAGCAACAACACGACATCGATATCTGCTGTCAACCTCGGCTCGCCATAAATGCTGGCCGCGACGGAGCCGGTTACACAATAAGGCAGGCCCAGGCGCTCCAACGGATCGATGAATGGTCGAAGAGGGTTAGGTGCCGGCACATCGCAACGCTCGGCGCGCCTCGAACTCCAGCTTTTCGCGCGGCCAATCGGGATGCCGCAGGCGTATACCCGCCACTCGCAAGGCAATGCCGGCATGGTACAGATCGCAAAGCATCGCCAACTTTCGAGCCGGGGTCATGCTACGCAATCCTTCCAACTGCACGGGGTGAATTGGTTCGTCCATCATCAGACCTTAATGTATGGCATCGCGCATACCCGACCGAACTTCATAACCCTGATTGTATTCGACCGTGGCTCAAATCCGAACTGGAGCGACTCCTTCGGCAGAAGACGGGCGACAAATCGCAATGGATGCAGCGCCGAGAATTCGCACGCAAATTCAAAAATAAAGTGTCCACCCGGGTGTCCACCGGAAAGTCAGGATCGCTTTTCGATGATTATAACCGATTGATTATTTTGGTTTTTTGGAGGCTAATGAAGAGGAGGAATTTCAACTCCCAAAGCAGATGCGCTACCAGACTGCGCCATGCCCCGATGCCCGACCGACCGCTAACCAGTGGGGCCGCAATGCATCAGGTTGGCGACGGGTTGTAACCAAATGCTACAAAAATGTCAGGGAATTTAGACGTTTAGGGCTTTCGGTTGGGACGAAAAATGCACGGGCAAGTCGCCGGCGGCCCGCGCAATTGCTGAAATTCATCCGAAAGATGATGCATGCCGGCGCGTTCGGTTGCATGGTATTGCACGACCAAGTGTCCACCGGGTGGACATCAATGTGTCCACCGAATGACGCTTTTTGGCAAGCGATAACGAACAACTGTTGCTTGAGCGGAATCAGCGTGACGGACGCTGCCAAGCGCCTGGGCGTGGGCCGTGTGGCGCTGTCTCGCTTATTGAATGGCGCCACCGGTATCAGCCCGGAGATGGCCCTGCGTCTGTCGAAGGCGCTCAGCACCTCACCGGAATTCTGGTACGGCATGCAGGTCAACTACGACCTATGGCAGGCGAAGAAGAAGTTCCGCGGCTAGGTGCGTCCTATCGTACAAAGGGATACTGCTGCGGCTTAGAGTCAGGACACCTCAGTCAGCAGACTCTCATAGGGAATCTTCAGCCCGTCGTGCAGTCGCTTGACCATCCGCAGGCTGAGAGGCCGCTTGCGGTTCAACACCTCGGACACCCTCCCACTCGGCCCTATGTAAGGTTCCAGATCACGAGGCGTCAGCCCCTCCTGCTCCATGCGGAATTTGATTGCCTCCACCGGATCCGCAGGCCCGAAGTCGTAGTGCGTACTCTCGTAGGCCTCAATGAGGGTCACCAGGACATCGCGCTCGTCAGCCTCCGCGGTACCCGCCTTGGCTTGGAAAATTTTTTCCATGCGGCGAAACACGCGCTTCAGGTCGTCATCGCTTCGGATCGGTTTAATAGTCATTTACAGTCTCCACGTCGATACGGTCGTAGTGTGCATGTGTCCCGATGAACTTCACCCAGACGATTCCCGCCTCGTACTGCACTTCGACCACTAGCCGGTACTTGTTGCCGCCCACGTTGAACACGACGCGGTTGTTGCCGCAGATGCTCGCGCTGGCAAACTGATCCTTGATGTCCTGCGGCGTGCGCCACTTCGCCTTAAGGGCCTCCGCGTACCAGCTGTGCAGTGGGCCGCGCGCATCGGCGCAACCGCGGGACTCCCAGAACTTCTTCAGGCTGCTCTTGGCGATGACCCTCATTGCGGGCCAGTATCTCCCATTTTGGGAGATACGTCAACGAGCAAAAACTGGCTCGCGGTTTTGCCAAAAATGCCGCGAAACCTGGGCGCATCCGGATGCATCCGGTTGCGGGGCATAACATGCGATCGCGTCCACCCCACGTACACTACGGTGTCCACCGGACATGCTGGCATAAAGACGCTGGAGGGGGATCCAAACCACAAAATCAAAGCACGTCGGATAGTTATCAGCTGAAGCTGACTTGCGTTGAACGGATGCATCGATTCGTGAACACCTGCCCGAATGACAGATGCCTCAAGCCCCGAAAGATGAATCTAGACAACCATCCATACAGCCGCCTCGCGCTGCGCTAACTTCGCCGAGAGGACCCGAAGCGGGTCAAAGTGAAGGTTCGACCCTGCAAACACGTGAACAACATTTTCGAACACGACCACCGCGCCATAAATTGACGATTCGACAGTATGCTCGGATTCAAGTCCTTCGTTAATGCAGGCATTGTTCTGGCAGGCATCGAGTTGGCACAGCGAATCAGGAAACGCCAATTCAGCTTTGCAAGAGGCCGGCCCAGTTTGTCGCTACCCCTCAATTTACTAGGGAGGCGAACCCTCGCCCAATGATGGCTCAATGCATGTCGTGCCGCCTTGCCGCCTCGAATTCCCCAGATGCAACAAAACCCCCCGTTCTTTAAAGAAGGCCAACTGGCGCCGCAGCACCAAAATTTCGGCGGCCGAGGACAATCCCCGACGGAACAAAAGCACGGTCAACGCCAGCAATCGCCCAACAGTCGTAGAAGCATTTGGAACAGCGCGATCACGGTACGATCATGCCACATCGGATTTGCGCTGGATGATTCCGGCGATCGAATATTTGCGGAACACAGCGCCGATGTTTGCATCCATCACGCTCTCTCCTAGTCGATTACTCGCTTCAAGCTTAGGCAGCGCCCGCGAGCGCGGCGCCCGCATTAGGAATCTTATGGTCCATGCCGACGGCAAGCAGGATTTCCCGAGTCGTCGCGGTCGCGGCGGTGACAACTGGCAAACCGGTCGTATCCTGGACGATCTGCACCGACGGCAACGACGGCATCTGCACGCAGGCGCTCAGCACGATCCCGTCGGC
>JANMXI010000335.1:0-11668 GCA_031394735.1 Pseudomonadota bacterium | reverse complement strand
GCGCGAGAAAGTTGTCGCGAATACTTGCCTGCATATCTTTTGCGCGCACGTAGGTTTGATGATTGACATTTGCGCCAGCCCGTAGCCGCGCGAGGAGTTGTGCGCTGTAGCGATGGGGAGATTGCACGAGATCGTTCGCATGAACGCGATAGGCTTCCACGGCGGTGATGATCGAAGCCGCCGCCAATGCGTCCACCAATCCACACAAGTCGAATTGAACTGCATCCGCTGCAGCCGGAACACAGTTCCGGATGATTCGCCAGACCTCGGGCTCGCACCAAGTTTCAAAGTCACCGCCGGCAACTCCGATGGATACCGTTTCAATCGACTCCGGCTTGGTCGGTAGCGGTTCTATGAGCGCTTCATAGGCGATCTCGAGCAGGTCGAGACGCGATGCGAGCAGTCCGACATGATCGAGGCTGGGTGCGAGGCTGCGGACTCCAGCCCGGCTCACACAGTCGAAGCCGGGTTTGATACCGAATACACCGCACAGTGCCGCGGGGACACGGATAGAACCGTTGGTGTCGGTGCCCAGCGCGAGCGGTACGAGCCCCGCGGCCACTGCCGCGGCGGAGCCGCCGGATGAGCCTCCCGCGATGCAGTCCGGTGCTCGTGGATTCACTACGTTTCCATGGTGGGGATTGCGTCCCAGGAACCCGTAGGCGTATTCGTCCATGTGGGATGTGGCCACCAGCGTTGCGCCTTGCGCGTTGAGTCGTGCAATGGCAGTAGCGTCAGCCGTCGACGGGTGTAAATCGCGGTCGAGCGGTCCGCCGGCGTAAGTCGGCAGACCTTCAACGTCGAACAGGCTCTTCGCTGCGAACGCAACGCCGCTCAGGGCGTGACCGTGGCCGCTTCTGGTTGCGGTGCCCTTGTGCTTCCCTGTCCCTCGTCGGTCCGGCAACACGTGCGCGATTGCACCGAACGGATCGGCACGGCACCGTGCGATTGCATCCTGGATGGAATCGCTTGTGCGCCACGCGCTCGATCGGGCATTGGCTTCGACCGAATAAACGACATTTACAGCGCTCGATGTTATCGACGAGGACAGCGCGGCGCTCACGACCGCTTCTGACACGAGTGCGGAAACCAACGTCAACCGGTCTGAGGCACGTTGGCTGTCGGTGAGCGCGGGAGCGCCACTTGGAACGGCGAGAACTTCCAGCCGGCTCTCACGGGATGGAATGCTCTGGTCAGTCACGAAGCCCGGCGCCGCTCCACGCTCGCTGAAGAATTGATAGCACGTCGGATTTCGATGGCACGCGCGGACCATCGATGGGCGTGGTAAGCGCGAGCTCGGCGGCACGCTCGATTGCGGCGTGGGGCAGTCCGAGATCTCGCAGGCACGTCGGTGCGCCGAGTTCTTTGCCGAGTTGTGCCATGCCGATGGCGACGTCTTCGCAGCCATACAGTGCGCGCAGTGGCTCGAGTGCCGCAGTTCCAGGCAGGTTGAACGCGACAACGTAGGGCAGCATTACAGCGTGAGTGCGTGCGTGCGGCAGGCCGAAGGTGCCGCCGAGGACATGGCAC
Organism: Pseudomonadota bacterium; assembly: GCA_031394735.1. Taxonomy (GTDB): domain Bacteria; phylum Pseudomonadota; class Gammaproteobacteria; order Steroidobacterales; family Steroidobacteraceae; genus TMP-86. The sequence goes on along the minus strand of JANMXI010000335.1, from coordinate 10,138 downwards.
AATCGATGGTGAAGGCCCATCCCCACCTGTGCCAGCGCCTCACCGCATAACCACGCCCCGTGCATGCACTTGACGGTTGCGGCAAGGCCGGGTCCGACGTGTTGGCGGCGCAAGCCTTGCAGCAACTGGTCCATTCCGGCTAGAGCGATGGCCGTCGTCAACGCATTCGCGTTGCGGCTGTAGAGAGCTTCCGTGGCATGCGCAATCGCATTGATTCCGCTGCAAACAGTTTCGTTGACGGACATGCTTGCGAACAGCGAAGGGTCATAGATGACAGTCGCTGGTAATACCGTCGGATCGATGACGGTTCGCTTCACACCATCGACAGTGAGTCCGTAATTGAATGTCACTTCGGAACCTGAAAGCGTCGTAGGGATGGCGACGATCGGTAAGTGAAGCTCGTGTGCAACCGCCTTGGCGGTATCCAGAGCGCTTCCACCGCCAAAGGCCAACAGGCAATCGCTGGCTGCGCTGAGCGCCATCAGTCGCGCTTCCTGTGCAACGTGGCCGGGGACGTGAGGGACAATCTGCGTAAAGGCCGCAATCGGCGGGACTGCGATTGCATGGCTATGCAATAGGCGCTCCAGGACCGCTGCGCCCCGTGGGCTGCTGATCAACAGAGGGTTCTTGACATTGAGCGATGCCAACTCCTGCGGAAGCACGGCCACGACGCTTTCGCCAAAGCGGATGCGGTGCTGCCGAAGATGGACGGTAAACGGCGTCGTGGAGATCGAGGCGGGCGCCGCGCGCTCGGGGTACGCGGCAGTCGTCGAGAATTCAACCGGAATGCTCATCAAAGATGTTCCTGCCGCTCTGCCGCGCCACTGGACTGCCACGACCCGTTCGAACTATCCAGTGCGATGGCATATTTGCCGCCACGGAAAACCAGCGGCGCAATATTCCAGCGATTGAATCGTTCGACTGCGCCAACAAGGATGACGTGATCGCCGGCATCGTGAGCCGCGGCGGCGCTGCACTCGAATCGCGCGCAACAGCCGCCAAGAATTGGAACGCCGCCGAAGCCTTCCGTGACTGCGATCCCCGCGAACTTGTCGGCGCCTTTCGTTGCGAAACGACGCGCCAGCGCTTCTTGCTCGACGGACAGAACGTGAACGGCCCAGTGCGTTGCCGTTTGAAACCGCTCAAAGGAACGGGCAGATCTTGAAATACCCCACAGCACCAAAGGCGGGTCCAGCGACATGGAACTGAAACTGTTGGCGGTCATGCCGACGGGATTGGCCGCCAGGTTTCCGGCCGTCACGATGGTGACTCCGGTTGCGAACATTCCGAGCGCATTGCGAAAATCCTGCAGTGGAGTGGGCACTGGTTCTCGGACGGCTCCGCGCTCCATAGCGCCGATGACAGGTATGCTCACTGCGTACCACCTCTTCGATTGCCCAAGACTGGGTGAGAAGACTCTACGGGTATCCGTACGGCTTCAATATCCAAAATTGGTAGTTCACCGGTGACACGCGCCTTCGCCACACCGGCTAGGCCGGTATCGAAACGTCTACGCCGCTCTCGGATGCACCGGCCGGTGCCGGGCGAGTCGCGGCTTGCCGGATTGCCGCAAAGTTTCCGATGGAAGTTCGCCGAATAGATTGCGATAGTCGGTGGCGAAATGGCTAAGGTGGTAAAACGCGAATCGCGCCGCCGCAGCACCGATCGACAGGTCTTCGGGCGGCGACGAAGTCAATAAGACGCGCACCTCATTCAACCGAAGGGCGCGCATATAGACGAGCGGCGTCACTCCGGTCTCTCGAATGAAGCTGGCTTGAATAGCGCGTCGGCTGAGGCGGCAAGCCCGGCATAGATCCAGCACGGTGACCGGTTCCCCTTCGGCACCGAGTATGAGGTTGCGGCTTCGCCTCACGACCTCTGCCCGCACCGAGTGATTGAGAGACTCCGTGCGGTTGTCGGTCTCGCCGGGACGCAGGTCCAGGAGCGTGCACAACATGGAATCACGAAAGACTTTGTGCGCGGGATGAGCCGCGAACATGAGTGGACTATGCAGCGCCGCGTCGAACTGACGCCTCAGTCGCCGGGTCGCATCCGGATATGCCCGTGCATCGTAATGCACAGGCCCGCCAGGGTATCGCCGGGCCGATAGCGTCGGCTGCGCCACTTCGACCGCGTCGCGCCATTCCTCCTCACTGACGACGAGGACCAGAGTGTCGCAGCCCCCCGTCACGTGAAGCGTAAATTCGGCGCCGCCGCTGATGGCGTATACGCCACGAGACGACGTCCGTCCGTCGTCCACGGTGTGCGTCGTATCTTCGGCACTTGGCAACGCGAAGCTGATTGACCGGAGCGGGGCGGTTCCGTACTGCGCCACTTCAAGCGAAAAAAATTCGCGGAATACGTGCATCCCGGCGACCTTCACCTCGGTCAGCCGCGAATCGATCTTCCCGGGAGTCAATTGGTAGTAACGATTGCGCCAGCCCGAAAGGGCATCGCCATGCTGCTGCACGTCGGAGAATTGTGAATCTTTTGTCGTCACGTCAGTGAAGCCCCACACTTTCTGCCTATGTTCTAGACCAAAGCGGGATGCATTACAACCCGCGCACGTGATGGCGGACATAAGACCCGAATGAAGCGGTTCCCCGATGGTAGCCGTCATCCGTCGAAACGTAGCTCACGAACCCCCTGCCAATTCGGGCTAATGTCTGCGGGCAGACGCTTTCTATACTGGCGCTCGTGGTAACGGTCTGAAGACTGGGTCTCGCCTTTCCGAGTCTTGGATCGGTAAGAACCCAAAGGATAATTTCTATGGTCGCTCGCGCTCTGGCCCAATCGATGGAATCACGGCCACCCGCCATCGTCCCGCCCGAGCCTGATCTGACTCCGGAGGCGCTGATCGCACGTGCCAAGGCTTTGCGACCGAAGCTGATCGCGCAGCAGGACGCCAATGATGCCGCAGGCGCGTATTCGGCTGATTTGCATGAGGACTTCGTGCGCGCGGGTTTCTACCGCACACTTCAGCCGCGCTATTTTGGTGGCTATGAATTCGACTACGAAACGTTCACCAGAATGCAGATAGAGATCGGGCACGGTCATCCGGGCGTCGCCTGGTGCCTGGGGCTGGCATCCAGTCACGCCGTCACGATAGCCGCTCACTGGCCTGAGGTTGCGCAGCGGGAGATATTCGGGCCAACGGGTCACTTCATAGCGCCCCACCGGGCGGTGCCGAGCGGAGCCGGCATCAAGGTTGCAGGGGGATACGAGGTCGACGGTACATGGCGCTACGCATCCGGCGTCCCTTTTTCAACGCACTTCATTGGCAATACTCTGGTGACGGCGGCCAACGGCGACCTGCAGAGCGTCAACTTCGTTGTTCCGCGCAGCTCCTATGAAGTTCTGGATGATTGGGGTGGAGATCGTGTGCTCGGACTCCGGGCGAGTGGTTCAAACAGCGTGAAACTGTCGCGTGTCTTCGTTCCAGAACACCACGTGACGCCGTACGAAGCGGAATACACTCGCGTGGATTTTTCGCAAGGCACGCATGGAACGCGCCTGCATGGCAATCCCATGTACCTCGGACAGGCACTCGCGCCGTACAGCCTGTCCATTACAGCGCCGATCGTCGGCGCAGCGCGTGCCGCTCTTGATGAATACGAAGCGCTCATGAGAACCCAGCAGACGATGTTTCCGCCGCATGTGCCGCGCCTGACACATCATGATTTCCAGCGCAACTTTGGGTACGCGCTCACGCTTGCCGATGCGGCGGAGGCCTTGCTCTATGCGATGTGCGGCCAGCACAAGGAACTTTGTTCGCGGTGGGCGAGCCATGGCACTCCATTCAGCCTTGATGAAAACGTCAGACTCATGGCCATGTGCCAGACGGCTGGTCGCCTTGCGTGCGAGGCCGTTGACCTTCTGTTTCGAACGTCGGGGAGTGCGAACGCGCGCAAGGGGGCGAAGCTCGCGCGCTACGTCAGCGACGTGTCGGTATTCCGCACGCACGTCGCCCAACAGTCGCAGGAGTTTGCCGCTGTCGTTGGACGGGTGAACCTCGGGTTGCCCGCTCAGTTCCTGGACTTCTAAGACGTCGGTGGCTGATTCCCTCGTCATCGCGAGGCAAGGCCATTTCTGGGTCGGTGGAACGCGTCGCGAGACCGAACAAGGCACGGTCTCGAGCGGACACATGTTTGTGCAGTACCAGGTTCCGCAGCGTGTTCGATACCCTTACCCGATTGTCATGGTGCATGGGGGCGGTGGTCAGGGCCTCGACTTCCTCGCAACTCCAGATGGACGCCCCGGCTGGGCCACATTTTTCGTACGGGAGGGCTACTCTGTTTACGTTGTCGATCGGCCCGGGCACGGACGTGCACGCGTCGCGACATCGGACAGCAAGGTCACGGGTCAACCCACCTTCAAGGACGTGGGCGAGTTGCTATTTGGAAGCACGCTGACTGCGGAGTCGCATGGCGGATCGTCCCAATGGCCCGGGCCGCTGACGACCGATTCCGAAGTCGTTGATCAGTTTTATGCCAGTCAGGGTCCGATATCTACCGATACCGCCAGCGCGGAGCTTGAGATGCAGCAGGCAGGAAATGCCTTGATGGACCGAATCGGCCCTGCGATTCTGCTGACGCATTCGCTCGGTGGACCGTTCGGATGGCTGGTCGCGGAGTCTCGTCCCAAGTTGGTCAAGGCTGTCGTGGCGATCGAACCAGCCGGGCCTCCATTCAGCGAGATTGGACCGGGAGCGGGGTTTCTCTCGTGGGGCATCACGGTCAATCCGATGGAGTGTCTGCCCGCGGCGGCAAGTCCCTCGCAGTTGCGACTCAATACGCGTGTGGCGCCGCGCCCCGGCCTGTCGCCCTGTCTGGTGCAGTCCGACCCTCCGGTCCAGTTCAAGAATCTGCTTGGTTTGCCGGTCCTACTGGTGACTGCGGAAAGATCTCCGTCCGCGCGCTTCGACCACGGTACCGTGGACTTTATGCAGCAAGCGGGCGTTGCCGTGGAGCATTTGCGACTCGAAGAGGTAGGCCTTTTGGGCAATGGACACATGATGATGCTCGAGCGAAACAGTGACGACATCGCCGCGCACTTGGCGCTCTGGCTGAAGCGGGTCGCTCCGCCTGCGGTCACGCGCTGATCTCTATAATCCTGCTTAAGGTAATACAGGCTTTCACACATGCGAACCCTTGCATCGATGTCATTGGTGGCTGCAGTCGTGATTTATGCGGCGTCGGGGACGAGCGTCAATATTTTGCCTCATCAGGTGACTGCGTACGTTGCCGCCCTTCATCTGAACGATGCTCAAGCCGGCATCGCCGCCATGTGTGAAACGGCCGCGCTCGCACTGATGACTCTGGTCGCAGTAACGCTGCCGTCTCGCTACGAACGCTTGATTGCCGTGGTGGCTCCCCTGCTGGCAGCCGCCGCACAGCTTGCCTCCGTTGCAGCGCCCAGCCTGGTTGCGCTCTGTGTGCTGCGAGCCGTGGTGGGTGCGGGATGCGGCGTGGCCGGATGCGTTGCCGCGCGAAGCTTGGCGACTTCAGCGGCGCCGGCACAGGCGTTTGGAATTTCCAACGGCGTGGCAGCCGTGATCAGCGGTTTGTTCCTCGCCGGCGTGCCGTTCTTTCCCAGCATCAGCCCCGGCATCCGCGTGTTCGTCCCGTTGGGGATCCTGGCCACGCTGCTTGGCATTGCCGGTGCGTATACCCCCGCTCGATATCCTCTCGGCCCCGTGGATGCGGCGGCTGGTGCAGCGGATTCCTCGCTTGCCTCGATCCGCGCGATCTCACTCCTGATTGCGACCACGCTCCTCTACGTTCCGTTGGGCGGGATGTGGACGTTTTCCGTCCAGCAGGGCACACAGCTCGGGCTGTCCGAGCGTGAAGTGGGGGTCATGCTCACCTGGATGATCCCGGCTGGGCTCATTGGTGGCGCCGTGGCTGCATGGATTCAACGCAGCGTTGGACTCTTTACCGCACTGTGTCTTGCGGGCGGGGCCGCCCTCCTCACGTGCCTGCTCATCGCAACGGCTCACACACCGCTATTGTTCGGCGTGTCTTTTTCCTGGTACGCGGCCACCTACATGTTTGCATTGAGTGTGTTGCAGGCTGCCGGCGTCGCAGCGGACGCCAGCGGGCGTCTCTCCGCCGTCATGTTTGGAATGACTCTGGTCGGCTGCGCGCTCGGCAGCTACGTCGTCGGTCTATTGCTCGACAGTGGCGAGTCATCGATGATCGGCGGAGGCGGCATGTTGATGAGTACAATCGCAGCGGTGCTGGCCTTGTGGGCGACGCGCGTTTCCATGCCACGGCAGGAAATGCCGGTGCTCTAGGTAAACCCAGATTCTAGCGATCGTAGAATGGCGCGCACCGGACTGGCGTCCAAGTCGGTGAATTTCAATGGCAGGGCGATGAGTTCGTAGTCGCCTTCATCAACCTCGTCCAGCACTATGGTCTCGAGGATTGCCATGCGGTGCCGCCGCACCGCGAGGTGCGCATCCATGGTCAAGGAGAGTTCCGGGTCAAGCGAAGGCGTGTCTATGCCGATCAACTTGACGCCGCACGACGCGAGAAGCTCTATGGCCTCTACGGCTACCGAGGCGAAGGCACTGTCCCACCCGGTCCGCGGGAACGTGGCGTAGGTTCGAAACAGCACCCGCTGCGGCAGCTGGGTCAATTTGTCTTGCAGGTGCCGGACCTCGATTCGCGGCGCGCCAATCGCATGGATCACACGACACGGACCAATGTAAGCATTGAGATCGACACGTCCGATCGATTCGCCCAACGGGTCATAATGAAAGGGCGCATCCGTGTGCGACCCGGTGTGCGGGCACATTGAAAAGCGTGACACGTTGACCGGGCAGTCTGCCTGCAGCACGCTCGTGCGCTCATAGGCAAACGGCCCCTCACCGGGCCACACGGGAGTGTCGGACTGAATAGCCGGTGACAAATCCCAGATACGCCGGGCCATCGCTAGAACTTGACCATTCCGGAGACTCCACACCAGCGCGGCGATCCAAAAGCCTGCTGCACGTAGCCGCCAACGTCGGTGAGATTGTAGACGTAGGTTCGATAGCGCTCGCCGGAGAGATTCTTGCAGAAGGCGGCGACTTCATAGCGACCAAGCTCTGTGCGGTAGGCAAGACGCGCATTTACCACCGTATACGCCGTCTCCGCCGTGACCGGATGGTTCTGAATATCGAAATTGTGAGCGGATTTTCGCACCGCGTCGGCGTAAACACCCAGGATGCCCTGCGACAGATGCCATTCATAATCCGCCGAGAGGTTCACGGTCAGCTTCGGGGCCAGCACCATGCGCCGATCGCGGATGTCGCCATTGGCAGGATTTAGAATATTTTCTGCGGTCGCCGTCGGCAGACCGCCGATGCCAAGCGTCACGTGCAGATCGGCAGCGGGCCTCGCGGTCAGCTCGAGTTCGTAACCCATGATCTTCGCATTGGCATTCGAGATCACCTGTGACTGCTGGCGGAACGCCAAAACCTGGAAGTTTTTGTAGTCGTAGTAGAAGACGCTGGCGTTGATCCGAAAGCGGCCATCGGCAACCGTCGTCTTGACGCCCGCTTCGTAACTCGTGAGTTCCTCGTTATCATAAGGAATCACGGCGTTCGTGTCGTTGGCAAATGTTCCGGTGGTGTCGTAGAAGCCCAGGTTGAACCCGCCACCCTTTTGCCCGCGCGCGACACCACCGTATACGAGAGTTCCCTCGGTCGGGCGCCAGTCAAGCTCGGTCTTGAACGCGACATGGCCTTCCGACTTGCGTGCAAGATCGCCGACCGTGGCCGGGCTGAAGTCGAAGGCGTCGCCCGGTATGATGCCCGAATCGTCACGATTCAAATACGAGTACCGCTTGTCGTCGTGCGTATAGCGCAGTCCAACAATCGCGGTAAACTTCTCGTTGAGTTTGAATTCGAGCTGGCCAAACCCTGACCACGAGCGCGTGCGCTGGTGCGCATGCGAATCAAGATTCACGAAGCCGATGCCGGACAGATCCAGCCGATTGGCGATGTCCACATCCTGGCCGAAAAAGTAGGCGCCGCCCACCCACGTTAATGCGTCGCCTGTTTGTGACAGCCGCAGTTCCTGCGTGAACTGCCTGTTGACGGGCGCGAGGGTGAGAACCGTGGCGGGATCGGGGCTCATGTCTGAGTCTTCCACATAGCGCTTTTTGAGATGCTCGTAACCTGTAATTGATACGAACGACAGGGTCCCTCGGGTCCACTGCGCGTTCACGGAACTGCCAAACGTATCAATCATGAGCGGTCCGACAGTGTCATACGAGCCGGAGTAATCCGAGGTAGTCGTGTCCTTGTAGCCGAAGGCACTGCAGCCCGGGCAGGTGCCATAGGCGTCCTCGGTCGCCGGCAGTGCATAGGAAAGACCATCCGAGCGATTCACGGAGGCGCCAAATTTATACGCGGCAGCGCGCGAATGATTTCTCACGCCATGCGCATTCAGCAACACGCTCCACTCGTCCGTGGGTTCAAACATCACTTGCAGACGCGCCGCAACGCTGTTGGCATTCTGAGGGTTGACCGGGTTCGCGGGATTTTTGTTCTGCACGATTCCGTCATGCCCATTGTAGGCGAGTGAGACGCGGGCCTGGACGCTCTCGGTCAGGGGGCCGCCTAGAGCCGCCTCCGCCTGAACGCTGTTGAAGCGCCCGTAGCTCAGCGACGCGTACCCCTTCTCGTCGCGGCTAGGGCGTGTGGATATGAAATTCACGAGGCCACCCGTCGTATTGCGGCCGTAGAGCGTGCCTTGCGGGCCTCGAAGAACCTCGATGCGGTCCATGTCGAAAAGCTGGAACGTCTGACCAGCCATCGAAGCCTGATACACATCATCGATGTAGACGGCGACCGGACCCTCATTGTTGTCGCCGAAGTCGTTGAGCCCGACGCCACGCAGCGTGATTGCAGGATTGTTGCCGTCACCCACGGGCGTGCCGATCGAAAGGTTTGGCACATGCTGCATGATATCCGAACTCGACACCATGCTCGCACGCCGTAGCGCATCGCCACTGATGGCTGTAACCGAGACGCCCACGTCCTGAAGATTCTGCTCCCGCTTCTGCGCAGTGACGATGACTTCCTCCAGCATCGTGTCGCTGCGGGCGGGGGTCGCTTGTGCTTGAATCGGTGCCGGCAGTGAGGTGAGCCCTAGGGCGGCGAGGGAAGCTGAACAGACCGCGAGAGCTCTCCTGCCGTCTGCGCAGGACCGCGTCATGCTGACACCCTCAGTGAGCCTGCCCCACGCGGTACCTCTATCGGCTCCAGTTCGTGGAGCAACTCAGCGCGCCTATCGACAAGCCAGGGTGGCAGCTGAAACTCGCTGCCGAGGCTCTCCACGGGCTCGTCTATGGTCAGTCCTATGTCGGTGGTCGCAGCCTCAAAAATCACTCCGCCGGGCATGCGAAAATACATGGAACGGAAATAATTGCGATCGACTGAATCACTGACATCAATGTACCCGAGCGACATCAGGTGCTCGCGCAACATAAGCTGTTGGGCGACGTTGTCGACAGCAAACGCTACGTGATGCACGGTCCCTTCGCCGTAGATCGAAGATCCCTGGGGTAGGTCCGGCTCATGCAAAAATTCAATGACTTGACCCGGACCTCCGCCGGCGCCTAATGCGAACTGGTAGTGCGGCCCACTGCGTTGCAGGTGTTGGAAATTCAACGCATCGGACATGAAAAATACGGATTCTTCGATGTCACGCAGTGAGCAGGTCACGCTGTGCACGCCTCGAATGGCGACCTCGGTCGGAATCTCCGGCGCCGCCCATGGCGTGCGGCGATCCTCATCGTTCGCAACCAGTTCAAGTTCGAAGCCGCTCGGGTGCGTAAAACGAAGACGCTGCTGTCCGAATCGCTCCAGAAACGCGTCGGATTGAGTCACTCCGTAGCGAGTGAATCGGTCACGCCAGAAGTCGAGCGAGTCCCTTGGCACCGAGTAATTGATTGTCTTTATCTGCCCGCTGCCTCGCCGCCCCTTTACGCCCTTCTGGCGGTATGGGAACGATGTGACGATGGTTCCCGGATCACCGGTGGCGCTTCCATAATAGAGGTGGTAGATGGGTTTCGTGCCGTCCAGGAGAATGGTCTTCTTGACGAGACATTGCCCAAGAATGCGCACATAAAAATCCACGTCTTCCTG
>JANMXI010000334.1:0-2768 GCA_031394735.1 Pseudomonadota bacterium | reverse complement strand
TCCGTATCTGTATCACGCAGAAGCCATGGCCGAGTATCTGCAGATCTTCCCGGCGTACTGCAACAGCATCGGCGCCGGCGGCGGTACCACCTTCGCGGCGGTACAGCAGGCGGCCAGCGCAATCGTCAGCGGGTTGTGTCTGACCGTTGTGATCGCGTCGGCCGATAGTCTGCGGTCGAGCCTGAGCCGCGAGCGCGCCATGGCGGCGCAGTCCTCTACGGGCCATCCGCAATTTGAAGGACCCTACGGCGCACCGGTGCCGGCTTACTACGCGCTAATCGCGCGCGCCCACATGCACGAGTTTGGCACTACGCCTGAGCAATTGGCGGCGGTGGCGGTCAGCACACGCCTGCACGCCGCACGCAATCCGACAGCGCAGATGCGCACGCCCATTAGCATCGACGATGTGCTGAACTCGCGCATGATCGCCGATCCATTGCACTTGCTCGATTGCTCTTTGGTTTCGGACGGCGGTTCCGCCATTGTCATGACAAGTGCGGCGCGCGCCCGTTCTGCCAAGCAGAAGGCCGTTTACCTGCTGGGATCCGGCGAAGGACATGGTCACGAGCACATCAGCGCGGCACGCAGTCTGACGCGCTCCGCCGCCGCGGACGCCGGCAAGCGCGCGTACCAGATGGCCGGCGTCACTCCAAAGGATATCGACTTTGCCGAATTGTACGATTGCTTCACTCCGGTGGTGTTGATCGAACTCGAAGATCTGGGTTTTTGTGCCAAGGGCGAGGGTGGTGCGTTTGTGGCGACCGGCGCAACTCACCCGGGCGGCACGTTTCCGGTCAACACTCACGGCGGACTGCTATCGCATTGTCATCCCGGCAACCCGGGCTCGATGTTTGCACTGACGGAGGCCGTGCTGCAATTGCGTGGCATGGCGGGCGAGCGGCAATTGCTCAAAGCGGACCTGGCGCTGGTGCATGCACAGGGAGGCATCATGTCCAGCCATTGCACGCTAATCTTGGGCGGCGAGGCGACCCGATGAGCGACGCTCCGCGCAAGAACCTGCCGCCAATCACGCCGGAAACCGCCGAGTACTGGGCGGGGTGTAAGCGCCACGAATTGCTCATTCAGCGCTGCGAAGATTGCGGTGTGACGCAGTTCTATCCGCGCATGTTCTGCACGCAATGTTCAGGTCGAAATCTGCAATGGGTACGCGCCAGCGGCCGCGCTACGTTGGTGACCTTTACCATCGTTCATCGCGCTGTGTCACAAGCCTATGCCGGCGAGGTGCCTTACGTGGTCGCCCTGGTCAGACTGGAAGAGGGTCCGACGATGATGACCAATGTGGTGAGCTGCGCAGCCGTGAAATTGCAGATCGGTACGAGGCTTGAAGTCCTATTCGATCATTGGACGGACGAGGTCACAGTGCCCAAGTTCCGGCCAGCCTGAGTTCCAGCGCTCTGGGGATGTCGCAAGATCAACGAGTTCATTGCCGTCCCCCGCTCGCACCCAGGTTGCCGAGAAGTTCATCCAGTTGCGCAAACGTCTCGGACAGCGCATCCGCCGCCCCAGTGCCGGCAGCGTCGAGAGCTTCCTTGGAGGGGTAGAGTTCGTGAAGGGTCAGCAGCGTCTTACCACCCTTTTCCTCGAAGGTCACCGTGGTGACAGGCCCACCCTCACCACTTTCCTCGTTGGTCCAGACGAGGCGCGTGTGCGGTATCACTTCGAGGTACGTGCCGTAGAACGCCATCGCATTGGGTTCGAACTCGAGACGGTATTTGCCCCCGACACGAACATCCATCTCACAGGAACGCAGGGACATGCCCATCGACTTCGGCACCCACCACCGCTTGAACAGTTCAGCTCTGGTCCACGCCTCGAACACGATGCGGGCCGGTGCGTTGAAGGTTCGCGTAGTGACCAACTCACGCTCGGACTTTCGTTCAACCGTCGTGAGGTTATTCATGCGTCCGCTCACACTCTTTTCTTGCGCCCATCGACCTTCTCCTTCCGTTTCAGTTCTTCGACCACCGTGTCCAGCGCTTCGAAGCGTGCCGCCCAAAGCTGGTGGTGCCTATTGATCCAGGCCGCCTCTTGTTCGAGTCGACGCAGGCCAAGCTTGCAGGTGCGAACGCGCCCGACCTTTTGGGTGGTGACCAGCCCCGCCTGCTCCAAGACGCCGACATGCTTCTTCATGCCGGTGAGGGTCATGTGGAACTTCTGGGCAAGGTCCGTGATGGAGGCGTCTGCGCGCCAGAGTTGCTCCAGAACGCCGCGTCGGGTGGCGTCCGAGAGCGCGGCGAATGAGGCATTCAAGGGGGCTCGTGTATACTGAACCATATCGTTCAGTATTTAACATACGAATTGACGGTATACAAGCGCAAGCCCAGCAAGTTCGCTAATTCCTATGCTCGGACAAGCAGTCGTCCTACGGATCCGGGATCAAGTTTCATTATGATGCCCAGCATGAGTAGGATTGCCGGCGAGAAACAGACGCCTTGATCCACTGCCACCGACGAACGTACCTAGCCAGGGAAACAAAACATGAAGATTATTGCGCTCACCGTCACTCTTGCGCTCGCCGCCTCGTTGTTGAGCAATCCACTGCGCGCTCAAGGAGAAAGACCGGCCCCCGACGCAGCGGCAGAAGCCCGACAGGACGCCGTCCGCGAAGACCCGGTGCAGCAAGAATCGCAGCGCCAACTTGAGGCAACCGCAAGCACTACGATTGTCAAAGAAACCAAGCCGACTGTTTGGGATTCAACGGCGGGAAAGCAATTCATGACAGCCATCGAATCGCGCAAAGGTCGATG
>JANMXI010000333.1:0-2849 GCA_031394735.1 Pseudomonadota bacterium | reverse complement strand
CGGCCACGGAACACGAACAGATGGCCGGCGTAAGGGTCGGCGGCCAATTGCGTTTGCACCAGTGCAGCCAGACCATCAAAGCCGCGGCGCATATCCGTCGCGCCGCACGCCAGCCAAATCCGCGCGCTGTGCGGCATCCCGATCATCGCGCCGCCACCAACACTTGCCGCAGCATCGTCGCATCTACAATCCCGCGCACCCGCACGCACCCGGCGATCAGATCAATCTCGATCACCCCTTGCGCCGGCTCCTGCTGCACCTTGACCGCGGCAAATTTCACCGCCTTGGTCCGAACGGTTCCCGCCTGGCCTCGCCACGCCGACAATAAATTCGCGCGTACTCCGTGCCGTCGCGCCACCTCTTGCACCGACGCCCCAGACACGCGGCTATCAGCCACCGCGCGGCGCCGTTGTTGCGCTGTCCATTTGCCACGCCGCGCTTTCGGTGGTGTCGGCGTTCCCGCATCGCCTGATTTATCCTGCCCCGTCACCGCTATTCTCCTGATCACGGCCACCGCGCCGGGTTCAAGAGCATCGCTTAATTGAACAATTTCAATCCAGGGGCCTCCGCCACACGCTTACGAAGCAATGGACCCCGTTAACCGTTGTTGGCGGGCGCAAAGCAAGCTGGAGGCAAAGCTAACGGACGATGGCTTGCCGCCCAAGGGAATGCGAAATCGAACCTTCGAGAGGATTCAAGACAAGATCGATGCGCTTGAGATTCGGAAGGACGCGCATTTCTTGCCGGGGTTCTACAGGCTGGCGCAGCGGCTCGGAATGTCGCCGGAGGATCTTTTCAAATAGCGCTCCGAGGGTCTGTCGAAACGAGCTATTTCGAGATGGGATGATTGCAAAACGGCTATCGCAGAACTTCGAGAGTGTCACGCGACGATCAAAACGTTGCGGTTGATTGGCTAACGGTCGCCTATTTCGCCGCCTTGCATTCGATGATCATTTCTCGGTGAATCGCGTTCACGGCTGCATAGCCATTGCCGGCCGGCGTCGCAAATGCTCCTGCGCTTTCACCATTCTGAGAAACAATTTCATACGCACCTTGGCATTCTTGACCGGCCTTGTTCATGCAATCCGACCAGCTTCTAGCCCCTCCAGGGCAGCGGATGGCGATTCCCGACCGACCATTAGGTAACAAAACTGCCGCGCCGATGCGGCGCATCCGGCCGTAATTGCCACCAAAAGCGCCAAAGCCGATGCGGTTGCCGCAACACAAACTTTTCGATTGATGGAATTGTCACGCATGAACTGTCTGCTCCGCTCGCTTCGTGATCGGTCGGACCTTGGCACGAAACCGTCGCTGCGCCTGCCACATATCGTAGTCAGCTTGCATGCCGTACCACGTCCCCGGCGTCGTGCCGAGCGCCTTGGACAGCCGCAGGTCCATCTCCGCGCTGACCGCCGCTGCGCCGTTCAAGACTCGCGACAGTGCGACGCGCGTAACGCCGAGGCTCTTGGCCGCAGCGGTCACGCTCACATCGGTGAGCCATTCTCGTAAGACTTCGCCGGGATGCGGGGGGTTATGCATGTTGCTCATGAATCAATCTCCATCAGTGGTAGTCCCGGTAATCGACCAGGACCGCATCGGTGCCTTCAAACTTGAAGGTCATCCGATAGTTTTCATCGACCCACACTGCCCAATGACCGGCGAGTTCACCTTTGAGCGGATGAAAGCGCCAACCAGGCGCCGCCATGTCATTTGGGCCGGCGGCGCGGTTTAATTGCGCCAGTTGCAGCCGCAGACGTTTCGCATGCTTGGGCTGTATTCCTGCCTTCGAGCCTTTGCGGAAGAAGGCTTCCAGGCCGGCATGTCGGAACGATCGGATCACAGGACGGAGTGTATAGCCAGACTATACGGTATTCAATGGGACGGTCCGGGACGGGCCTCCCATTTGGCGCCTACCGAGGCGGGGCAGCGGTGCGAGTCTGGGGGTATACCTGGGGGTATCTAGAGTTTTTGATAGTTGGGAAAGCAATTAAATCAATTGCTTAGAATGCACTTGCGGTAGAAGCACGACCCACCAATAAAATCAATTAGTTGCGATGAATTTGGTTCGAATCTCCGCGCGGGAGTGACCATAGAGTGACCAAACGGACTGGAGCATTCACTGTTGAGTGTCGGGGCACCGAACACCCTCAGATACCTATCGCGTCGACTGAACCGGTACCTGTCGAATTGGTTCAGATCGGCCCAAATTGAAGAGGCTGCGGTGTTTCGTCGTATTATTTGGTTAGATCCATCGATTCAAAAAACCGGACAGGTTTAGGTCCGCACCCTGGCCTTAAGTAAGAGCGCTTTTCCGCAGCTTTTCGGGGGGTATGTCAGGAGGTCTGAAGGTGGGAAAATTATATTCGAACTGACATGCATTTTCTATTGTAACTAATTGATTTTATTGGCTACCTGTGTTGGACTCGAACTCACGCGCAAATATCTAAGCGATAAGGCGGTTCTTGTTCACGCTACAAAACTTACCTCCACACGTACCCCCGCAACGCCTGCGCTGGGGTGGCACGGGCTGAACCAGCGTGACACCCGTTGGATCAGGCTATCTCGGGTAGTGCCGCGAGCTGCAGGAGCGGACGCGGAGTTGATTTGCAACTCGGTAT
This sequence comes from Pseudomonadota bacterium, assembly GCA_031394735.1. Classification (GTDB taxonomy): domain Bacteria; phylum Pseudomonadota; class Gammaproteobacteria; order Steroidobacterales; family Steroidobacteraceae; genus TMP-86. Next base: position 231 of record JANMXI010000333.1, on the reverse strand, counting down.
CGCATGTACTCTACGAATGAGGGTCCTATATGCAGCGCAAATTGCGCGTGCCCGCATGGCCAGCGATGCTTCAGGCCACTGCATAGGCGGGCAGCGCTTCAATCCTTTTCATCGGCGTAGATGATGATCGAGAGCATCCGAATAGGAACCTTCTCGAGCCGCTCGGGTCCATGCGCCACGTCACCGCGGAACGTCAGCGTGTCGCCAGGTTTAAGCACGTAGGTATGGCGC
>JANMXI010000332.1:0-29677 GCA_031394735.1 Pseudomonadota bacterium | reverse complement strand
CATGCCCGGCGGCAACGTCTTTGGGCAGTTCCTTCACTTCGACATCGGGCGGGATGCCGTGTCCTTCGACTTCCCACTCGCCATTCAGACTGTAAAGAGCGTAACGCGGCGCGGTGACCAGGCCGCCGTCGATCAAGCGTGGATAGCCGGAGATTCCCACCAATCCGCCCCAGGTGCGCGTGCCCACCAAAGGCCCGATCTGCGCTTTGCGAAAATACCAAGGCATTGCATCGCCACCGGAGCCGGCGGATTGATTGATGATCATCGCTTTGGGTCCAAAAATCGCACCGGCAGGATCCTGGACCGGCTTGCCATCGCGTTCGATCGCGCCACTCATCCGTTTCTGACCCAAGGTGTTGACCACGTAGTCGGCAATGAAACCGCCTTCGTTGTAGCGCTCGTCCAGCACCAGCCCCTGCTTGTCCAATTGCGAGTAGAAGTGTCGGTTGAAGTTGGTGTAACCGGCGCCGCCTGTGTTTGGCATATAGACGTAGGCGATCTTGCCGCCGGACAGCGCATCGACTTTTCGCCGGTTGGAATCGATCCACTCGAGATTGCGCAGTCCCTGTTCTGAGGCCGTAGGTACTACCGTGACTTCACGGCCCGGGTCGCCTTGCGCGCGCTTCGCAATTCGCAGCACGGTCTGCCGGCCGGCGGTGCCATCGAAGAAAGCGTCGATGTTGTCGGTGGCATGCAATTCTCGACCGTTGACCGCCAGGAGAAAATCACCGGCGACGATGTCGATACCAGGTAGTGTCAGCGGCGCGCTGAGCGACGGTGTCCAATTCTGGCCGTTGTAGATCTTGGCAAACTTGTAGCGATCCGCCTCGATGACATAGTCGGCGCCCAACAGCCCTGCCCGTGGTGCGTCCGCATCCTGCGGCGGCCGGCGCACGAACATATGTCCAACCTGAACCTCACCCAGCATGTCTTCGCACAAATACGTGAATTCGTTACGCGAGGCCAGACCGTCCAGATAGGGTGCATAGCGCGCCTGCACTTTCGCCAGATCCAGTCCGTGCACATGCGGGTCGTACAGGAAATCGCGTTGCAGCCGCCAGGTTTCGCGGAACATTTGTTTCCATTCCGCGCGCGCATCGCGCACGACCGACATGCCGGCATTGTTGATCGGTTTGCCCGGCGCGCCCTCCGGAGCTCCAGGCTTGAGATCGGCCACCGGCGCCAGAAACCAACTGTCGCGACGCGCGAAGAACACCTTCTCGCCGTCCGCAGATACCTTGAAGCTGTTCAGGCCGCTCAGGAGTTGCTCAGTCTGGCGTTTCTCGAGGGTGAACCGCCACAGCGAGAAACTGGGGGCATCGGATTCCTCGGAAGGGCGCCCCACCGGTGGACCTTCGGCGAGAAACACCACGCCGCGATGGCCCACCGCCAGGTTAATGTAATTGTGCGCCGGTACCGGCAGCGACAGGATGCGATTGCCGATGCCCGCCAGATCAACGACCGTCGGTTTGATCTTTTCCGCCGCCTTCTTGTCGACGGGCGGCTTTTCCGGCGTGGCGGCCGGCAAGCCCTGCTTTTTCAGGTGTTCCTCGTCCTTCAGGCGTTCATCGTCGCTTTCCGGTGGAACCGGGGAGGCGCCGGTCTTCGACAGCACGACCACGTACACGCCGTTGGTGGTCGCGCGATCCAGCGATGACAGGTCGATGCCGGAATTGGAAGGTCCATTGTCGGTGGAGGCCGTGAAGTACAGGTAGTCGCCGCTGCGGTCGAAGACCGGATTCGCGGCATCGCTCATCCCGTCGGTGATCTGCGTGCTCGTCCGTGAGGCCAGCGAATACAGGAATACGGCGCGCACCTGGCTTTCGAGGTCGCGCGTATAGGCAATCCATTGCGAGTCGGGCGACCAGGACATCGCGGTGACCGCGCTGAAACCGCCACGAAGACCGGTGTCCACCTGGACCGGTTTGCCGCCTGCCACATCGACGTACCAGATGCGCAAGTGCTTATCGAAGAAGCCGATCTTGCGCGAGTCCGGCGACCAATGCGGCGCGTAGAAAAATGACGGCTCCGTGCTCAGGTCGATGACGGTCGGTGGCTTGATGCCATCCTGATCACGGATGAAAAGTTGATATTCCCCGGACGCATCACTGAAATAGGCGATGCGCTTTCCGTCCGGTGACCATGACGCGTCCCGCTCGGCGGCGCCGGGTGTCTGGGTCAGATTGCGGATATCGCCTTTCTCGGCGGGCAGCGTGAAGATGTCGCCGTGCGCTTCGACGACGATGCGCGCACCGCTGGGCGAGAGCGCGAGAGTCTGCACTTCTTTCGCCGCCACTTTTTCCAGATGCGGCGCGAGCTGCGGCAGATCGCCATGAATCGACACATTCACGGCACGTTCGGTGTTTGCGGTCAAATCAAACAGATGCAGTGAGCCGAATTGCTCGTACACCAGTGCGCCGGGGCCTGCCGACAAGGTCTTCAAATCGAACGCCGGCTTGTCGATTTGTTTCTCGACCTGCTTCGTGCCCGTGTCATAGCGGTACAGAGAAACCGGTCCGTCACGATCGGAGAGAAAGTACACGCTGGAGCCGACCCACACCGGATGCGAGTCATTGGAATTTTCACGGGGAATTTTTTCCACGTCCAGACTTTTGATATCCACGAGCCAGACCGGCGTGGTCTGACCGCCGCGATAGTGCTTCCAGGCATTTTGCCATTGCGCGAAGGGCACATACGCCAGTGTCCTGCCGTCGGCGGAGAAGCTGCCGCCCGCTGCGCTGGGCAAGGGATAGACCTGCGCAGGTCCGACGCCATCGGCGCGAACATGGAACAGCCGCGGAAAATCCGAGTAGCTGGCGTGTTGCGAGATGAGCAAGACCTCTTTGCCGTCGGGTGTCCAGCCCGCAACCGTGCTCCCCGTGGGCTCCCAGGTGAGACGGCGCGGCACGCCGCCAGCCGCGCCGATGACGTACACATCCGTCAAGCCATGCGCGGTGGTGGAGTAGGCGAGCCGCGTGTGGTCGGGTGAGAAATAGGGCCCGGCCGTGACGGTGCCGGTCGAGGTCAGCCGTCGCGCCTCACCGCCCTCGCGCGCGACCGACCAGATATCGTCAGCGTAAAGAAAGGCGATGCTGTCGGGGCTGAGGGACGGATTGCGCAACAGCAGCGGCGCCGCGCTCCAAGCCGGCGAACACCAGGAGACGAGGGAGGCGACGCATAGCGTGGCGGCTCCCCATCCGTGTCGAAGCCGGCGCGCCGTGTCGTTCAATATTCCTCGCGTTCTTCGTCTTCGTCGTCCAAGTCGTCCTCGTCATCATCGTCGTCGTCCCAATCGTCGTCGTCCTCTTCTTCATCGTCTTCTTCATCATCCGCGGCGTCCGAGCCCGACCAGCCCTCCGGCTCCTCGGTCAGTTCCAGATCCAGTTCGGCCCAGGAGTCGATGTCGAGTTCTTCGATCTCGCCGTCGAGGTATTGGATTTCAACGGTTTCCTTGTCTTCGTCGACCTTGAGAACTTGGAAGGTCTCGTCGTTTTCCAAGTCTTCGTACCATTGTTTGACGGTCGGTTCGTATTCTCTGCCCACAGCTATCGGTCCTTATTTTGCAATCGCTCGACATTCGAAGGGTCAGATATTAGGGGAGGCGCGCGCGCCAAGTAAATGCCTGGGGGCAGGTTTCGTCACAAGCCCCCCGCCACCGGCTACTATTGTCATCCTATGACCCTCGCAGATCGAAAAGCCAATGCCCGCAGGCTGGTGGACGCCAAGCGCATCGTGGTCAAGATCGGCTCCGCGCTGCTGGTCGATGCCGACAAGGGCCGTCTGAACCGCGCCTGGCTCGAAACCCTGGCGGCGGACGTGGCGCGCATGCGCAAGCGCTCCCAGGAGGTCATTCTCGTCTCCTCTGGCGCCATTGCGTTGGGTCGGCGCCATCTGGGCTTGAATCGCGGCAAGCTCAAGCTCGAAGAGAGCCAGGCGGCCGCGGCCGTGGGACAGATCCGGCTGGCCCATGCCTATAAAGAGCTGCTCGAGCATCACGACATTGCCGTCGCCCAGATCCTGCTGACCCTGGGCGACACCGAGCAGCGGCGCCGCTATCTCAATGCTCGCGGCACGCTCAACACCCTGTTGTCCCTGGGTGCCATACCGGTGATCAATGAGAACGACACGGTGGCCACGGCGGAGATTCGTTATGGAGACAATGACCGGCTCGCTGCTCGCGTGGCGCAGATGACCGGCGCGGATTGCCTGGTGCTACTGTCGGATATCGATGGCCTGTATACGGCCAACCCGGCAGTGGATCCTGATGCGCAATTCATCGCCAAAGTGCTGGAAATTACCCCTGAAATTGAAGCCATGGCAGGCGGCTCCGGCAGCGACATGGGATCGGGCGGCATGCAGACCAAGATCGCCGCCGGCCGAATTGCGGTCGCCGCCGGATGCCACATGTGCATTGCCAAGGGTGCGCCTACGCATCCGTTGAAAGCCATCGAAGAGGGCGGCCGCTGCACGTGGTTTGTTCCCTCATCGACGCCCGTCGCCACCCGCAAGCAATGGATCGCCGGCACCTTGCGGCCCGCCGGCGCCATCGGCGTGGATGCGGGCGCGGTCAGCGCCTTGATGGGCGGCAAAAGTCTGCTGCCCGCCGGCGTGAGCAGCACGATCGGCCGCTTCGAGCGCGGCGACACCGTCAGCGTGCTCGCACCCGATGGCACCGAGTTCGCGCGCGGTATCAGTGCCTATTCGGACTCGGATGCGGCACGCATCATGGGTCGCAAGAGCCTGGACATCGAGGCGGCGCTGGGTTTTCGCGGCCGCGATGAAATGATTCACCGCGATGATCTGGTCCTGTTGAAGACCTTGCCATGAACGCCTCTGTCGTCGCAGCCTCGATGCAAGCCATGGGTCACGCTGCGCGCGCAGCGGCCGTCGTGCTGTCAACGGCCACCACGGAACAAAAGGATCTGGCGCTGCGCGCCGCTGCGGCCGCCATCCGTGAGCGACGGGCGGAACTGCTGGCGGCGAACGGTGCGGATCTGGACGCCGCCGTTGCCGCCGGATTATCGCCGGCGTTACTGGATCGACTGACGCTGGATGCGGCGCGCATCGAAGGCATGGCAACGGGAATTGAGACCATCGAACAACTCGCTGATCCGATCGGCACAGTGTTGGCTGAATGGACGCGGCCCAACGGCATTCGCATTCAACGCGTGCGCGTGCCGCTGGGCGTGATCGGCATCATTTATGAAAGTCGTCCCAATGTGACCGCGGATGCCGGCGCGCTGTGCCTGAAATCCAGCAATGCGGTCATTCTGCGCGGCGGTGCGGAGAGCCTGCGCTCAAGTACAGCGATCCACACTTGTCTGGTGCAGGGGCTGACCGCCGCGGGACTGCCCGCCGGTTGCATTCAGCTCGTTCCGACCACGGATCGTGCGGCGGTGGGCCACATGCTTGCAGACATGCGCGACTTCATCGACGTGCTCGTGCCGCGCGGCGGCAAGAGTCTGGTGGCGCGCGTGCAGCAGGAGGCGCGCGTGCCGGTCATCGGACATCTCGATGGCAATTGTCATGTGTATGTGGACGGTGCAGCCGATCTCGCGATGGCGACGCACATCATGTTGAATGCGAAATTGCGGCGCACCGGCGTCTGCGGCGCCGCCGAAACGCTGTTGGTGGATGAGGCGGGCGCGGACCGGTTGCTCGGACCGCTGGTGCGGGCGCTGCTCGATGCCGGTTGCGAGGTGCGCGGCGATGAGGCAACGCGTGGCATCGATGCGCGGGTCAAAGCCGCGACAGAATCGGATTGGTACGCGGAATATCTGGACGCCATCATTGCGGTGCGCGCCGTGGCGGGGGTCGCCGGCGCCATCGGGCACATCGCGCGCTATGGTTCACAGCACACCGATGCCATCGTCACCGGCGATGCCGCCATTGCAGAACAATTCTTGCAATCGGTTGACAGCGCCATTGTGCTGCACAATGCGTCGACGCAATTTGCCGACGGCGGCGAGTTCGGCATGGGCGCGGAAATCGGCATCAGCACGGACAAGTTTCATGCCCGCGGACCCGTCGGGGTCGAGCAATTGTGCAGCTACAAATACAAGGTGCGCGGCAGCGGCCAGGTGCGCTGAACTCGCGGGCCGTGCCCGTTTACAACATCTCTTCCCATTGGCGGCTCAGTCGCAGCGCGCTGGTGATGATGCCCACCATGCTGTAAGTCTGCGGAAAATTGCCCCATTGCTCGCCGCTGACCGGATCGATGTCTTCCGACAACAGCCCCACGCCATTGCGGCGCGTCAGCAATTTCTCGAACAGAACTCTCGCTTCGGCGGTGCGGCCGACGGCGGCCAATGCGTTGACGTACCAAAATGAGCACATCGTGAAGGTGTTGACCGGCACACCGAAGTCATCGGCATGGCGGTAGCGATGCACCAGATCGCCCATGACCAGTTCACGTTCGATCGCGGCCAGGGTGGACAGGAAGCGCGGGTCGGTCGCTTCGATCAATCCTAACTCCGGCAGAAGCAGGGCGGTGGCGTCCAGATCTTCCGAATCATAGGCGGCGATGAAGGCGCCGCGCTTCTCGCTCCAGCACTTCAACACAATGCGCTCGCGCATTTGCGTGGCGCGCGTGCGCCAGAGCTGCGCGCGCTCCTGCAAACCCAGATGCGTTGCGATGCGCGCCAGCCGGTCCACGCCGGCCCAGCACATCACGGCGGAAAAGGTATGCACGCGCTCGCGGCCACGAAACTCCCACGGCCCTGCATCGGGCATTTCGAAACAGGCGTACGCCTGTTCGCCGAGCGGCTCCAGACGCGTAAACTGCGCCTCGCCGGCCATGCTGCTCAAACGCTGATCGAAGAATAGCTGCCGCGCTGCCAGGATGACGGCGCCGAAGACATCGTATTGCAATTGCTGATAGGCGAGATTGCCGACGCGCACCGGCCCCATGCCGCGAAACCCTTCCAGCGCCGATGCGATTCTTTCCTCCACCTGTCCCTCGCCGGCGATGCCGTACAAGGGCTGCAGATTCCGGGCGGATGAGCGCGCAACGGTTTGATCCAGGTAGCGCAAGAACGCTTCCATGGTGCGCGTTGCACCCAACCGGTTCAGTGCCTGCACGGTGAAAAAACTGTCACGTAGCCAGCAGAAGCGGTAGTCCCAATTGCGCTCACTGCCCGAGATCTCGGGAATTGACGTGGTCAGTGCCGCGAGCACCGCGCCGGTGTCCTCATACGTGCACAGCTTGAGCGTGATGGCGGCGCGGATGACTGCATCCTGCCAGTCGAACGGCACCGCCAGTCCCCGAATCCATTCCTGCCAGTATTCCCGTGTCTGTTCCAGCCAGCCATTGACGAGAGCTGTCGGTGACTCTTCGATCGTTTCATCGGAGGCCAGGATGAACACGATCGGCGCATCGAGAATGACCGGGCCTTCATCCTGGATGGCGGACAGCGAGGCCGTCGTCGTCAGGCGGTAGCACAGATTGTTGGCGCCGTAGCTGAAATGATGACTACCGGTGATTCGCTGTGGCAGTTCAGCGCCGTAGTTGGCGCGCGGTTTGAATCGCACGTGAACGATGGGGCGGCCGGCGAGCGGTTCGACGATGCGCACCAGCGTCATGGGTCTGAACATCCGGCCGCGCTGTCGGAAGCGCGGTGCGAAATCCGTGATCTTGATGCCACCGCCGTCAGCGTCGAACACGCGCGTCTCGAGGATGGCCGTGTTGCGCACGTACCCTTGAGTGCTGGAGCGCTGATCTTTGAGCGTGACGCTGAAGACGCCGTCGGGCGAATCGCCCAGTTCCTTGCTCAACAAGGCGCACAACACCGGATCGGCGTCGGGCCGGGGCAGACAGGCCCAGATCATGCGGCCGAGCTGATCGACGAGTGCGGCCACCTGGCAATTGCCGATCACGGCCAACTCGAGGTTGCCGGGCGCGGTGCTAGCGGTTGGAGGAAGCGTTACTGCCGTCGAGTGGCTCATGACGTGCTCATGGCGGCGAACTCGCTCAACCATTCGCGCGCCGCTGCCGGATCTGGGAGCCGCCACTGCGCGGCCACGCGGTCGCCGACGGCAATAGAGGTGCCGTGGCGCTCTTCGATCAGTCCAAAGCCGTCGAGGTCGGTGATGTCATCGCCCAGGAAAATCGGTGTCCGGTTTTTGAAGGGAGGCTGTCGCAAGAATTCCTCGATGGCCCGCGCCTTGGTGAAGCCGCGGGGTTTGATCTCGACTACTAGGTTGCCATGGAGCGCGTGAAATCCTGGCCCCAGATCGGCGAGGATGGGACGCAACTCCCGTTCCAATGTGGCTGCTGCTGCAGGTTCGTTTCGAAAGTGAATGGCAACCGCGATGGCCTTGTCCTCCAGGACGATCTTTGGGTGCTGTGCACAAAATTGATGCAGGCGGTCCCGCGCCGGATCCAGACGTGTGTCCGCCGGCAGATGCGGTGGGTCCAGATCGCGGGTTGCGCGGCGCTCGCCACCGTGCACGCCGGCCGCCGGCAGGCGCAATGGGAAGAAAATCCGGTCCAGATCCTCGATCCGGCGGCCGCTGACCAGCGCGACAGCCCCCTCGAGTGCGTCGCTGACAGTGAGCAGCAAATCCTTGAGCACGCGGGACGCGGCAGTCTGAGAGGGGTGTGTAGAAAATTCAATTAACGTGCCGTCGACGTCGAGGAACAGGCAGGAGTCGCCGGTGGGCAGTGGAATGCTGGAATTCATTTCGGGTAGACCTTACCCTGTGGTGCAGCGTGTGCCAACCTGTGCGTGTAGGACAACGCCGCACGCACTTGCAGGATGAGTGCGGACGCGCGGCGCGCGCCGGACTTCGTAGAATGATGGATCACTGCCGTCCGGTGCCATTCATGCTCAAAACCGTCTTTATGCGATTTATCCTGCCCATGGCACTCGCGTCGATCGTGGTGGCGTATGTGGGCCTTCCGTATATCGACCGGCTTCTGGCGGAATGGTTTCGCTCCGATCTGGAGTTGCGCGCGCAGCTCGTGATGCAGTCCATGGATGAACCCGTCGCCGAGCTGCTCGACCGCAAGGACAAGTCCCGGCTCAAATCCTATCTCGCCAAGCTGACGGCCGACCAGCGTCTGCTCGCCATTCAGATTTGCAAACCTGACGGATCGCTGGTGATTCAGACTGAACGCATGCCCGCGTCGATTACTTGCGAAATGACATTGGGCGAAGACGGCGCGATTCATCGCATCCTGCAACTCCCTTCCGGATCCGTGCAGGTGTCGGTGTTCGACTCTAAGTCGGATCGCGAGCCGGTGTTCAAGGTCCGGATGGTTCACGACCTGAGTTTCATCGACCGTCGACAGCGTTCGGCGCGCGATTTCCTGCTGGCCTTTTTAGGGATCGGCGCCGTGGTGCTGGCGCTGCTGGTGGTGATTGCCGCGTGGTGGCAATTGCGGAAGTGGGTCGAGGTGCTGGTCGGCGACATTCGCGGGCTGCGGTTTCGTGACGATGCGAAGTCGCCGGTGTCTTCGATGCCGGTGTTGTCGCAGGTGCGACGAGTGCTGCGCGAAGTCGAGGAGAGCCAGCGCCTGGAGATCGACTTCAGTGAGAACTGGACGCCGCAGGCGCTGCAGAAAGTCATTCAGGACCACCTGCAATCACCACAGATGATCGTCGTGTCCAATCGCGAGCCGTACATTCACAATCTGGATTCGCACAATCATATTGTGGTGCAGGTGCCCGCCAGTGGCATGGTCACGGCGCTGGAACCCGTGGTTTGCGCGTGTTCGGGAATCTGGATTGCGCATGGCAGCGGCAGCGCGGACCGCGCCGTCGTCGATCGCCGTGATCAGATCAAAGTGCCGCCGAATGACCCGGCGTACACGTTGCGGCGCGTCTGGCTGTCGAAGGAGCAGGAAGAGGGCTACTACTACGGGTTCTCGAACGAAGGTCTGTGGCCGCTGTGCCACTTGGCCTATGTGCGACCTGCGTTCCGCGACAGCGACTGGAAGGCCTATGTCGAGGTCAACCAACGTTTTGCGGAGGTCGTTGCGCAGGAGGCCACCAGCCCCGATCCCGTCGTGTTGATCCAGGATTTTCATTTCAGTTTGTTGCCGCGCTTGATTCGAGAGCGAACTCCCAAAGCCACGATTGCGCTGTTCTGGCATATCCCCTGGCCCAATGCCGAAACGTTCGGCGTGTGCCCGTGGAAGAGCGAGATGCTGCTGCACATGCTGGCCGCTGATATTTTGGGCTTCCACACGCTCTACCATTGCCAGAATTTTCTGGCCACGGTGGACCGATTCGTCGAGTGTCAGATCGACCATGAACATATGACCGTCACGTTGCAGGGTCATGTGTGCCGCGTTGCCGCGTATCCGATTTCCATCGAGTGGCCACCGCGCTGGCTCGCGCAATTGCCGGAAGTGTCGATCACCCGCACTCGTGTTCGCCACCAATTCAATATTGACGATCGTGTATTCCTCGGGTTGGGCGTGGAGCGATGGGATTTCACCAAGGGCATTCTTGAGCGCTTTCAGGCAATGGAGGCATTGTTCGACAAGAACACCAAACTGCACGGCAAGGTCACGCTGCTGCAGGTCGCCGCCCCCTCGCGCAGCCAGCTCCCGGCCTATCAGCATCTGCAGGAACAAACCATTGCCGAAGTCGAGCGCATCAACGCCAAGTTTTCGACTGCAACCTGGCGCCCCATTGTGTTGATCAGCGAGCATCTGGATCCGCTGCGCGTCTTTGAGCTGTACCGAGCGGTAGACTTCTGTCTCGTGAACAGCCTGCATGACGGCATGAATCTGGTGGCGAAGGAATTCGTCGCGGCGCGTGATGACGAGGACGGTGTGCTGATTCTCAGCACCTTCGCCGGCGCCTCGCGCGAGCTGGTCGAGGCCTTGCTGGTGAATCCTTTCGACGTCGGCGAAACGGCGGCTGCGATTGAGATCGCAATGTCCATGAGCCGCGAGGAGCGCGGGGAGCGCATGCGGCTGATGCGACGCACGGTCAAAGAGAACAATGTCTATCGGTGGGCGGGGCGCATGCTCATGGACACGGCGCGCGTGCGCCAACGCCAGGCGCTCGCGTCGCCGGTCAAGAAGCGCTTTGACTGGCGGCGCGCCTCCTAGGGAATCGTCTTCGTCTGCGCGCTGTCCCAGAGTTGCTGTAGTTCAGTATCAAATGCCGCGCGATCCCGGCGTTGTTCACCAGTAACGACACGTCCTGGCAGCGTTGCGCGGCCGAGGTAACGTCTGCGGCACAGGTGACATCCAACTTGATCGGGATGATCCGGGGGTCGGCAGTCTGGATCTTCGCCGGATCGCGCGCAGCAGCGTAGACCTTGGTCGCCCCCGCTTGAAGCAGATGTTCGCAAAAAACCTTACCGAGACCGCGATTGCTGCCGGTCACCAACGCCACACACCCTTGAAGGTTGAACATAAGATCTGCCTGTCGATTGTTGCAATGCTTACATTCTAGGGCGACACGCGCGTCATGAAGCATGTTGAGGCCACTTTGAAGGTAAAATAGCCGGATGAGACTTACATGGTTACTGTTTCTGGGATTGGCCGTCGTTCGCATCGCCACGGCAGGTGTGGTGCCCCGGGAATTCTTCGACGAGCGCACGGGCGCCACCGTCACGGTGGCCCACGATGCCTTGGTGTTCCCGGTTGAATCGCCGACCGTGTCGATGACGGATAGGCCGGACTATGTCACCCTCACCGCGGTGCAGATCAACCGGAGCGGTGTGATTCAACTGTACCTGGTGGCATTCGATTGGTCGGCCGATGACCGGCTGTCTCAGCCGATAACACTCTGGATGACGGAGCGGCCGCTGGAACTCGATCCGCTCGACGAGTATCCCCGTGATCTTCCCAGTGATCGACAATTGCTCGCCGCGTTTTCGAAAATGAAACGCGCGGCGTATCGTGCAACGCCTGAAATGCTTGCGGAAATGGCGGCTAGCAAGCACTTGAAGCTGCGATTGAATTCGGTGCCGAAGTCGCCCGATGACTCACCTGATTCTGGAGAAGTGTGGGAAGGCGCCAAGGCATTGACGGCTTTCGTCAACTTTATCAGCGCGTCTCCATAACGAATTACAGCGTCAGACCGGCCGCCTCCGCGCGCCCCAAATCGCGAGCCAGAAAACGATGGGAATCTCCGCGAGTTCCAGCACCCCCGCAATGCCGCTGACGGCGGGTCTGTACTGGGGTAGAACGAGTGTGAAAGTTGAGTCCACCAGATAGGCGCAACCCGCGATGATCAGCAATATCCCAAGCACCCGCGGGATGAAGCCGGAGCGAATCACGAGCAGACCGAAGGGAAGCAGCCATAGTCCCCAGAAGATTGCCGCGATGGTGATTCCGCGGCTGTGAAGTTTCAAAAAAAGATACGACAATGCGTCGAGCTCTGGTCGTGGAATGGCGGCCAGAAAGCTGCTGTTGCCGGCGAGCATCAGTGCGGCAATCTCGTTGAGCGTGTTGATCAATACAATGGGCACGGAAATGAGCGCACCCAATATCACGAGCAGTTGTGCCAGCGTCTTGTCAACGCTTTCGAATAACCGGTAGAGCGCCAGCAGCAAAAAAATCTGCACGATCTGGTGAAAGATCTCGCTGGCGATGCCAGCTCTCAGCAACCATTCCGACGCGCGAATCCGATCTGCAGTCGCAGGCGCATTGTCGGTGACGTAGAGCGCGTCGGGTACGTAGAGAAGACCGATCCACGCGGTCGCGACAATCAGCAGGTAGAGAAGGCCGGCCTTGCGCGCCTGTTGTTTCACTGCGTCCATTGTATACTCCGGCGCGTCTTGAATTGAGACGTGGACAGCGTAGCGAATTCAGATGAAGGAAGGAAATCGCGCAGCTAATTCTAGCGAATAGTGTTGTCCGGGTGCTCGACTCGGTCGGACAGCATGGGTAATCGTGGCGCGCGTCGACGTCGCCCTCACGAGTACAGATCAAGCTGTCGCTGGTCTCCTGTCAGTTGATCAAAGTCCAGCCCCAATGCTTTGAGAACGGGCTCTGCCACTGGTTTGATCTGCTTCTGGACATAGTGCTCGCGATCCAGCGTGTGGGTCACGTTGTCGATCGGCTCAGCACCGGCGATTGTCATCACGTAGCTGATCAAGGACCCTTCACTTTGAGACGACTTGCGCGCAGCGGCTACATGCGGTGGCGTGGTTGCCGTGTAGTCGGCAACGTCTTTGCGCAAGTTCTTGCGATAGACCAGGAGCGAATCCAATTCGCCTTGTCTGACTTGCCGTACGATATCGGATAAATACTCATCGACTCCGCGGTCACTGAACAATCGTTGGTACAGTTCTCGCTGGACTTGTCGGGCTAATGCCGTCCAGTCGCGTCGAACCACTTCCATGCCGACGAACTCCACGTGTTCGGTGGGGCCCTCCTGCAGCAGACCGACGTACCGTTTGCTGGCACCGCGCGTACTGTGCCGCATGCTGGGCAAAAACAATCGCAAGTACAGCTTCTCGAATTTCAATTCCAATCGACTGGTCAGTCGCCAGCGCTGTGCGATGTAGCGGGCGAGATCTTCGTTGAGCTGCACTGCGAGCCTTGCTCCTTGCGTCCGTGCGTCGTCGGCCGTTTGATCCGGCGACTGAACGAACAAGCTGTCGGTATCGCCGTACAAGACGGAAAACCCCGCCGCTTCGCACCAGGCCTTCGACCAGAGCAACATCTCACGCCCGGTGCGCGTAATGGCGTTAGCAAGCGCGGGATTGAAGAACCGGCAGGCCGACGTGCCTAACACCCCGTAGAACGAGTTCATCAAGATCTTGATGGCTTGCGATGCAATGGCGTCACCGGCTTTGCGGGCGGACTCGCGTTGCGGAAACAGCGTATCGAGGAGTTGCGGCAGGATGCCGGGTTCGCGGCGGAAGGCAGCGCCTGGCGTGTCGATCAGATCCGTCTGCGCCGCGGAATCCTCGACGTAGGACAGCGGATCAATATTGAAGGTGCGAATGATGCTGGGATACAGACTTTTGTAATCGAACACCCAGACATTGCGATACAGGCCAGGTCGGGGCTCGAGCACATGCCCGCCTTGCTGCGTGACGGGCGCGCGGTCATTGTTGCCGACGCTGGGTGCGACTAGATTGCGGCGCCAGAGCTCCAGCAGATACAAGAAATCAAACGAAGCAATACTGGCGGCGACTCGATCCGGCGTCATGCCCGTGAGTTGGCTGCGTGCCACTGCCAGTGGGACCAGTCGCATCTTGTCGAGGATTTGCCACGCCAATCGGGCATCGGTTCGTGCATAGAGAGCGAATGCCGGCAGATCTTGCTGGTAGTTGTGCAGGATTTCGCCGATCCGATCTCGAACCGACCCGGTCACCGCTTTGCCTTCGCCCAGGACCACCTTGGCCACGGCGTCCAGCGAATATTCCTCCATGCGGATGAATGCTCCGCGCAACAAGTCGATGCCATCCAGCACCACGCGGCCGGGGATGCTCGCTTGACCGCTGCCAAAGTACCCACGAGCGGGGCGAATATTCAGCGCGCCGTCGTCTCGCCCCAAGCGCAGCGGGTGACGAACGCGCGCGGCGATGCGTTGCAGGACGGTCAGATCAAAATCGATGACATTCCAACCGGTGAGAATATCCGGATCCTGCTCGCGCACCCGCGCGCAAAAAGCATCGAGTGCAATGTACTCGGTGAGGCAGCGGGTCGCCCGATCCGGCATGGGGCGATCCGATGAATCAACGATAAGCACCTCGTCGATTCCGGGCCCATACAGAGAAATCGCCAGCAGTTGCTGCGCATTGGCATTGGTTTCAATGTCCAGGGAGAGAACTTGTAGCGACGGCGTTACCGTGGCAGGCGTCAGCGTCGGATTGGTGTAACTGATGCCAATTCCCGCGCCTTGTATGCCGATGCCATCGATCTCACAGCTGCCTTTAATGCCACGCTCGATCAAGTATCGGCTCGCGAAACGCACATCGGCCTCGAAGGTCTCAATGCCGGCCGCATGCAGCCGATCGCGCAGCGCCGGCACATCGGTCGGCGTCGTCATTTCGATGGCAGATACGGGATTGGCCGCAAAATCCGTCCGGTGGGTGGGCTGCGGTTCGGGCGCGCGTAGCGCGCGCGCGCCGGCGGCATCTACGCTGCGAATGAAAAAGCGCGGTCGTTGCCGGTCGTCACGGACCAGGAAGGTCTCGCCGCTCTCCAGTCGCCCATACAAATGCACGACAGGGCGGCGCAGACCATGTTCATCGGTCTGAATCCGGTAACTGGCTTGAAGAATGAATCCGCGCGCGCCTGCCATGGGGTCAGTGTGCCTGATCGGCTCACTGGTTGACGGGGCGATTTGGAGGCGATTGCGAGGAATCGCTCGAATGGTTACAATGTGTATATATGGAGGAATCATACACATCATGAGAACCAATGTTGTCATTGACGATAAATTGATGAAAGACACGCTGCGAGCGACAGGATTGAAGACGAAGCGTGAAGCAGTCGAATTGGGACTGCGCACCGTCCTGCGGTTGCAGCAGCAGAAGGCGATTCGGACTCTTCGTGGCAAGATCAACTGGCAGGGTGATCTCAAGGCAATGCGGAAAGACCTTTGATCCTTGTTGATTCCAGTGTTTGGATCGACTACCTGCGCGGCTTGCCCACGCCACAGACGGACCGCCTGGACACGCTGCTGGGTGTGCAACCGGTGGCCATTGGCGATCTAATCCTGGCGGAAGTCTTGCAGGGTTGCGATAGCGATGCGGATTTTAATCGGGTCAACAAGCTTCTGGCTTCGTTGATTTTAGTGGAGTTGGGTGGGCGCGACATTGCCATCCAAGCGGCTAAGAACTTCAGATTTCTGCGTAGCAAAGGGGTGACGATTCGACAGACCATCGACACCGTGATCGCGACTCGATGTATCGATGATGATCTGGCTTTGTTATTCCGCGATAAGGATTTTGATCCTTTTGTTGCGCATCTGGGATTGCGTTCGGCGATGGCGGCGCGTTAGCGACGAATTCCTGCATTAAGTCCGAGAACGTATTGCGGCAAAGGGCATATCCAAATAGTGACAGATCACTGGTTGACAGCAGTGCGTCAATGCATGGCCTCTGTGGGCTAGGTCCGCCCCGCCGCGCGACCCCACGCAAACTCCCGCAACCGCCGTGCCGCCTCCATCAACGTCTGATCCTGCTTGGCGATGCACAGGCGCACCAGTCGCATCCGAGGCGGCGGGATGCGTACGCTCTTCCCGCCGGCCAGTCGCACGGCGGGTTCGTACGAGTCATACGCGGGGTCGAAGAGTATGGCTTCATCGCCCGCGCCGATCACCGCCTGAATCGCGTTGTACAGCGCCTCGGTACCGCCGCAGGTAATCGTCACTTCCGTTTGCGGATCGATCGTGCAGCCGTAGCAGCGCGTAAGCTTGATGGCGATCTGTTCGCGTAAGGCGCGCGACCCTTCCATCGGCGCGTATTGATTGTGTCCGCCACGGATCGCGTCGGCGACGAGTTCCGCCAGGCGCGGATCAATCGGGTAATCGGGAAACCCTTGGCCGATATTCAGCGCGTTCTCGTCGACCGCGCGCCGCGAAATGATGGTGAAGATGGTCGTCCCGACGTCGGGAAGCTTGCTGGTGAAGTGCATGCGTCAGAGAGTATGGTCGTGGTGCAGCGGCGCCGCGGAGCAGCGTTCGCAGTTGACCCAGCCGGAGTCCCCGTTGTCGTAGTATTCTTTTTTCCAGATCGGAACGCGGTGCTTGACCTCATCGATGATGAAGCGGCAGGCATCGAACGCCTCGCCGCGATGCTCGGCGCTCACGCCCACCCACACGGCCATGTCGGAGATGTCGAGCGCGCCGACGCGATGAATGCACAGCGCCTGCTTGATCGGAAAGCGCGTGGCGGCGGCCGCCAGGATGCGACCGCCCTCGGCGATTGCGAGGGATTCGAAGGCCTCGTACTCCAGCCGCAGGACCGTCCGGCCCTCGTTGAAATTGCGCACCCACCCTTCGAAACTGACGTAACCGCCGGCGCCTGGATCCAGCAATTCGCGCCGTACGACCGCGGTGTCGATGGCGGTGGAAGTGAACCGGAAGCGCATCAGCCGCCGGCCACCGGTGGAATGAAGACGACGGTGTCGCCTGCGACAAGTGTCTGCGTCCAGGTACCGAATTCGGCGTTGACGGCCACCTTGAGTTGATCCTGACTCAAAGAAAACCCGTGCCTGCGCTTAAGTTCGGCGAACAAATCCGCAGGCGTGACCGCTCGCGTCTCCACGCTCTCCTGCGCGCGGCCGGCCTGTTCGCGCATCAGCGCAAAATATTGAACGTTGATCTGCATGGCTTTGAAAACTACGTTGTGGAAGTCACGCCCGGCAACAAGCTGGAGCGTGCCTGTTCATATTCCTGCGGCGTGTTGATGTTGTCGAGTGCGTGGGCATCCACCGCGTCGATGAGCGGCGCCTCGTTGCGGATGAGGAATTTGCGCGGGCAGCGGCCGCCGGCCGCTTGATAGGCAGCAAGCGCCGCCGCAGCACCCGGTTCCCAAATCGCGCACAGCGGCTCGGGCAGGCCATCATGCGCGCTGCGATACGCGGTGGCGATGGCCCCCGGATGGCGCTTCGCTATCAACTGTTCGAGTGTCGCGTCCGACAAAAACGGCAGATCACAAGCAATCACCAGCCATGCGACGTCGCCGTGCGCAGCAAACGCCGAGCGGATGCCTACGATCGGCCCCTCACCCTCGACCGTGTCGATGATCATCGGCCACGCTTTGCGCAGGGGATCCTGCGCTTGCGCGGAACGTACCGAGACGAACACCTGCTGGACATGTCGCTGCAGCAGCCGCGCGGCACGCGTCAGCTGCGATTGTCCCTCGTATTCGAGCGCGGCCTTGTCGCGCTGCATGCGCGAACTGCTGCCGCCGGCCAGCACCAGGCCGTAAAGTGCAGGCGTTGTCACGTCGAAGCGGCGGCGGTGTAGCCGCTCTTGCCGCCGTCCTTGGACAGCAGCCGTGTGTCGCCGATGATCATGTCGTGCGACAGCGCCTTGCACATGTCGTAGATGGTGAGCGCGGCGATGCTGGCGCCGGTAAGGGCTTCCATTTCGACGCCGGTCTTGTGATGCACACTCACCGTGCAGCGAATCACCGCTTCGTTGCCTTGCAGGTCGATGAGGATCTTGCAGTTCTCAATGCCCAGCGGATGACAGAAGGGGATCAGTTCGTGCGTGCGTTTGGCCGCCATGACACCGGCGATGATGGCGGTGTCGAACACGGGCCCCTTCGGTGACCGCAGGCCGCTCTGGCGGAGCTGCTCGGCGATGGTGGGAGGGAAGCGAACACGTGATTCAGCTACCGCGGTACGGCGGGTGACGGTCTTGTTGCCCACATCCACCATGCTGGGGCGGGCGTGTTCATCGATATGCGAGAACGTCATGCGCCTAGCCGCCGATGTAATACATTTCGATCTTTTTCTGGTCCGGTTCGCTTATGCGCAGTTCTTCGCGCAGTTCGCTGTAGCGGTCGCTGCGCGCGCTCCAGTTGCCGCCGATCAGCGTCAGCAATTGCGCATCGCTCGCATCGCTGCGCAGCGCGGTGCGCAGATCCATGCCCTGCGTCGCGAACAGGCAGGTGTAGAAGCGACCTTCGGAGGACAAGCGTGCGCGGCTGCAGGCGCCGCAAAAGGGTTGCGAGACCGAGGAGATGAAGCCGATCTCGGCGCTGCCGTCATCCAGGCGCCAGCGTTCGGCGACTTCGCCGCGATAATTCTGCGTCACCGGATGCATGGGCCAGCGGGCGCTGATGCGCTCGGCCAATTCGCGCGACGGCACCACCGTGGCGGGTTTCCAGGCGTTGCGGTTGCCCACGTCCATGAATTCGATGAAACGTACGATCACCGGCGAGCCGCGGAAATGCTCGATCAGGTCCAGCAACGTGTGATCGTTGACGCCGCGTTCGACCACCGCGTTGATCTTGATGGGTGTCAGGCCGGCCGCGATGGCGGCCTCGATGCCTTCGAGCACTTGATTGACGGAGCCGTGACCGCCGTTCATAGTCAGGAAAATAGCCGGGTCCAGCGTATCCAGGCTGACCGTGACGCGCTTCAGGCCATTGGCGCGCAATTCCACTGCATGTCGCGCCAGCAACACGCCGTTGGTGGTCAGCGCGATATCTTCGATGGAGGGAATGCTGGTCAGATCACCAACGAGGTCGGCAAGATTGGCGCGCAGCAAGGGCTCGCCGCCGGTCAGACGGATCTTGCGCACGCCCATTTGCGCAAACAAACGGGCCAGCCGCACGATTTCCTCGAAGGACAGCCGTTCCTGCGATTTCAGGAAGCGGTAGTTTTCGTGGAAATGCTCTTTAGGCATGCAATACGGACAGCGGAAATTGCATCGGTCCATGACCGAGATACGCAGGTCATGCAGGGGGCGTCCCAGCTTGTCGATGGGCGTGCGGGCGTCGTGAATGTCGTGGACGGAGGCGGTCATACTTGGGAAGGCTACCAGCGGTAAACGCTGCTGACGAAACCTTTCGGATACGTATTGGGGCCAGGAGGCAGTTCCACGAATCCATCGGTGCCGGCGAGGCTGAGAAAATCCCCGGATCCGTTGGTTGGACGCGGATTGGCCCAGGAACGCCCCCAATCGTCGTGTTCGATCGCCACGGGCAGGAAATAGGTGAGGGCCGCATGAAAGGTGACCGGCGCCATCAGCGCCAGGCGCTCAGGAGCCTGGTGGCGGGTGCCCATGGCGGCCGAAATGGCCGGGATCACATAGCGCGCCAGGCACACCAGGGTGGATACGGGATTGCCTGGCAGCCCGAACACCGCCTGGCTGTGCGGACCGATGCCGAACCACATCGGCTTGCCGGGTCGTTGCGCGATGGTGTGAAACACTTCTTGGACGCCCAGTTTGCACAGCACCTTGGGCACCAGATCGAACTTGCCCATCGATACGCCGCCACTCAACACCAGCAGGTCGTGGGTATCCAGATGCAGCGACAGCCGTTCGAGCATGACCGCATCGTCATCGGGCACGTGATCATCGCCGACGCGCACGAATCCGCGCCGACGCAGCGTCGCCACCACCGCATAGGCGTTGGAGCGGCGAATTTGATAGTCCGCAATCGGATCGCCGGGTTCGACCAGTTCATCGCCCGTGGAGACGACCATGATGGCCGGCTGGCTGCTGACGCGCACGCGTGCCATGCCCGCCGATGCTGCCACCGCGACTTCCGGCGCACGCAGCAAGGTGCCGGCTTCGAGCAGCAACGCGCCCTGCCGGCTGTCGGCACCGCGGCGATGAACATTGTGGAAGGGCGTGGAGACCACTTCGGATTTCAGCGAGGCAACCTTGTTCGCCACCTCGATCTGTTCGACCGGAATCACGCAATCGCAGCCCACTGGCAGGGTCGCGCCGGTCATGGCTTCGATGCACTGATCAGGGCGCGATAATTTCAGGGCCGGTGCGCCGGCCGCCTGTGTGCCCTGTATCTGGAATCGTTTCTGGCCGCGACGCAGCGCTTCGCTGTCGACGGCGATGCCATCCATGGTGACGCGATCGAACGGCGGCTGATCGCGCTCGCCGTAAATATTTTCGCGCAGGGTGCCGCCCACGCATTGCTGCAGCGGGAGCGATTCGATCGGCAGACAGGTCAGGCGAGAATTGATCGCCTCTTCGGCCAGCCGCGGTGTGAATGGCGTTGCGGCCTGCATTGGCGTGGAGAGATGCGGCGGGCTTCACGCCCGCCGCAAGCCTTACTTCTTCGCTTTCGCCTTGAAGATCTTCAACTGTTCGTTGAAGCGGGCAACCACAGCCTGCAACTCATCGACGGCGGCGTTGTTCTTCTGAACCAACATTTTCTGTTGATCATCGGACTTTTTCTTTTCTTCCTTCGTCAACTTGGCCGGGTCGGCCGGCGCAGCGGCGTCCATCTCCAGCTTGATGCAGTCCAGGTACTTGTTCATGTCGCCGTTGTAGCGGTCGAAGTCCTTTTTCGCGGCAATCATCTGCTCCAAGGTGGCCGATGCGCCGTCCGGCGCTGCGTCCGGGGACTTCGGATAGGTGCAATCGGCGTGCGCAATCGAGGCGCCCAAGCTTAAAGTCAACGCGAGCGGTATCCAAGACTTCATCGGCGAATCCTCTAGTTATAAGTAGCGAGCGTTGAATATTACGGCCTGTAGGGCGCCGCTGGCCAGCATTCCGCGGCCATTATGTAAGTGCATGATTTTAATGGGGCTACGCAGCGCGCGTAGCCGGCGCGCAACTCAGGCGGCGTCGTCCTGAATGGCCTGCTGCAACTGCTGTTTACGTTCGTGGAGAATATGTTTGACGCGCGAACTGGTCAGCACGGGCAGATAGGTTTTAACGCGTGCGTCTTTTTCAAGCGCCGAATGCTGCGTTACGTAGATTTCTTTGACGACCGCGAGCGGCATGTCGGTCTCTCGAGCCAACGCTTCGATGGTTGCGTTCTGACGGCCTTCGACTCGCGAATCAGATGCACTGGCGACCATTGAAACTCCTCAGCCTGAAATCTTCGCGCGTATTTTAACTCGATCCTCGTGCTTTGGATCACCGAACGATGGACGCGGCGATGAAGTATTTATTTCAACAAAGAGCTATTGACTTGAGCATTGGATGACAACGCATTGATTTTGCGTAGGAAGGCGATGTCTCCCTACAGTTCGTGAAAATCGAACTGCGGATCGACGTCCACCGGCACTTCTTTTACACGCTCCAGCGCCTTGCTCAATGCGGTTGACATCGAGCCGTATTTCTTGAACCAGCTTTCCACGCGCGCGCGATCACCGGTCGCTTCCTGCTCCAGCAATTCTTGCGCAAGCGCAGCGATGGCCTGCGGCATGAGCGCGAAATCCACCGAGTAGCGATCCGTGGCTGCATCGAAACGGATCGCGCCGCGCTCGCTTAGGAAATTGAATTCCATGATTTCTGCGCGTCCATGGGCTTCAGCCACGCCGAAGCGTACGGTGCGAAAAATGCCGGCGAGATCGGATGCATAGACTTCGTGGAGTTTGGCTGCCGGGTAGCGGCCGTGATCCGCCAGCCATTTCAACGCGAACAGACCGACGATATCCGCCTTGGCTTCTTCCAACCCGGAGTATTCCGGACCGATCGCCGCGCGAATATCCACGCGGCCGGTTTTGGTCCGCGAAAACGTCGGTCCGAGGCCGTGGCAGATCTCATGCATGATCGTGCTGGTCAGATAGCCATCCGACGTCGCCAAAGACGCCTGATCCGGTTGCATCAATTGTCGGGCGATCGGCAGGATGACATGGTCGACACGTGCATCCATGAAGTTCTTGAAGAAGATTTTCTTCGAGCCTTTCAGTTCGTGGACGCGCGGATCGTTGGGTAGATTGTCGGCGACCGCCTGATACCCGTGGCGCAGATCGCCGCCGCGATACGGCGCGTCCATCACTTCCATGGGCGAGACATGACCTTTCTTGGAAGGTCGGTCCTCCGCGGGAAGCGGCAGCGCATCCTGGATTTCCGGAACGAATTGTTGAAACACCTGCAATTTGCGGCTTTCCGCTTCATTGCGAATCAGCACCGACGCGCCGTATGAGGTCTTTACGCCCAGGAAGCGGTCTAGGTAGGTCTCGTAGGGAGCAAAAATCAAATCGAATTTCGGATTGACCAGGTCCAGCCAGGCCAGATCGCTCTCGTAGTAATCATCCGTGAGCAGTGCGGCGGCTCGCAGCTTCAGATAGTGCGCGAAGGCAGGATCGTCCGATAGGGCGGCTGCCTGCTCCAACGCTTTGGACATGGGCGCCAGCCATTGGCGGTAGGCCACGTGATACGGAACCGCGACGAGCTCGGTGCCTTTGCGCTCAACCACTGTGACGCCGCTGTACAGGGCGCTCTTCTGCTGCGTGTTCTTCACGACGTAGGCGTCGAATTCGGCCTTGGTCAGATCGGCGGGAAAAACGCTTCCGCCCAGAGGTCGGGGCGGAGCACCGGCGAAGGGGGCGTACTCGCGAATCAAGTCATAGCGGCCGCCGTTGATCTGCAGGAACCGGCGTAACTGCTGGTCCTCGGCCTTGGCGCTGCCGGCAAGCGATCGGTATAAAAGCAGGCCTTGCGGATCACTCTGTTGCCAGAACAATTCGTCCAGATGCCGCGTCGCCTCCGCCAGTTTCTCCACCAATTGGCGTTCGCGTGTCGACAGGCCGGCGGTTGCGAACGGCATGTTGACGCGGCGATATTTTTGCAGCTGCACGGCGACGCCGTCGGTTGCACTCGCCTTCGTCGCGGTCGCGACCTCGCTTGCAACTGCGGTCGCGGTGAGAACGGGCGCCACGCACAACCAACAACACAGGGTCACTTTTCGCATGAATGAGAATCCTTCAACCGATGGATGAGCGTTTGTACGCCACTAACGCCGGCTTGTCGAAAGGCCGGCGATGCGTGATGTTGCCACGATCTACGGAACGGCGATGCTGATCGACGCTGCACTGCCGGTGGTGAGGTCGGCCTGTGTGGTGGCGGCAGCGCGAGTCAGCGTGCCGGCCGGGTCGCGCGAATTCCACAGCCGTACGGCGACATCGTAGCGCGCAGAGTCCACGGCAGCGGGTAGCCCCGAGACAGTAAAAGGAATGCTGGTGCTGACGGTGCTGAGCGCATTGCGTAGATCCACGGCTTCGATCAATTGACCGCCGCGGCTGACCATCAGAAAGCCACGATCGAAGCGTCCCGCGGCGGACCCGGTCAGTGTCCCGCTCACGGCCGCATTGGTGGTCGGGTTGAGCGGCGGCAGAAAGAGGGGCTGCACCGCGGAGATGAGAACGTTCGGCGCGCTGATGATCGTCGAGAGCGAGCTGGAAACGCGCAACGGCGCATCGGCCCCGATTCGATAGGTGCCGATACCTTCGTCCGGCGCGCTGGTCGATATCACGATGTCGCCGCCGCTGTTATAGGTGCCGTAGTCGATGGCATCGCTGGACAGAAACCAGATGCTCGTCAAACCGCCGTTGAAGGGGTCGAGCATGGCGAACTCGATCAGATGAGGCGCAGTGGATCCCGGAATGGTTTGATAGAACCCGACCTGCGAACCACCGGGCAGGGCGGCGCTATTGGCGGCGGCGTTGACCGTATAGTCCCTGGCGCTGGAAATGCGCAGGGCGCTGGATTGGACGACGGTGGCGGACTCCGCATCGCCGCTCGACACCGGTACCTGCGACACAATGACGGTGCGGATGCCCGGGCCGTGAATGACCAGGTCGTAATCAGAGGTGCCGCTTACGCCGACGGGCAACGGATAGAGCGTGAACACGCCGCCGCTTTGCAATGCGACACTTTTTACCGCTTCAAAACGCGTCCCGTCCGCACTCGGCGCTTCGGCTGTGACCACGATCCCCTGGGGTCCGGTCAACACACTCGCGGCAACGCTGGACAGATCGACGCTGCCGCTGATGGCGCCGGCATTCTTGACGTCCTTGACGCTCATCGACGGACTCAGCAATGCGCCGGTTTGATCGTCGAACTTGAACAGCACCCATTTGCGCACGGTGTCGAGATCCACCGCCACTGTGGTCGTTGTGGCGCCGTTCGCTGCCGCCGCGGTCGTGGTGTCGGTAGTGCTGGCAGCGGTGTTCATCAACACACCGGCGCCACCGCCGCTCAGCACGAGGTTGGTCGGGATGACCAATTGACTGGTCGGGCTCGGCAGTTCGAGCGGCAAGGTGGCGCTGTTGCCTTGCGCATCCAGGTACTGAACTTGCGCATTCCACGTAAGCCCGGCCGATTGCGCCGCGGTGGTCAGCGGGTCGGCACTGTCGGCGAGCACGATGCGTACTTGTTTGTAGGTGCCCGCGCCGGCTTTCACGCTGCTCAGCAGGCTGCTGAGGGTGCCTGCGTTCAAGGAGGCAAGGTCAATGCTGATGGGGGTGGCCAATTCCGAACCGACCCAGTCGCTGCCGGTGGGCGCGGCGGTCGCGCTGGTGCTGAGCCACACCTGGGTCGCGGTGACGTACAGATGTTGCACCTGTGGCGCGGTGGTGGCGCCGACCGACACGGTCGTCTCGACCGAACACGCGCTGCTGCCGAGCGCCGCGACGAGCAGCAGCCCCGCCCGCCAAGCCCTGGATCTGATTGATTTTTCCATTGCCGTGTCACCCGGGGCGCGTTCGCCCGCCGCCGTCCTCCCATCGACCTTAAACTTTACAGACCGTCGCGAACCGGATTGATTCCCGACCGACCCGGTTCTTGACGCAACTTTACTCAAACTTCGTAAGGTGGGCGGGTATTGCACTAAGATACGTGCGATAAATTCGATTTGGAGTTCACAATGAAAAGACAATTCGCACCATGGGCGCTCGCTGCGCTGCTGGGTTGGGGAGGGTCGATGGCCGTGGCCGCAGATTCCGCGCCCGCCAAAACCGACACTTACAGCGATGACGAGGTCGCCAAGGCGGCATCGGAATTCTTCTCCACCGGCGCCAAAGATCTGGCGGATGTCCTCGCCAAGGTATTGAAGGAAAAGGGCCATCCGGTGGCCATCATCCGCGGCGAAGAGGCGGGTGCTGCGGTGGGCGTGGGCCTGCGCTACGGTCACGGCGAACTGGTCTTCAAGGGAGGTGCTTCCCGCAAGGTCTTCTGGCAGGGACCCTCGCTGGGGTTTGACGTGGGCGCGAATGCCTCCAAGACGTTTGTGCTGGTGTATGACCTGTCCAATGCAGACGCTCTGTTTCATCGCTTTCCGGGTGTCGATGGCAGCCTGTACTTCGTTGGCGGCTTTGGCGTGAACTACGTCCAAAATTCGCACGGTTCGCTGGCGCCGGTGCGCTTCGGCGTTGGGTGGCGTCAGGGCATCAACGTCGGCTATATGAACTTCTCGCGCAACAAGCGCTACAACCCCTTCTAACTTTCATTCTTCAGCAGGCGCGCGGTGATGCGCGCCTGTTGGGCAGGCGCCGATGTCACACAGCGACCAGACTCGCGATCGTCTGCGTGGCATCACCTTCATGGTGTCCGCAGTGTTCGTGTTTTCCATCATGGACTCGCTCATGAAGCGACTGTCCTCGCATTACGGTCCGTTTCAGATCTCGTTTCTGCGTTGCAGCTCCTCGCTATTTTTTCTGATGGTGCCGATTCTCTGGCGCCGTTCGTGGGCGACCTTGCGGCCGCGATCGCCCGTGCTGCATCTGTTCCGGGCGGCTTTGGGCATCACCATGCTCACCCTGTTTATCTTTGCCGTGCACCGCCTGACGATTGCCGAGACCTATGCGATCTGTCTGTGCGCACCCTTGCTGATGACGGCATTGTCCGGGCCGTTTTTGGGCGAGAGGGTGCCGCTGCGTCGCTGGTGCGTCATCATCATCGGCTTATGCGGCGTCGCGGTGATCCTGCAGCCGGGCCAGACCGGCTTCGGCTCCAAGATCGCGGTGCTGGCGGCTGCCGGGTCTGCTGTCTGCTACGCGGTGTCGGCATTGACCGTGCGATTTCTTGGGCGTCATAACTCCAACACCTCGATGGTGTTCTGGTGGCTGGTGTTGGGCGGCTGCGGCTCGCTGCTGCTGGCACTGCCGCAATGGCGCGGCATTGATCCGGGCGATTGGGTCTGGCTCGCCGGTATCGGCGTGAGCGGTGCACTGGGTCAGGTGTGGATTACAGAGGCGTTCCGCCGCGCGCCGCCATCCGTGGTGGGGCCGTTCGAGTACACCGCATTGTTGTGGGGATTCGCCATCGATTGGATTTTTTGGTCCGCGACGCCATCGCGTCCCTTGATTGTCGGCGCGAGCATCATCATCGCCAGCGGCGTGTTCATCATCTGGGATGAGAGGCGATTGGCCGAGCTTGCATATTCGCCCGCGAGTCCGCCACCGTAGCGCGACAAACTCAGTGAGTCGTTACCGGCGCGGTTGCGCCGCCGGCAACGCGATCTTGCCGCGGTTCGTAGTGCTTGCACAGGCCGTGGCCGGAGGCGGCGACCAACGCAGCGCAGGCATCCACGGAATCCTCACCCGTGGCGCCGTCGGCGCCGGCGAATAATTTACGCACCGCCGTTGAACTCAAAGTCGGGTGCAGCGCCAGAATCAGCGCCACTGCGCCGGTGACATGTGCGGTGGCGAGCGAGGCGCCGGAGGCGAAGTCATAGCGGCCGCCGGGAAGCAGCGTCAGCACTTCCGCGCTGGGTGCGTACAATCGTCCGTCGCTCTGCCGCGGCGAATCCATGCCCGCCACTTCGATGACACCACTCTGGTGCAAAAATCCATCCTGCGCCGTTGCGCCCTTGTCGGATGCGGCACCGACGAAAATGATTCCACGGCGAACACCTTCTTGAATCAGTGAATGCAGCAGGGGATCCACCGGGCCCGCCAGGCTCAAGTTGACCACCTGCGCGCCGGCATCCAGCGCTGCCACCAACCCTTGTGCGAGCGTGAAGGAATTGCAGCGCGCGGCATCGCTGTCCGGTTGCAGCTGCCAGCAGGATTTGAAAACCCACACCTGCGCCCGCGGTGCAATGCCCACGATGCCTTCACGGTTGTTGGCGAGCGCGGCGATTACGCCGACAATCTCGGTGCCGTGCCGGTCGCGATTGAATTGCCGCACGTCCTGGTCGACGAAGTTTTTGGCCTTTGACACCACGCCCCGCAGATCCGGATGACCCGTGTCGACACCGGTGTCGATGACGGCGATCTTCACGCCGTCGCCCTGCGACAAGGCGTGCGCATCGGCAACGTCCATCTGCGCAAAGCCGCGCTGCAAGCCGATGTAAGGATCGTTGTAGGATTGCGTACGCGTCGCGAAGGTTTGCAACGGCTGCGCCAGTCGGATGCGCGGGTCACGCTCCATTTTTGCGAGCATCGCATTGCGATCGACGTCGGCGGGAACCTCCAGCACGGCGCAATGCATGTGCAGAGGGTCGATGGGCCAGGCGGAGACCTCGCGCAATCCGTAGTCCGTTTCCAGCGAGCGCATGACCTGCTGCGCACGTGCCGACGGGCCGTACCTTGCAATGCCATCGTAGCCGCGCGGTGAACTCCCCGCCCGCAGCGCCGGCGCGGCGCGCACGTTGTCGATGCCGGCGACAATGTAGCGCTCCGGAGCCAGTTGCAGCGATTGCGGCGCGGCTTTCGAGGCAATCTGCAGCGGAGTGCCGGCGCAAGCGCTCAATCCCAATACGGCCGCCAACAATAGAGGCCGGACAATCATCGGCCCGCGTGTGCCGGCAAGGGCTGCGTGCTTTCGGCGAAGCGCACATCGGCGTGATGCCGCAGCCGCGACAAGATTTTGTCTACCGACTGCTCGCGCGTTGTCGCGAGCGAATACACGCCGGCCTCACTCGGGCCCGCGACGATCTTCAAGTGCGATTCGTCGAGAATCGTCTGCAATTGCGCCAGCGTCGTCGCCGGTGCGAATACTGCGCGAATGACTTCCTGCGCAGGCCGCTGAGCGGGCGAAGTGACCGTGAAATACGGGTCCGGTAACGTTGATGCGTCATCGTGGCGCGACGCGAAGAGAGCCACCGACACTGCCACTGCTGCAACGGACGCCGCCAGCAAGACATGACGGGAGGTCGGACGCCACCCGTTGCCCACGGGTGCCGGCGCGTCAGCGAGAGGCTCGAGGGCGGCCGCATCCAGTCGTTGACGCAGGCGGTTGAGCGATGTGCTGGGCAACTGTTCGACGCCCGTCTCTGCCGCCAGGGTTTCGTACACCAGGCGCTGCTGCTGCACTTCAACGCGGCATGCATCGCAGTCGCGAAGGTGCGCGTCGACGCGCCGCCGCTGCCCGACATCGATGCGATCATTCACGTACCAGGGAATCTGCAACCAGATCTCGGGATGCTCGGCCTCATTACGCTGCGCGTGGGTCATGTTCACGGGGTGTGCCTTGAAAGGGTGTCAGGTTCTGCGCCGGCCAGGGCCGGCAGGTAGTGGCGAAGCTTTTCGCGGGCGTGAAACATCCGTGCTTTGACGGTGCCTATCGGCGCTTCAGTGATGGTGGCGATTTCCTCCACCGAATGGCCCATGTGATAGGCGAGTTCCATCACCAGCCGCTGTTCCAGCGGCAGGTGCTTCAGTCCATGCGCCACCCAGTCGCGCAACTCTGCGTCGCGGGTCGGGTCGACGCTGGGCTCGACGATCATCGCCAGACCGTCGGTGCGCGGGTCGTCGCGACGCAGCGCTTTCAGCGCGGTGCGATAGGCGATGCCGATGATCCAGGTGGAGACGCGCGATGCGCCGCGAAAATCCCCAGCGTGCTGCCACACCACCATGAAGGTGTCGTTGATGATTTCCTCGACCGTTTCATGGCGCGAGGCGAACCGGGATATGAACCGCGCCAGGCGCCGGTGATATCCCAGGTACAGTTCTTCCAAAGCCTTGCGATCGCCGCGCGAAATGGCGATCAGCAATTGCTGATCACTGTCATTGGGGGGTCTTTCGGCGAGCAGGCGCATACGATGTTTCTCGACACTTCAGTATATAGCTGTACCCGTGTATGTACCGTCGAGTCGACAAAAGGTTGCTTGGCTAAAAACGCCAGGCCACGGCGGCGAGCAGGCGATGCTGCGCCGCATTATCGTAAAACAGGCCCTGCGCCGCCGCATTGGTGTCCACCAATGCCACGGACAGGGTCACCGGTGCCCAATCGTAGGTGCAGCCAACGCTCCAATAGCCGTACCCCGCGGACTCGGGTCCGGCGTAATACGAGTATCCGATACCGGCGTTCACGGTGAGTTTGTGCCAGGCCGGCGCCGTTAGGTTCACTTCGGCGGACTTGGTGGTGACGCTGAG
>JANMXI010000331.1:0-54974 GCA_031394735.1 Pseudomonadota bacterium | reverse complement strand
GCTTGAAATGAAAATCTCACTGGCGGCACTGTTGGTGATTGCGCTGCTCGGCACGACATACACCGACGTCATGGCCAAGCCGACTCCACAGTCCGTTATTAGTGACCCGGTGCCAGACTCGGCGTACCCACCGCGCTCCGCGCAGGTCCTCGTACCCAGTCATGGCATGGGAATGAACGCCCTGTTTTACCTCGCAGGGGGAGTCGGACCACATCCGACGGTCGTACTTCTACACGGATTTCCTGGAAACGAGCAGAACCTAGATTTGGCTCAGGCCATCCGGCGTGCTGGGTGGAATGTGCTGACCCTGCATTACCGTGGGTCTTGGGGCAGTCCTGGGATCTTTTCCATCCACAGCGTATTGCAGGACGCAGATGCGGCGGTCGCGTTTGTACGGCGACCGGACATTGCTGAAAAATTCGGGATCGACACCCACCGCCTCGTTCTTGGCGGACACAGTATGGGAGGCTTCGCAAGCGCCTCCCATGCGCGCACTGATCAGCATCTGCATGGTGTGTTTCTCATCGACGCTTGGAATGTCGGAAATACTGGTGAGCAGTTTTCGAGGGTAAGTGGTTCAGCACGGACGGCAATGATTAATAAGGAATTCGATGACATTGGCAATTCACTACACGGCGCGACAGCGATTAGTACTGCCGCAGAGATAATTGCGCACCGCACAGAGTGGAACTTCATGTCATGGGCCAAGGATCTGACGCGCTCTCCGCTTTTGATTATTGGAGCATCAAAGGCAGGCGGGGAGGAAAACCGCACACTGGCAGAAGCCGTGACCCGGGAAGGGGGCAAGGTTTCTGCTCTCACGCTAACAAGTGACCATAGCTTTCAGGATCATCGAATAGCACTCGCAGCGGAGGTGGTAGATTGGCTGCAGAAGCTCCCATAGTTCTTGCGTCGTAACTTCCGACCCGGTGTTAGTCCGGCCGTTCGCCGCGCAGACTACTCGCGAGTCTGATCGCGGCGTTTTTATTTGGAGGATCGAAACATGCTTGCCGCGGCAAAATTGCAGGCGATTATTTGGACTTCAAGAATTGACGAAGCCGAGAAGTTTTATAGCAATGTGCTTGGCTTGCCGTTAAAGGGAAAGTCGCAAGGGGCACTGATTTACGATGTGGATGGAGGCGATTTGCGCGTCTCACCCGTGCCCACGACAACACCATCGGAACATGCGGTGTTAGGGTTTGCAGTTTCAGATGTTTGCTACGTGGTGGCTGAACTGAGCGGTCGCGGCGTTCGATTCGAGCGATTTCCAGGTTTTCCTCATGATGACCTGGGCATCCTCAAAACGCCTGAGGGTGCGAAGGTCGGTTGGTTTCGAGACCCTGACGGCAACATTCTGTCGGTTGTGCAGTACGCCTGATAGTCCGCCTCGGGTATAGATCGCTGATTGGCCACCAGCTATCAGTCGCTAAATGGATAAAGGGTGAATTGCTCGATGTGCCCGGTGGCTGGCTCAGCGCGGACGACACACAGGAGTTTGCGATCCGCGAACGAAAAAATGTATTTTTCAACCGTCAAGCCGCCGCGCAACCGCTGTGGTTCATATCGCACCACGCGCTTCAGTTCGCCCAAGGGCCTGAGGCTCGAAAGATAGTCGGCCAGCGCCGTAGGGGTAAAGTAGAAGTTACCGTTGTCGGTAAGCTTTGATCGGTCAATTTGGCCCGAGCGTAAGGTCTCAAAAAGCGCCCGCACCTCCCTGGTTTCATCCGCGTCATCGAATATCACTGCTTCGATCGCGTCCGCAATCGCATCCTGGCTGTTCGAAAATCCCGCGTTGATAAAGACCGTGATCGCGGCGCGGTCCGCTGGGTACACCCTGTTGCTGGACAAATAGGCGCTCAATCCTCCGTCGTGTCGAATACTGGGATGTTGACCGACGGCATCCAATCCAACTCCGAGCCCATACTTGAGACCAGCGTCAGCCGGCGCCACGTTGGTTTCCTGGAGCTGCCAGCTCTCTGGTTTTAGAACTGCGCGCGTGAGTCGCGCGATGTTCCATCTGGCGAGTTCGCTGGGTGTCAACGCCAAATCTCCGGCCGCGAACACCCATCCGGCCTGTTCGCCCGGCGCAGGTCTGACGGGACCAAGTGCGTAGCGGGCAGTCCCACGCGCATCAGTCTTTGACAGTTCTGTTGCGCCCAATACGACGTCCATGCCAAGAGGATGAAACAGGCGCCGTTGCTCGAAGCTGTGGAGCGGCTCCTTTGCCACCATCTGGATGATCAGTCCGGCCGCGGTGTAGCCCGTGTTCGAGTATTGCCATTTTGACCCGGGCGTAAAATCAAGGGGCGCCTTTGCCCAATGATCAAGGATCGCCTCCGGGGTAGTCGGCTTCGTCATTGCCTCAAACGGGTAGTCCTGAGGCCAAAAATCGCGGATGCCGGACGTGTGTCCGAGCAATTCTCGGATCGTGATCGTATCGGCGCCCGTCAAGGTGGGTAGAAATTTCGCCACCTTGTCATCGAGCGACATTTTGCCATCTTCGACGAGCAGGAGAATCGCTGCAGCCGTGAACTGCTTGCTGATCGATGCTATCGGATAGCGAGCCGTAGTCGTTGCGGCTGTCCCATCGTGCCGCTGATCGCCGTAGGCTCGCGCGTAGTCCAGCTTTCCGTCGGTGACGATCGCGATCGATGCCGACGGCACTTCGCTGGATTGTAGGATTCTGGCAACCGCGGAATCGATCGTGAGTTTCTGCTCGGCGGTCAGTGGCTTCGCGACAATAGGGCCGGTCAGAAGCAGAGTGAGTCCGAATACAAGGGTACCTAGGTTCAACGATCCCCCAAGTATTGGATTCGTTGCTAAGCCTGGTGTCATGGAGTGGTTTCCCAGTGAGCTTCTTCGATACTGTGGCTAGGATACGTCATTTTGGCGAACTCATCGGGCCGACTGGAATCAACGAATGAGGTCTGGACGCCTCTCAGTGCACCTGGCTTGCTGCATACAAGCGACGGGTAATCTCCGCCATCAATGCCGCAGCATCCGCAGGTTTTGCGAGGCCGCGCGTCAGAATAATGAGGGCGAACGGTCTCGGGGCAAAGACGATCGCGGCATCGTGCGCGATCGCGGTGATCTCACCGGTCTTGTGCGCCACACGCGTTCTGGGAGGCAGTCCCGCCGGGATGCCTTCATTGAAGGTTTGGCGCTCAAGCACCGCCAACATTTGCTTTGAGGAAGCCGCATCAACGGCCCGACCGCGGGCGATCGCTTCCATGAGCTTCAACAATGCCCGTGCGGTGGTGTTGTTGTTGAGCCCCTTGGCAAATGCTTTCGAATCCTCGAGACCGCGCAGAATGTTCATGCCGTCCGCGCTCAGGCGGTGGACGCCGGCGCGGATGTTGTCGACGCCAAGCTTCTCCATCAATAGGTTGGTAGCGAGATTGCTGCTGACGGTGATCATGAGGTCGCTGAGCTGCTCGAGTTTGCGGGTGTCGCCGACCGCTTTATAAAGTTCGGCTTCTGAGTCGTCGGTGGGATCGAGCGCGTAGGGCGATCCGTCAACGATGCTGCGAAATTCATTTTTTACCTTGAGCGTATCGGAGAGCCTGATCTTGCCCTCCTGAACCTGGTGATACAGCTCAATCAAGACCCCCACTTTCATGGTGCTCGCCGCGTGGAAGCTCTCATCGGCGCGTGACAGCCATTGCATCTTGCCGTCAAGGGTTCGAAACGCGACCGCAACATCCGCGCCGCTATTGTGTATGACGGTTTCGATGCCCGGGATAGCGTCGGTCAGCCCCTCATCCTGCCTCGCGGTGGAGCCAGCGGAACAGGGGCAGGCCAGCAAGCAGCAATACAAACCCATCAGCGTCGCCAGTCGCGTCATGTCATCTCTCCTCGCAGATACCCTACCTTACCCGCTTTGATACGCGGTGCACCGACGGAACCGAGACTGGCGTCACTGACTTGCGCCGGGTGAGCGGTGCACATTGCGCCCATTCCTTTGAAGCATCGATATGTCGTCGGCGTCAAGCGCCCCAATTCAGATCGCGGGCCGTGCCGGCGTTCGGGTCGTTGCACCGGAGCCGCGGGTAATCGTTCCCGAGCGGTTCGTGGTGCTTGATCTGGAAACCACCGGATTGGATCCCGATGCGAACGTGATCATTGAGATGGGTGCCATCCGCGTGAACCGCGGCACCGGCAGCATGGAATCCCTGTCGCTGCTGGTCCGCCCGCGTCAGCCAATCCCCGCACACGCAGAAAATCCCACGCAACATCACAAGGATCAAGGCAAAGGGCCGTATTAAGCGTTGATCCTCTGAAAGAGAAGATCAGACCATGGAATCCGGCACGGCATCCTTTCGCTGTTTCATGAACGCCAAGAGCGCTTCATCGATGCCCGGATCCAGCGGCGGCTCAACGTATTCGGCCAGCTGCCGTTTCCAATTGTGGTTTGCCCGCACGTTCATATCGCTGGCGCCGTCGGCTTCCCATTGTTCGTAGCTGTTGTTGTCGGCGAGCGGTGAGCGGTAGAAGGCCTCCTCGAAATTGGCCTGCGTATGCGCGCAGCCGAGGAAATGTTTGCCCGGGCCGACGTCACGGATGGCGCTCAACGCCTGGCCGTTCTCGCTCAGGTCTATGCCGGCCAGCAGCGTGTGCATCATGCCGGCCTGATCCGCATCCATCACGAATTTTTCGTAGCCCATCGACAGGCCGCCTTCCAGCCAGCCGGCGGTGTGC
Source organism: Pseudomonadota bacterium (assembly GCA_031394735.1). GTDB lineage: Bacteria > Pseudomonadota > Gammaproteobacteria > Steroidobacterales > Steroidobacteraceae > TMP-86. The sequence goes on along the minus strand of JANMXI010000331.1, from coordinate 50,276 downwards.
AACACGAAATTCACGCCCGCCAGGCAGGTCGGCAGCAGCGTATTGGCCGACTCATAGGCGGCCTGCGCGTCGGCGATCTTGGAGGCGCAAAGACTGCCGCCGGAGCGGAAGGGGACCTGCAGGCGTCGCGCCAATGCGGCCATCGCGTACAACACCAGCGCCGGTTCCGGCGTGCCGAAGGTCGGGGCGCCCGACTGCATGGAGATGGAGGAGGCGAAGCTGCCCAGCACCATGGGGGCGCCGGGGTTGAGCATCTGAATGAAGGCAAGGCCCGCCAGCGCTTCGGCCAGCGTCTGCGTGGCCGTACCCGCCACCGTCACCGGCGACATTGCGCCGGCGAGAATGAACGGCGTGACGATGCAGGCCTGATTGGCGCGCGCATACACCTTCAGTGCGCCGAGCATGGTGGCATCGTAGGTCATCGGTGAATTGACGTTGATCAGGTTGATCAGGACGGTCTTGGAGCGTCCCGTGAGCGGATCCATGAACTCGCCACCGAACACGATCTTGGCCATCTCGACCGAATCCGTGGCGCGCTCGGGCGCCGTCACCGAGCCCATGAACGGTTTGTCGCTGTATTTGATATGGCTGTAGACCATATCCAGATGGCGCTTGTTGACGGGGAGATCGACAGGCTCACAAATGGTGCCGCCCGAATGATGCAGCGAGGTTGCGCTGTAGGCGAGCTTGACGAAATTGCGGAAGTCTTCGATGCGAGCGTAGCGGCGGCCTTCATCCAGATTGCGGATGAAGGGCGAGCCATAGGCCGGCGCAAACACGGTGTTCTTGCCGCCGATGACGACGCTGCGCGCCGGGTTGCGCGCGTGCTGCGTAAATTCGCGCGGCGCGTTCGCCATGATGATCTGCCGGCACAAGCCGCGGGGAAACCGCACGCGCTCGCCTTGCACGTCGCAGCCGCCAGCCTTGAGAACCGACAGCGCTTCGGGATCTTCGCGGAACTCGATGCCGATCTCCTCGAGGATCGTGTCGGCATTGTTCTCGATCAGGCTCAGGCCTTCCTCGTCCAGCACTTCGTAGTACGGAATCTTGCGGGTGATGTAGGGGATCGAAGACCCGGCACGGGCGGCACGCGCGGCGCGTTTGGCATCGCGGCCGCTGGGGCGGCGTACGCCTTTGGTCGATTCCACAGCTTGATCGTGCATCGCTTTCCCCCGCCTAGGCGAACGGTTAAATCGGATATCCAATAGGGGAGTATGGTCACTGGGAGGTGCAATGGCTGGTCATTTTGCGTCATAAGCTTGCTCAGTTGCGTCAAGCCGCCAGTCCAACCGCCAAGAGCGCTGTTCACGCAATTTTGGATAAATGCATCATATATGCGCATCGATTATGCGCATAGAATAGAGCTGCGATACCAAGGAGCAAATTCATGTCGATGCGGGCGCGGTCGGTAATCAAGAAACAAGCAACCAATGTGAGCGTTCGCAGCGATCTGCTCGCAGCCGCGCGTGCACGCGGCGTGAATTTGTCGGCCACGCTGGAAAAGGCACTGGCCGCGGAACTCACCGAATTGCAGCGCCAGCGTTGGCTGGAAGCGAATCGCACCGCCATTGATGCTTACAACAAGCTGGTCGATGAGCACGGCATGTTCTCGGACGGCCAAAGAATTTTCTGATGGCACAGTTCGATATCTACCGCAATCGGCATGCTGAGACGCGCGCTCTTTTCCCGCTGCTTTTGGACGTACAGACATCGTTGCTGGATCAACTGGAATCCCGCTGGGTGATTCCGCTGACCAAGTCGCGCGCATTCATGCGCGATACCCTGCAACACGTCACACCCATCGTCGATTTCGAGGACAGCAAATACCTGATACTCACGCCGCAGTTGGCAGCGATCCGAAGCAAGGACCTCGGTGCGGTGGCCGGGTCGCTTGTGCAGCACCGTGACGCGATTGTCGCGTCGATGGACTTTATGATTTCCGGCTTTTAATTCGATCGTGCCTTCGCCACCCACGCCTCCACATCCTCCAGTTTCCGCGGAAACGCGTCGGTCAGCAGGCGATAGCCGTCTTTGGTGACCACCACTTCGTCTTCGATGCGCACACCGAAGCCGAGCGCCGGCAGATAGATGCCGGGCTCGACCGTGAACACGGCGCCGATGGGCAACGGCTTTTCATAAAAACCCGCATCGTGTACATCGAGTCCGACGAAGTGACCGAAGCCGTGAATGAAATCGGCCAGATGACCGGCACGCCGCAGCGATTCCTCGGCCACATGCTGCAGATCGGCCATGGTGACGCCGGGGCGAATCGCCGCGAAGATGTCTGCCTGTGCCTGATAGACGGCGCGGTACACGGTTGCCTGTTCTGCGGTGAAATGCCCCGACACCGGATAGGTGCGGGTCACGTCCGATGCATATCGGCCGTAGTCGGCCGCCGCGTCGATCACCACCAGATCGCCGTCTTTGAGTAGGCGCGAGTTGTCATCCCAGTGCAGCACTGCGCCGTTGGGGCCGGAGCCGACGATGGAGGGGTAACTCAAGCCGGTGGCACCGGCGGCAAAGAAGGCGAACTCGAGCTGAGTCTGCACGTCGCGTTCAGAGGCGCCGGCAACCGTGGCTCTGGCAGCGGCCTCGTGACCTGCACGCGTGATTGCGATGGCACGTTCCATGCGCTGCAGCTCCTCCGGTGAGTGCGCAGCGCGTAGTTCGGCCAGCAGTCCGCGCATGTAGACCACGCGCAGGCCGAAGCGTTGCGCCACGCGGGAGGCCAGTTCAGCGTCATTGCGTTCGTCCTTGTCCATGGTAGGTGGCGCAATGATGGCCACGCAATCGTGTCCCTGTCCGGCGCCCAACAGCGCACCCTCGGGTGACCCGCGCCGCACCCGGTCGGCGCCGTATTTCTCATTCAGCGACGGCGAGATCGGATCGCGTGGGCCGGTCCAACGCTCGGCCTCCGGATCGCGCGGCTTCAAAAACAGCGAGACCTTGGTGTATTGCGACTTCGGCGCCAGAACCAGGTACGCATGCGGTTCATTGATGCCCGTCAGCCACAGAAAATCTGAATCCTGCCGGTAATCCTCGGTGATGCCGGACACCTCTCCTTGTGCGGAGAGGATGCCGACGCACCCGTCCAGCGCCTTCATCACCCGAGCGCGACGTTCGCGGTACACGGCGACGGGCAGATCGGCCGGTGGAGTCGGCGTCGGATGCGCAAAGGTGCCGGCGAGTGCGGCGCTGGCGATCAGGAGGCTGAACATGGCGGCGAATCCTTTTTATGGTGAAGGCTTGAAAGGTGAGCGTGGCACGCCGTTACGGCGCGGGCAATTCTGCCTTCACGACGGCGCCGGCGATACTGCCGCTGACCGTGGCGCGGCCATCGCGAGTGTTCTGCGGCCAGCGAACGGACAGGCGCGCGCTGCCGCAATCGGATGCGACTTTGTTGCCTGCAGAATCCCAGACCACTTCACCACTGACCGGTTCGCGCGGGCCGCGCCACTGCAGGTGTCCGGATACCGCCAGGTCCGGTGTCCAGCGCACCGCATCCAACTCCACGCGTTCGACTGCGTCGAGCGTCTTGATGCTAAACACGCCGCCACGCAACCCGACGCCGTGGCCGCTGCTGTTGGCGCGCACCCGCGTCAGCACGTCGGCGGCGGTGTACAGCGCGGCGCTGGCGCAACGTCGCTGCGCATCGCTCGCCGCGTTGCCGGGTAGCGGCCGCGCCGGCTCAACGGCGCCGACGCTACGCGCAAAATCCGGCGCCAACGGCAGGTCTGCCACCTGCTTGGCGCAAGTCGTATCACCCGGTGTCAGCGTGGCGATGAATCGGCGCGCGATCTGCCCCGCGCAGTCCGAGCGCGAGCGCGGTAGGGCGTTGACATGAAAACTGTTGGCGATGATCACCTGCCGGCCGCGTGCAAACTCCTTCGCCGCCGCCGCACCATCGGCGACCGTGGTGATGTTGTCGTATTCACCTGAAATGATCAGCGCCGGCACGTCGGGATAGACGGCATCCGGGGCGATCACCTGCGAGGCAGGATGACGTGGATCGGACGCCGGCCACTCCAGGCATTGCTCGATGAAGGAATAGTCCAGCGGCAGCTCGCGATATTCATCGATGCTGAAGGGCGCGTACGCTTGGCGGTGGGTTTTCTCGCGCGTGCGCAGAGCCTGCTCGAATTGAACGCGTCGCGCCGCTGGCGCTGCGCGCATATCGAAGAGTTGCTGCGTGTCCTGACACATGACCGCGACCGCCAGCCCCGAGCTCCATTGCGTCGGATCCGCACTCGGATCGCGCGAGTCCACGGCGCTGAGCGTTTCAGCCATCAGCCGCAACAGCGGCGCCTGATCGCCCGTCGCGAAGCTGCGCGCCGCTGCATCGGTTTCACGCAAGGTCGAATACGCGGGCGCACCGCTGAACATCACGGTGGCGAGTCGCGCGGCATCGGCGCTGAAATGAACCGTCTCGCCATCTGCAGTGGCGGCGCTGGCCGCGAAGGGTCGGGCGCGCAATTGCTGCAAGGCCGGCGCGATGTGCTGCAGGGAGTCGCCGGGTATGCGGGCGCAGTGTGCAGAGCGTGCGCAGGCGAGGTTGAACTTGTCACGCATCGCCGGTGCGTAGCTTGGATACCAAGGGTAGTCGGGTCCCCGCAGCGGATAGGCACCATCGAGCACGATGGAACGCAGGCGCGTGACGTGACGCACGGCGAACACCTGCGCGAAATAGGTGCCGTACGAATCGCCATACAGATCGATGCGCTCCACCTGCAGCGCGTCGAGCACGGCTGCGAGATCGTCCACAGCGAATGCAGTGCTGTAGAGCGACGCTGCGGCGCCGAGCGAACGACCGCAGGCGCCGATCAGCGCAGTGGTCACCTGCGAGGCGCGCTGTAGGTCCGGACAGTCGACGGCCGCCGACTGTCCCGTGCCGCGGTTGTCCATGAACAGCACATCGCGATCGGCCATCAGCACGCCGTACAGGCCGAGATACTCCTCCCGGGACAGCGTGGCCGGATAGCCGGGTCCTCCTTCGGTCGCGACCAGCGTGCCCGTCGCCGGACCCGGCGCAGCATGCGGGTAGTACTCGAAGTGAATGGGAATCCGCGCGCCGGTCGTGGCGGCCGGGTCCAGTGGGCGCTGCAACTCGCCGCAATACGCCTGCGCGCAGCGCTTTAACGTCAGCGAGCCGACACGCAGGGTATCGGGCGCGGCGACTCGGCTGTCGGGTGCCAGTGGCGCGAGGCAGATCAACAAAATGGGGAGCAAATGTCGCATCAAGTCGGGTCTCGCCGGCTTAGGGAAAGGTGCGATATTAGGCGCGTCCCAGCCTTCTGCGGCAACCGATTGACGACGAGGATTGCGCTATTGTACACTCGTTCAATTACGCAAACCCAGGAGTGAAGTCATGCTTAACCCGACACTGGATGCCGTTCCCTCGCAGGACGTGCTGTTGAACAACGCCCGGCTGGTCGATGGCGAAGTCGAGGTCTCCTGGCGCGGCAAAGTGTCCGCCAGCCGCTTTGCGCCGTTCTGGCTGCGCGATCATTGTCATGCCAAGCACAGTCTGAATCCGGACACGCTGCAGCGGCAGGTCGACACGTTTTCGATCCCGTTGGACATCATGCCCTCGCAGGTGGAGGTCACCGACGGTGGACGCACGCTGCACGTGGTGTGGAAACACGACGGCCTGCGCAGCGAATTTCCCGCGGCCTTTTTGTGGATGGTGGCGCAAACCGAAGGGCGGGAGATCGCGCCGCTCCGCCACCTGTGGGATCGCGGTTCGATGGCGGAGAATTTCCCCAGCATGAGCCATGAGGAAATCATGGCGGACGATGCCGGCCTGCTGCGCTGGCTGTCGCTGGTCGAGGAATACGGCTTCGCGCTCGCCACCGGCACACCGCCCAGCATCGAGGCCACGCAGGCGCTCGCCAAGCGCGTCGGGTATGTGCGCGAGACCATTTTTGGCGGCATGTGGGATTTCACCGCGAACCTCGCGTTCAAGGACACCGCCTATACGCCGGTGGCCATCGGTCCGCATACGGATGGCACCTACAGCATCGACTCGCCGGGCTTTCAGATGTTTCATTGCCTGAAATTCGACGGCACGGGCGGGGAGAGCACGTTGGTGGATGGATTCCGCGTCGCGGATCAGATCCGCCGCACCGATCCGATCGCCTTCGAAGTGTTGACCAACGTCAAGGTGCCGGCGCAATACCTGGGTGACGGCGTTCATTTGAAAGCCGAACACCCCATCATCGCGCTCGATCACAACTGCGATTACGTACAAGTTGCGTACAATAACTACGATCGTGCGCCATTCCGTCTGCCGACTCCGCGGATGAACGCCTTTTACAAGGCGCTGAAGCTGTTCAATCAGCTCATCAACGACCCGGCCTATGAGATCACGATGCGGCTGGCGCCGGGCACGGCGCTGTTGTTCGACAATTGGCGCACGCTGCATGGACGCCGTGCCTACCAGGGATTCCGCTGGCTGTGCGGTGCGTATTTGAACAAGGAAGACTTCGACAGCAAGCTGCGAGTGCTTCGAGCGGGCCAACCAAAAACTTGAGCAACTTCACCAGCGATAACGTATCGCCCGTCTGCGAAGCCGTCATGGCCGCGATCAACGCGGCCAATGCGGAGTCGGTTCCTTCCTACGGCGGCGACTCGTACACGCAACGACTGACGCAGGTCGCGCGCGAGGTTTTTGAAACCGAGCTGGCGATTTTTCCGCTGGCCACCGGGACGGCGGCCAATGCGCTGGCCTTGTCGCAGCTCACGCCGCCGTATGGCGCGATCTACTGTCACGAAACCGCGCACATCGTCACCGATGAATGCGGCGCGCCGGAGTTCTTCACCGGCGGCAGTAAGCTCATCGGGTTACCTGCGGACGATGGCCGAATCAGTGCGGCGCAGCTCGCCGCTGCCATCGCCTTCGCCGAGGAGATGGGCGTGCACCATGTCAAACCCGGCGCCGTCAGCCTCACGCAGGCGACCGAATGGGGCACGGTCTACGACAGCGCGCAGGTGGCGGCGATCGCTGAGGTCGCCCATACCCACCAGTTGCCCGTGCATATGGACGGCGCGCGATTTGCCAATGCGCTGGTGCATCTGGGGTGTTCTCCGGCCGAAGCGACCTGGAAAAGCGGCGTCGATGTGCTGTCCTTTGGCGCCACCAAGAACGGCGCGATGTCCGCCGAGGCCGTGATCTTTTTCGATGTCGACGCGGCCGCGGACTTCGATCGCCGTCGCAAGCGTGCCGGTCATCTGTGGTCGAAGATGCGATTCGTCAGCGCGCAGTTGCTGGCCTATCTCGACAAGGGGCTGTGGCTCAACAACGCGCGCAATGCCAATCAGATGGCGACGCGCATGGCGGACGGGTTGCAGCAGATTGCAGGCGTGCGCCTGGTTCACCCGGTGCAGGCAAACGAGGTGTTCGTCGCCATGCCTGAAAAATTGGTCGCCGCCCTGGAAGGCGCAGGGTTTGCGTTCTATCGCTGGCCGCTGTGCAACGTGTCGGACGGCATCGCGATCCGGCTGGTGACTTCTTACGGGACGCGTGCCGAGCAGGTCGATGCCTTGCTCGCCGCCGCCCGGCGACTGGCGTAAGCCCTCTACAGCTTGGGAAACCGGCCCGTTGCGGCCGCCGCCTCCTGATTGTCGACGACGAGATTGCGTCGATAACGCTCGAAGAATTGTGCGATGGTGAAGGCCGCGGGCGCCGCGTCAAAGCCGAGTTCCTGCCGGCATTGTTCGCAAGCGCTGAGTCGCTGCAGCGATTCCTGCGGTGGTGACGCACCGCTCATCCCACTGATCTGAAAAAAGCCGTCTTCGCGCGCCGAGACCGCGTGGCGTGTAAACCCGGGTTGCTCACGCAGGCTGCGCACGGCTGCGCAGTTTGAAAAATGATACGGCGGCAGGGCAGTGGTCGGAATTCCAGGCGTCATCTCGCGGCCGTACAGCAGGACCCGGCGGTCCTTGTAGCCCAGCGTGCCATCGGGCAATGCGCGCACTTCATCCAGGTAGCGGATCTCGATGCCTTCGAGGATCAACTGCTCCAGTTCACGCACCGTGAACCGATAGGCGTTCACCGACAGCCGGAAGGTGCCGAGTTCACGCGCACCCATCTGCGTACGCAGATCGTTCAAGGCCGGGTCATCCAAAAAATTCGGTAGATGCATGCGAGATCAGCGCGAGGCTTCCATAATGGTGGCGATGCGCGATTCGGCGTCGGTGCGGACGCGAAATTCGACGCGACGCGACCGCTCCACGTCTTCGTGCCGTGCACTGTCCAAAATCGGTCGCGACGAGGACAGGCCATTGGCCGTCAGGTTGCCGGTAAGCCAGGCACGATCGCTTTGCACGGCCGGCAGTCCCAGCACGAACTCCAGTGTGCTGCGGGTCCGTGCCTGCGACAGTTCCATGTTGTGAAAATACGCGTCCTGCGGCGAGGTCTGCACCGTCCAGTCCGAGGAGGTGTGACCTTCGATGCGGATTTCGTTGATCGAGCCGCGATACTTGGTGAGGATGCGCACGTAGCGCGGAAAAAAGTCGTTGAGGATGGCCTTGAATTCAGGCTTCAATTCGCTGCTACCGGTGGCGAACAGGACTTCCGGCTCGGTGAAGCGGATGGTCAAATCGGAGCGAATCAACTGCGCCTTCCAGCGCGGCAGGTCGATCTGGAATTCGTTGCGCAAGTCCGAGTACAGCGAATCGCGATTCTGGTTGTAGGCGATGGCGATGCTGCGGATACGGTCGGTGTCGGCTTCCACTTTCAGCATGTACATGACGGCGATCAGCAGGAAGATGACCATGAGGCCGGTCATCAGGTCGCTCAACGGAATCCAGTGCGTCTCCTGTGACAGGAGGGGCGCGGACTCCAGACGCCGGTTGGCCATTGCTTACGAAACGCGCGCGGATTGCAGCATGCGCTGCAGCTGCGCGGTCAGCGGCGTGTAGTCCTGCACGAATTTCTGCGACAGCGCCGTCAACTGACGGCCCAGGGACTCGATGGAGCGCCGCAGTTCCTCTTCCAGCGCCTTGTCCAGCAACACGATGTGCTTGCGCGAGTCCTCGGTGGCCTGCCGCATATGATCGTTCAGATGATCGCCTGCGGATTGGAGGGAGGAGGTGAGGATATGCGCCGACACCTTCACCGCCTCGGACATCTTTTCCTGATTCAGGCGTACGCCGCTCTCGATCTGCTCGGTCATCTGCACGATTTTCTGCTCGATCTGCGGCAGACCTGTGGCGGCTTTGTCGACCAACGATGCAAAGGCGCCCATCGAGGATTCCAGATGCAGCCGCTGTGTCTCCAACCCCGCCAGAACGCTGGTGAGCGACTGTGCGACGGTGTTGAACACGCCGGCTTTGTTGACCAGCTCGCCATAGCGCAATGACGCCTCGGTCATGTTCTTGCGGGTCGCCGTCTCCTGCTCGATGAGCTGATTCAATTGCGCTTCGTATCGCAGCTGCCAGGTCAGCAGCTTGCCGACCGCCGCGTTGAGTTGCTTGAAGTTCTCGCCGAACTGCTCGTTGATCTTGGCATTGAAGTCCTTGATGACCTCCTGCAGTGCCTGAATCAGCGCCTTGGAGTTGGATTCGGCGACTTTCTGCGCATACTTTTCAAAGGCGGCGGTGAGTCCGTCGAGCTTGCGATTGTTGTCCTCGCGCAGCAGTTGCACCTGCCCGAGCAGGCCGGATTCGTCGGTGCCCGACACCGTCTTGTTTAGCCTCGTCAGTTGATCGGCCAGATCATCGACGGTCGCGCCGCCATCCTCGCCGCCGCCCACCGTGGTGGGGTCGCCGAAAATGATATGCCGCGCTTTGATGGTCAGTGCAAAGCCGATGCCGGCCACCGATGCCCAGAACGAGGTACGGATGCCTTGCAACAGATGCGGCACGCCGGCCTTGACGTTATTCGGGTCGAAATCCAGCAGTCCCCAGGCAATGCCGGCGAAGCAAAAGAAGATGCCTAGGGTGGTGAGCAGCGTCGGACCCAGCACCGTCCCGCGGCGGGACCAGCGGATGTGGAATCCGAGGCCCACCAGCGTGATGAGAACGATGGCGAATTCGGTGAGAGGGCTCAGGCTTTCCCAGATACGTAACATAACGCCATGCTACGGGAGCCCTAATGACGAGGCAATGTGTTGCGACTATCCCTTAATGAACTCTTCCTCGATTTTCAATGCCCCAATGCGAAGACGTAATGCTTGCGGATGGTTTCGTGCACGGTCCAGATACCTTGCGCACCGGTTTCGACGATGAACACGTCGCCGGCCTTGAGTTCAACCGGCGGCTGGCCCTTGACCTCGATGGTGCATCGGCCGGAGAGGAGCTCACAGTATTCCCAGGCGTCGTAGTCGATTTTCCAGACGCCGGGCGTGGATTCCCAAATGCCGGCGAGAATCTTGCCGTCATCGGACGTGTGCAAGCTCCACAACTTCGTGTGCGGATCGCCGCTCAATACGGTTCCCGGCCACGGCGCATCCACTTCCACTGCCGCGCTTAGATCACGAAATGCCAACACTCGATTTGCCATGCTTGGGTTCTTTCGCTGGATGAATGAAAGACGCAGTGTATATTATCGGCCCATGACAACGATGATTGCGTCAACCCTATAAGCGAGTCAACGATGAACCAACCCAAAAATCCTGCGATGAATCGGCGTGAATTCGTGCAAGCAGCCAGTGCCGGTGCTGTGCTGGCTGCAGCGCCTGCCGCGGTGCTTGCTGCGGCGTCGAGCCGCAGCGGCGACAAAGCCGCCGTCCTTGCGCAGATTCCGAAGATGCACGATGAGAACCTCAAGCGTCTGCAGGCATGGATTGCACTGCCGTCGATCGCCGCTGAAAACCGCAACTATCCGCAAGGCCCCGAGTACATGGCGGAGCTGGCGCGGCAGGCCGGATTCTCCAAGGTCCGGCTCATCCCGACCACGGGCAAGGCCGGTGTATTTGGTTATCTTGACGCCGGCGCCAAGACCACCGTGGCGGTGTACTTCATGTACGACGTCAAGCAATTCGTCGCCGACGAATGGAGCTCGCCGCCGCTCGAGGCTCGCCTCGTCACGAAGGAAGGACTGGGGTCGGTTTGCATGGGCCGCGGCGCCGTGAACCAGAAAGGCCCGGAGAATTCGTTCCTCGGCGCATTGATGGCGTTCAAGGCGGCGGGCAAACCGCTGCCTGTGAATCTGGTGCTGGTCGCCGAGGGCGAGGAGGAGATCGCCTCTCCGCACTTTGGCGAAATCGTCGCCGATCCGGAGGTGTTTGCGAATCTCAAGAAATGCGCCGGTGTGCTGTTGCCCGAGGCGGGGCAAGAGCGGGATGGCAGTCTGCAGGTTGAATTCGGCGCAAAAGGGGTCGTGGAGTTGGAGCTGGTCTCCAGCGGCGAGAAATGGGGCCGCGGTCCGGCGAAGGATGTGCATTCCAGTCTCGAAGCGCAGGTGGATTCGCCGTCCTGGCATCTGGTTCAGGCGCTCAACACGCTGGTTGAGAAGGACGGACATACGCCCGCGGTGGAAGGCTTTTTCGAGCTTGCCAAACCGCTGTCGGATAAGCAGAAGCAGATGGTGCTGACCTACGCTGCCAATGTCCCCGAGGAACTCATCAAGAAGCAGCTCGGGGTGCAGCGCTGGGTGCATGACCTGAACTGGCAGGACTCCCTGCTGCGTCTGTATTCGGCGCCGACGATCAACATCGAAGGTCTGGTTGGCGGCTACACGGGTCCGGGCGGCAAGACCGTATTGCCACATCGGGCCGTGGCGAAAATCGACATGCGCCTGGTGCCGGACATGACCGCCGCAGACACGCTGGCGAAGCTGAAGGCGCACCTGGCCAAGAACGGGTTCGGCGACATCGAAGTCAACATGACGGGGGGCTACGATCCGACGCAGAGCGATCCGGACAGCAAGTTCATCAAGGGCCTGGTGGCAAGCTATCGAAAACTGGGTCTGTCGCCCTCCGTCATGCCGCGCAGCCCGGGCTCTTGGCCCGGCTACCGGTTCACCAATGCACCGCTCAGCCTGCCGGCCTGCGGCTTTGGCTTGGGCCACGGCACGGGTGCGCATGCGCCGGACGAGTACTACCTGATCGACTCGACCAATCCGGCAGTGCAGGGCCTGGACGGCGCGGTCGCGTCCTTCGTCGAGGTGTTGTACGCGTTGACCTGATCCGATCCGGTTACGCGGCAGCTGGGCAAAACTCGCGCGCAATGCGCTTTGCATTGCCGATTACGGCCCCGCTGTATACGCAACGGTGGCCGTGCCCGTCTTCGCGATGCCGGAATTGTTGGTGTACTGGAAGCCGATGGTCACCGTGCCCGTGGCCGCGGCGATGGGCGCGTAGGTGAGCGTCACCGCGCAACTCGTGCCGCTGCTGACGGTGGCGCACGTCAACGCACTCGCGTTACTGCTCCAATCCGCGGGCAGCACATCCAGTCCGGCGGTCACAACAAAATCGACGGCCGGGTTGCCATCGTCGGTGGTGAAGACGATATCCACGGGGGTGCTGCTGCCGGTGAGGACCGCGAGCGACGCAGATCCGGGTGTTCCGACCACGTTGTTGTCAGTCGTCGCGCGGTAGGCGATGTTGACCGCACTTGTTTTGGGTGTTCCGGCGTTGTTCTTGTAGCTGTAGGTCAACTGCATCGTGCCGCTGGCCGCGGCCGCAGGCGCATAGGCCAACGACAACTGGCAGTCGCTGCCGGTGTCCACACCGCTGCAGGTGAAGGGGGTCTGCGGGCTGCTCCAGCCTGCGGGAAGCGCCGATAAATTGCTGGTCACCTGCAGTGCGGTGGCAGGCCGGCCGTCATCGGTGGTGAAGGTCACGGAGACCGGTTGGCTGCCGGTGCCGACGATGGCGTTGATCTGGCCCGAGGGGGAGGTCAGGCCTGCGACATTGTTGTCGGTGGTCGCGGCATACGCGACGTTGACCGAACCGGTTTTAAAGACGCCGCCCTGATCATCGTACAAATAGTTCAAGGTGAACGTGCCGCTGGTGAGAGCGGCGGGTGCGTAATTCAATCGCAACTGACAGCCGTTGCCGGTACCGACGCTGCCGCAATTGAATCGCGTCGATGCGCTGCTCCAGCCTGCCGGCAGGGCGGCGAGGTTGGAATACACATGCAGGCCGGTCGCCGTGTTGCCGTCATCCGTGTTGAAGGTGATGGTGACCGCTTGGCCACCGCCGCTTTGCACGGCGTTGATTTGTCCGGTCGGCGACACCGTGGCGACGACACCGCTGCTCGAGGTGGTGGAATACGGAATGTTGAAGGCGCCGGATCGCGCCACCCCGGCGTTGTCCAGATAGCTGAAAGCCAGCGTGAGTTTGCCGTCGGCCGCGATCTGCGGCGCGTAGTTCAACAGCAGCTGGCAGCCGCTGCCTGAGCTGACGATGTCACAGGACAACGCAGGCGCCGGGCTGCTCCAATTGGCCGGCAGCGCATTCAGATCGCTGGTGATGGTGAGGCCGGTCGCCACATCACCGTCGTCAGTCGTAAAGGTCACGAGCACGGATTGACTACCCGTGCCGACGCGCGTGTTGATCTGACCGGTCGGGGAAATGCTCGCGACCACATTGTTGAAGGCGGTGGCGACATAGGGTATCGACAGCGAGCCGCCCGGTGTCTGGCGGATGCCGGCCGAATCCACATAAATGTAGTTGAGTGTCAGTGTGCCTGATTCTGCGGCGCTGGGTGCATAGGTCAGATTCAAGACGCAGTCGTTGCCTGATCCGGCCGAGGTGCAGGTGAAGGCATCCGGTCCGCTCCAGCCTTCCGGCAGCGTCGTGTCGGAGATGGCGAAGCCGGTGACGGCGTGTCCATCGTCGGAGGTGAACGAAACGCTGATCGTCTGGTTCGAGCCGACTGCCACGGAGATGGTGCCGTCGACTGACGGCGTGGCGATCACGGCGTTGCCGCTCGGCGGTGGTGTTTTTACCGTTGTGCCCAGACCTCCGCCGCCGGTGGTGCCACCGGTGTTGCCGGTGCCGTCGGTGCCCCCGTTGGTGTTGGTCGACTCTGTGCCGCTGCCGGACATGCCGCCGAACTTGCAACCGGAAAGCAGCAGGAGCGATGCGGTGGCAAGCGCTGCGGTGTGCGCGACAGAGAGCAGGAAGGGACGGTGGGCTCTGTGCATTGCTGCATCACCTTTCGAGAGTTCGACGGTGGATTCGAAGTCGCGAGGGTATGCCGATGTGGATGCCGTCAATAACAACTGCGTCACGCTATTGCATGGATCTCATTTTTGGGCACATGTTGTTAAATGGACATAACGCGCAAGCGAAGTGCGCGTCAGCGAAAATCCCGCGATTGCGTATCCAGCCGCCCCAGCCACGCGGAGTAATCGCGCACCTTCTGCGCGATCACATGCACCACGCCCATCTCATGCTGCAATTCGCCTTGCACGATGATCATCGAGGAGGCGAACACGGCCTGGCGCTGCGCGCTCTGCACGCTGGGCCAGACGATGAGATTGCTGATGCCGGTTTCATCTTCCAGCGACATGAACACCACGCCCGAGGCGGTCTCGGGACGCTGCCGGTGCGTGATGATGCCGGCGACGCGCACATTGCAGCCGGTTTTGAGCTGGGTCAGATCCGCGGCGCGCGTGACCTGCAGACGCTGCAACTTCTTGCGCAACAGTGCCAGCGGATGACGGCGCAGCGTTAACCCGGTGCTGCGGTAGTCGGCGATGATGTCCTCGCCTTCGCGGGCCTGCGGCAGCGCCAGCGGCGCCTCACGCCGCGATGCACCGGCGAGTACGCCGGGTAACTGCTCCACGCCGATGGCGCCCCAATGCGCCGCGTGCCGATGACCGGCCAGGGATTCCAGCGCGCCGGCCTGGGCGAGTGCCTGCATGGCGCGGCGGTTCAGCGGTGCGCGGTGCGCCAGATCTTCCACGCTGTGAAAAGGCGTCAGCGTGCGCGCCTGCACCACACTGTGCGCCGCTTCTTCAGGCAATCCCGCCACCATGCGCAGTCCCAGCCGTACTTCCGCACCCCCCGCCGAGTTGCGCTCCAGGCTGCAATCGTAGTCGCTGATCTGCGCATCGACGGGCCGGAACACCACGTGATGACGCCGTGCATCGTTGACCAGTTGCGCAGGGGCATAAAATCCCATGGGCCAGCTATTGAGCAGTCCGGCGACGAAGGCCGCGTGCTCATGGCAGCGCAACCAGGAGGAGGCATATGCCAGCAACGCGAACGAGGCGGCATGCGATTCGGGGAAGCCGTAGCTGCCGAAGCCCAGAATCTGACTGTAAATTTGTTCGGCGAACTGCGGGGTATAGCCGCGCTCGTGCATGCCGGCGAGCAGTTGATCGCGAAATTGCGTGAGTCCCCCGCGGCGCTGCCATGCCGCCATGGAGCGGCGCACCTTGTCGGCTTCGCCGGCGGAAAAGCCCGCCGCGACCATGGCGATTTCCATCACCTGCTCCTGGAACAAGGGCACGCCCCAGGTGCGCTTCAGTACGCGTTCCAGTTCCGCGCTGGGATAACTGACCTCTTCCAGGTGCTGCCGGCGGCGCAGGAAGGGATGCACCATGCCGCCTTGAATGGGGCCCGGGCGGATGATGGCCACCTGAATCACGATGTCGTAATAGGTGCGCGGTTTCAGGCGCGGCAGCATGCTCATCTGCGCGCGCGATTCCACCTGGAACACGCCGACCGATTCGCCCTTGCACAGCATGTCGTAGGTCGCCGGGTCTTCGGCCGGGATGTCCTGCAGGGAAAATTCGCGGCCATCGAATTGGGATTTCAATTGCAGCGCGCGGCGAATCGCCGAAAGCATGCCCAGCGCCAGGCAATCCACCTTGAGCAATCCGAGGGATTCCAGGTCTTCCTTGTCCCATTGAATGATGGTGCGATCAGGCATGGCGGCGTTTTCCACCGGCACCAGCGTGCTCAACGGATGCTGGGAAATGACGAAGCCGCCGACATGCTGCGACAGGTGCCGCGGGAAACCCATGATCTGCGCCACCAGCGCCATGTAGTTTTGCGCGAGGCGCGATTGCGGATCGAACCCCAGCTTCAGCAACTGCGCCGGAATTTCACCGCTGCCATCGAACCACTGCAGCGACTTCGACAGGGCATCCACTATGTCCGCCGGCAACCCCAAGGCCTTGCCGACATCGCGCACCGCCATGCGCCGGCGATAGGTGATGACGCTGGCGGCAAGCGCGGCGCGATGCCGGCCGTACTTGGTGTAAATGTACTGGATGACTTCTTCGCGGCGTTGATGTTCGAAGTCGATGTCGATGTCCGGCGGCTCGTGCCGCTCCTTGGAAATGAAACGCTCGAACAGCATGGCCACGCGCGCCGGATCCACCGCGGTCACGCCCAGCGCATAACACACTGCGGAGTTCGCCGCGCTGCCGCGACCCTGGCACAGGATGTTGCGGGAGCGGGCTTCGCGGCAGATGTCCTCCACCGTCAGAAAATAGTGTTCGAACTTCAGCTCCTGGATCAGCACCAGCTCGCGTTCGATCTGTGCGCGCACAGACGCCGGCACGCCTTCCGGCCATCGGCGCGCAAGACCCGCCTCGGTCAGTGCGCGCAGATGCTCGCTGGGGCTTAAGTGTTTGGGAACGAGTTCTTCGGGGTACTCGTAGTGCAGCGTCTTCAAGGAGAATTCGCACGTTGCGGCGATATCCAAGCTGGCCTGCAGTAGCGCCGGTGGATACAACTTGCGCAGAGTGACCAGCGGACGTAAGTGCAGTTCGCCATTGGGCAGGCCGCTGCGGCCGATTTTATCGACGGTGGTTTTCAAGCGGATGGCGGTCAGCACATCGTGCAGCGGACGGCGGTTGCGGAGGTGGTAATGCGCATCGCCCACGGCCACCAACGGCACGGCAAGTTCAGCTCCCAACGCACTCAAGGTGTCCAGGCGCTGCTGACTGTCCTGCGCCAGCGCATGCGTGAAAGCCAGGTGATGCGAGCGCAGCGGCAGGGCGGCGAACCAGCGCGCTTGCTCCGCGTCGATGGTGCTGCCGGCCACCCACAGTCCGATGGTGTCCTGCAGATCGTGCGTGAAATCCTCGCGCGTCAGTGCGTAACTGCCCTTGATCGAGGCGCGCCGCGCGCGGCTGATGAGTTCGCAGATCTGCGAATACGCGCGCTGTGTCGGCGCCAGCAGCATTACGCGATCGCCGCGATAGTCGATGGGCGCAAAGCGGAACTGGCTGCCGATGAGGAGCTTGATGTCCACCTCCAATGCCGCTTCATGCGCGCGCACGATGCCGGCAAAGGTGCAGTCATCGACGATCGCGATGGCGGCGTAGCCCAGTTCCTTCGCCCGGCGCACCATTTCCACCGCATGCGCCGCGCCGCGTTGAAAGGTGAAGTTGCTGCAGGCGAGCAGTTCGGCGTAGGACATCTCAAGCCCACAGCCCTTGCAGGAACCACTGCTGCGTGGCGGCTTCGCGATACAGCCACCAACGCGCGCCTTCGGCGGTGCGCGCCAGGTAATAGTCGCGGCTGGAGTCCTCGTGATTCCACCAGCCCGCCTCGATGCGCTCCGGCGTGCCCAGCAACTGCGGCAGCGTCTGAATCGGTTTCGCCTCCAATATCCACAGCGGCCGGTCGGGGAAGCTGTCGGGCAGTTGTGCCGCGGCGCCGCTGTTCTGCACGCACCAGGCTTTTTCCGGGCGATGATCATCCGCCAACCCCAGATAGCGTACACAGTGCTCGCCCAGACGCGCGCGCAGCTTGTCCAGCAGATCCGCCCAGCCCGCATCTTGCCGTGGCGCATCGTCGAACAGATCCGCCTGCGTGCAGCCCAGCGGCACGAACTGTTGTGCCGCCAGCACCATCTGCGTCACCGCTTCGGGCAGCGTGGTGCGCTCCAGCTTCTCCCGCAGCAGCGCGAACAGCCGCACTGCATCGCGCTGCGGCGTGCTGGTGTGCAATTGCAGCTGCGTGTCGGGCGCATCGCGGTGACACAGATTCAGGTGCAGCGTTTGAATGGCCGTGTCCCGGCCGCGCAAGAAACCCTGGAACTCATGTAGCATGCGCCGCAAGGCAAACAGCAGTCCTTCCACCGTGGCCACGCTGTGCGTGAACTCGAACACGCGCCGGTAACGGGACGGCGAGCGGAAGGGTGCGCGGATGTCGGGCTGCAGGCCCAGCAGGCGCTGCAGATACCCCGTCGCTTCCAATCCGAAGCGGCGCGACAGCGCGGTGGCGGGCAGCGCCAGCACCTCGCCGATGGTGTGCAGTCCGCTGGCCTGCAGAGCGCTCTGCACTTTGGAGTCCAGCGCAAGCGTCTCCAGAGGCAGTGGCCCGATGGATTGCGCCAGCATCGAGGTGGAGAGAATCGCCACCGGTTGTTCGTTGATGGCGAGCAGCGCAGCCGCTTCCAGCGTGGCGGCGATGCCGAGGTTGGCGGTGTAGCCGAGCATGGCGATGCCCTCGGCGATCTGCGCGCGCAAGGTGTGCAGGCCGCCGAAGTAGCGGATGCTCGAGCCGATCTCCAGCCACAACAGCCAACGCCCCGCATCGAAGCTGACATGCGAACTGAACTGCTCGGCCCAGCCGGCGAGCGCCTTCAGCGCCTTGAGTTCACCGGATTTGGAGCGCTCGAGAAGCTGCAACTGCGGTTCGCGCGCCAGCGCCACGGTGGCATCCAGATGCTTGAAGATGCCTTGCGCGCACGCCGCTTCATTGCAGGCGACGAGCACGCGCCGCGCGCCGCGCCGGTCGGTGATGGCGACGAAGCCATCGGCCGCGGGTTGCCGCAGTTCGATGGCCAGGTGGGGGAGGGAGAGGCAGAGCCAGAGCATGCGGCACTAACCGCGCGGCCAGGGCAAGGGCACCTGCACCATAGATCGGTGCCCGCCACGCGCCTTGACGATCTCCACCTGCACGCCATCCACCGCCGGCTGCAGCAGCAGACGCAGCGCCGCCGGGGAGGGCAGACTCCGCGCGCGGGGCGTGCGGTACAAGAACGCCAGCGCCTGGCCGGTCTCGGCCGCCAGCTGCAGACGGCGCAGATTGCGATCATCGCTGTTATCGCTCCACACCAGCACCGCGCCGGCCGCGCCTGCGCGTAAGGTCTGTTCTGCTGCCCACCGCGCATCCTCATCGTTGCCCGCGCTGACCCACAAAATATTTTGCAACGACAACTGCGCGCGCAGCAGTGCCGGCGGGTAAGGCGTGTGCGGCGGCTGCACGAACACGATCTGCCGGTTCGCATCGTTGAGCGATTTGAGCGCCGGCAGGCTCAGGCGGAGTTCGCCGATGCCCTCGCACGCGGGCAGCAGTTCGATGAGTGCGCCGACCGGCCAGCCGCCGCCGGGCAGCGCGGCATCGAGCATCGCGTAACCGCTGGCGCAAGTTTTGATGCGCGAGGTGTGCGTGCCGCGCCAGACTTGCGTGGAGTTTTGCAGCAGCTCGTGCAGGGCTTGGTGGGGCATACCGCGAGAGTAGGCATGTCTTGAGTACTGTACAAGTATACAGTTATGTATGTGAAATTTTATATTATATAAATCAATTAATTAAAGATTTTTATTAAAGTTAAATATCGAATTATTCGTCATTTAAACCTGAGATTTGCGCTTGTGCTCCGTACACAGCCTGTGTATGGTCTGTGTATGGCTACCAAGACAATTTCCGTCGAAACTGATGCCTACGAGTTACTTGCCAAGGAGAAGCGGGATCATACGGAGTCATTCTCCCGTGTCATCCGACGTCTCTTTGCCGAACGTCCCGCCCTGACTGCGGGGGAATTGCTCGATGGGATGCAAGACTTCAAAGGCAAAGGCGCGGGCGCGCGGCGCAAGAGAAACTAAGCATGCTCCTGCTGGATACCAGCTTCCTCGTGGAATTCGAGGACGAGCTGGCCAGTCACCGCTCAGGCCCTGCATGCTCTGTACTGGCGAGCCGACGCTCGGTGCCTGTGGCGATCAGCATCGTGACGCTGGGGGAATTTGCTGAAGGGTTTGTTGACCCGGTGGCGCTCAACGAATTCTTGAGCAAATTCCGCATCCTGCAGCTTTCGAGGATGATCGCCTGGCGCACCGCGCAATTACAAACCTCCTTGCCCAGGCGACTCGGCGAAAACGATGCTTGGATCGCCGGGACCGCATTGGTTTACCGCGCGACGCTGATCGGTCGCGAGAAAGCGTTCACCCGCGTTCCAAGACTCGACTACCTGGCGTTTTAGAGCTCAACCCGCACGCATCACGCTCAACACCGCCACGTAGTGACACCCCACGCCGGCGAGCACGAACACATGCCAGGCCACATGGGTGTACGTACGGCTCTTCCATATATAGAACGGCACACCGAGCGTGTACATGATTCCGCCGGCCAACAGCCATCGCAATTGTGTGGCGCTCAAACTGGCGATGAGCGCCTCGGCACCGGCGATGCATAACCATCCCATGCCCAGATACAGACTGGCCGCGAGCACGGGCCGGCGCGTTTGCGGCCGGAACTCATTCGCGATGCCCACCGCCGCCAGCGCCCAGACCACGCCGAACAAACTCCAGCCCCAGGCATCGCGCATCGCGCTCAGCGTGAAGGCTGAGTAGGTGCCGGCGATCAGCAGATAGATGGCGCAGTGATCGAGCTTTTGTAGAACTTGCTTGGTGCGTTCGTCTCGTGCGCCGTGATAGAAGGCCGAGGCGGTCAGCAGGGCAATGGCGGTGGAGCCGAAGGCGAGGCCGCCGACGATGCGCCAGGCATCGCCGTGCAGAGAAGCGGTGATGATGAGGAACGCCGTGCCCACTACCGCTGCGATCGCGCCGAGCGCGTGCAGCCAAGAGTGCATGAGCTCTTCAGAACGGGTGTAGAGCCGGGGTGTCATGCTATTCACAATACACGACACCTCATCGCAGCGTATCGAGCCGTTGGAGTTCGACGCGACTCAATCGATACGCGTATTTTTTACTTCTGCAGCAACGAAATCGCCACCGCCGTCATCCCGGTAACCCCGGTCTTCAGCGTCGGCTCCGGCAACGGCTCAAAGCGGCTGGTGTGCATGCCGGGCAGAAATTTCCCTTCCGCCTTGGCTGCGGCAAATTTCGTCGGGTCCATCGCACCCAGCCAGAACATGACGACAGCCGGGTCGCGCGGATCATCAGAGTCGGACCGGGTCCGTTCTTCAGAATCCCCATCACACCGAAGGCCTGTGAGCCGTCGGGGTATTTGCCGATGCGCTCAGTGACCGTGTAACCGGCCTTGCGCAATTCGCCGGCCACTAGAGCGGCGGTCTGCTCTTCGTGGTGCGACAACTCAGGGTGTGCGTGCACTTTCTTATATGTCTCCACCAGGCCCGGCAGTTGGCCGTTGACGTTGGCGGAGATGTCCTGGGCGAAGAGGGTAGTGTGAGTGGCTAACAACAGCAAGGCGGGCAAGGTGTATTTCTTGGTGCAAACGTAGCGCGTCTATTTGGTGCCGTAAAGGAGAAACGCGTTGCGCTACGCATCGACGCGTTTCTGAAACGTCCGCGCCAATAGTTACCGTTCGCGGCCCATGACCTTGAGCAAGCGGTACGTGAATTCGACGTTCTCGTCGAACGCCTTCACGCCGATGCGTTCATCCCGGCCATGGGCGCGGTTCTCACCCGCTTCCATCCACGTGCCGTTGACGTCGTAGCTGGGAATGCCGGCATTGCGCGTGCGGCGGTCGTCGCTGAAACCGGTGGCCATGGTCGGCACGAGCGGCACACCGGGCCACATCGAATGCGCCAGGTCCGCCACGGTCTTCATGATCTGTGGCGTTGGCGCCGATTCGGGACTGACGATGGGCGGCGCATCCAGTGTCAGATGAATGGCCGGATCGGCGAGCGTTTTGCTCAATTGCGCCTGCACGTCGGCCTCGGTGTCACCGGGCATCATGCGGCATTGAATCGTCGCCTTGGCACGTTGGGGCAGGGCGTTTTCAGCATGACCGCCGGTGATCAACGTGGCGACGCAGGTGGTGCGCAGCTGCGCATTGTAGTACGCGTCTTTGCTGAGTCGGTCGGCGGCCGCGAGATCGGGTGGATCCTGCGCAACGGCGCGCATGTCGGCGCTGGCGGGGCCCGGGTCCAGTTTTGCCAACGCGCTGAAACTGCTGCGGGTGGTGGCGGTGAGCATCACCGGAAATTTGTGCGATTCCAAGCGTCCGAGTGCCGCGGCGACACGATAGATGGGATTGTCGGCGCCGGGCAGAGATCCGTGCCCGCCGGGACCGGTGGTCTCGATGGTGTAGGTGACATAGGTTTTTTCGCTGGTGCCGATCTCCAAATACTGCGGCACGCCGTTTTTTAAAACACCGCCGCCGCCGTCCATGTTCACCACCAGCGCAGCGTCAATGAGTTCGCGGTGCTCCTTGAGCAGGAACGCCGGGCCGTTGGCATCGCCGCCGGCTTCTTCATCGGCAGTGAACGCCACGATGACGTCGCGCTGGGGCACGAAATGTTCGCGCTTCAGGCGCAGCAGCGATGCCAGCATCGCAGTGTCGCCATTCTTCATGTCGATGGTGCCGCGGCCATAGAAGTAGCCGTCCTTCTCGGTGAGCACGAACGGATCCAGTGACCAGTCTTCGGGCCTGGCTTCGACGACATCCAGATGACCCAGGAACAGCACGGGTTTCGCGGCAGGTTTCTTGCCGCGGTAGCGCACAATGACATTGCCTTTGGTGGGATGATCTGCCGGCGCGACGAACACGACATCGCTCGCCGCGAAGCCACCATCGATCAGCTTGCTTTGGATGAGCTTGGCTGCCGCAGTCGAGCCGTGCGCATGCGTCGTGTTGATGCCGATCAATTGCTTGAACAGATCGCGCGCAAGCGCCACGTCGGCCGGGGGCGGCAGCGTGCCGGCGCTCGCCAGTGTGGCCGACGTGGCGCTCGCACAAAGAATAAGTACCAACGCGCTCGAGGGTCGTGGAATGTGCATGCGAAATACCTGCTGGAATGTCAGTTGGATCAGTTACCGGTTTTGAAACGCTGCCAGGCGCGCACGAAGATGCGCGTCTCTTGCGGTGTATAGGGGCGTCCCAGAAAAAATCGTGCGCGCACTTCATCGGGTGGAAACACGGCGGGGTTGTTGCGCACGGCGGGCTCGAGCAGTTTGACTGCCGCCGCATTGCCACTGGCGAAGCCGATCTCGCGGGTCACGGCGGCGGAGATCTCGGGGCGCATGACGAAGTTGAGGAAGGTGTGCGCGGCGGCGGCATTGGGTGAATCGGCCGGGATCACCAGCGTGTCGATGTACAGCGGCACGGCTTCACGCGCGTGCGAGTATTCCACGTTACGTTTGGACTGCGATTCTTTAATCATGCGGCGCGCGATCATCGCATCGCCCGAGTAGCCGATGGCCAGGCACAGTTCGCCATTGGCCAGTTGTTCGTAATACCCTGAGCTTGCAATGCGGCGCAAATAGGGTCGGGCCTCCTGCAGTTTGGCGATGACCGCGTTGAGCGCGGCGGGCTCGGTCGACAGTTCCTTCTGGCCCAGGTAGCGCGCCACCATGGGCATGATGTCCACCCAGGAATCCAGAATGTTGATGCCGCACTTGGAAAACTTCGCCGCCAGTTCCTTCTTGAACACGAGGTCCAGGCTGTCGAGCGGTGCAGTGGGCATGAGTGACTTGATCTTGTCCAGGTCGTACATGATGCCCGTGGTGCCCCACATCCACGGGATGGCGTACTGATTGCCGGGGTCGACCGCTTGCAGCATCTGCATGATCTTCGGATCCGCATTGCGCGCGTTGGGAATGCGTGACTGGTCGAGCTTCTTCCAAAATCCTTTCGGCGCCTCGCGTCCCAGATGCGGCGCGGCATTGGTCACGACGATGTCGTAGTCCGAATGACCCACTGACATCGTGGTTTCGACCGCGTCGGGATCGTCGAATACGGTGTAGTTGATGTGGATGCCGGTCTCGGCCTGAAACTGTTCACGCACTGCGATCGGAAAATAGTCGGTCCAGGCGTAGACGTTGAGCGTGTGCGCGCGGTCCGCCGCAGGTGCGGCCAAGGCAGCAAACAGGCAAAGCGCGAGGGCGCCCAGGCGCGCCGTGGAGCGTGGCAGCCTCAAGCGGCAGCCTTGGGCTGCTGCTGCGTGATGCAATGGAACCCGCCACCGCCGGTGGCGATCGCGCCGATCGGTAACATGACGACGCGGCGGCCGGGAAAGGCGCGCCTCAAGGTGGCGTCGACGCGGGCATCGGCAGCAATGCCATACGCCGGCGCAATGACCGCGCCGTTAACGGTATAGAAATTGACGTAAGAGCGGCAGTAGCGGTTGCCGACCGCAATCGAGGGGTCGGCCTCTTCGATGCTCATGAGTTCCAGCCGTCGGCCTTTCGCATCCACGGCCAGTTCGAGCGCGCGGCGGTTCTCGCGTAAGATTTCATAGCGTTCATCGGAAGTGTCGGTGATCTCCTCGATCAATGCCTTGCCCGGTGCCGTGAACGCCATGAGCCCGTCGATGTGGCCGTTGGTTTCCAACTCGGTCGGATCGCCCGGCAGCCAGATGATGGTGTGTACGCCGAGCATCCGGCGCAATTCGGCCTCTACCTCGACTTTGCTCATGTTCGGATTGCGATTGGTATTCAACAGACAGGTCTCGGTGGTCACCAGCGTGCCTTCGCCGTCGCAGAAAATGCCGCCGCCTTCGAGCACCATGCTGGAGGTTTCGACCGGTACCTGTACATGTGCCGCGACACGGCGGGCGAACAGCGCATCCTGATCGTACGGATGGTATTTGCCGCCCCAAGCGTTGAACGTCCAAGCGGTGGCGAGCAGGCCGCCGCGGGCATCGATCAGGAAGGTCGGCCCCGAATCCCGCGCCCAGGAATCATCGATCGGGATTTCCACGATGCGGACCGAGTCGCCGCATATTCGCCGCACTTCAGCAGTTGCGGCGGGCGAGGCAGCCATCATCAGCGGTTCGAAACGGGCGATGGTCCGCGCCAGCCGGCCGTAGTCGTCTTTGACCGTGGCGAAGTCATCACCCCAGATTTCGGGTCGCGAGGGCCATGCCATCCAGGTAGCCGCGTGCGGCTCGAACTCGGCCGGCATGCGAAATCCGCGGGCGGCGGCGTTGAAGGGGGGTTCGGTCAATCCGCCATCGCCGTTGACTTCATGCGCAGCGGCTGGCCGTGCGCATCGCCAGGGCCGTCACCAGGCGTTCTGCCGCCGGAACGGATTCCGTGACGCTGACGCAGCCGGCGTCCGCGCCGACCTCAACGGATGATTGCGGGTGTTCGACAAAGACGCGGCCATCGACGATGACCGCCAATTGCGGATTGAGGGAGGCGGCGTGGGCCGCGCGGATGGTGTCACCCATGGCCTGCAGATGGTGATCGTGTCGCAGGGCGCTGCTCAAGGAAAAATCCAGCACGTCGAACCAGCGCTCGTGGACCAGTTCTCGCAGGTCCGAGTCGGTATGCGGAAATTCACAGCTGACATCCCAGCCGGCTCGCCAGAACAATTCGGACGCCATGCCCGCTCCCAGCATATGACTTTCGCCCGGTTGCGGGGCGACCAGCACGGCGTGCCCCGGCCGAGGAGCACAGGGGATGGAGTGAGGAGGCTGCGTCCAGTTGAGAAGGTGAATCCACCGAGTGCACCATTTTTAACTGCGGAAAGACTACCTGAGTCAGGATCTGATCCCAGCCGCCGATCGGGGCTGCCAATGGCAATCGCCCGGCTACATCAACGGTCGCGCCGCCGCGCGCGACAATCCTCGAAATCTTGTTAGCACGTCGCGCCAACCGCATGTTCCAATTGCCGAAATGTCGCTTCGCGATGCGTTGCTCGCGCAACACTTCGACTTGGTAATGGCGTGGATCGGCGCGGATGGATTCCCAGACTCGCGTGACCGCCTGGCTCGGCCCCTCCAACCATTGATAAAAATAACCCTCGTCGTAGATCAGCAATCCGGTGATGGATTCGGCGTGGTTGCGGTTTTGGGCCTGGCGCACCAGGAAGTCGAGTTCTCCTTCCGACGGCGGGACCACCGCGCGGCTGCGATAGACCATCATCGACACCGGCGCGACCCGGCGCTGCTCGGTGGCAGCGTAGTCCCGGGCACTCTGCGCAGGCGAAAATGTGGGTTGCATCATCGGGCGTCCCTTATATTTTTCTCGATCGGACACGCAAGGCTTCGGGAAAACTATGTCCCATCGAATCGGAGGCGTCAAGCGGGCCCCCTCGAAAATTTTCGGGGGGCTTTGCGAAATCACCGCGGTACGAACGCGCAGCCCGCCGTTTGCCTGGCGCTACGGTCCGACCGTCTCATTG
Source organism: Pseudomonadota bacterium (assembly GCA_031394735.1). Lineage (GTDB taxonomy): Bacteria > Pseudomonadota > Gammaproteobacteria > Steroidobacterales > Steroidobacteraceae > TMP-86. The sequence goes on along the minus strand of JANMXI010000331.1, from coordinate 24,090 downwards.
ATGAAGGGGTTGATCAGCGCCGCCACCGCCGCGGGATCGTCCCACGCCGGATTGTGCCCGTAGGTCGGGAACACATGCACACGTGCATTGGGCAGCGCTTCGCGCAATGCGCAGCGGACCGGTTCGGGCATCAGCGTGTCCTTGTCACCCCAGATCAGCAGCGTCGGGGCGGTCAGCCGCGGTAGCGTTGCCTGCAGGTCCATGCCGGTCACACCTTGATCCAGAATGGCCAGCCATACGCGCACCGGAATCGCCGCCGCATCGCGTCGCTGGCGGCGCACCACGTCCGGGTCCGGCGCCATGGCATTGCCGTACCAGGCGCTCATGAACGGCGAATTCGGATCGATCGGATCCTTGAGCTTGAGCAATTCTGCGCGCATTCCTGGCAGCGGCGATTTGAGAGTGGCATCGCCGCCATTGCAGTCCGCACGCACGCCACCGGTTGAGCCGATCAGCACGACATGGCGGGTTCGCTCGGGCCAGGTTTCGGCAAACATCTGCGACACGATGCTGCCCAGCGAGTGGCCGATGATGTGTGCGGAGGCGATGTGCATCTGATCCAGCAGCAACTTCACGTCATAGGCCATGTCCAGTCGCGTATAGCAGCACTCCGGCTTGCTGGAGATGCCGTGGCCGCGCACGTCGATGAGGATCAATCGAAAACGTGGATCCAGGTAGGGGATCAACGGCGTCCAACTGCGGGCGTTGTTGGTAAAGCCGTGAATCAGCACCACCGGCACACCATCACGCGGGCCCCGGTCCATAAACCCGATGTTCGTGCCATTGGGCAGTCGGGCGGTTTGCATCGATTTTTCGAATGCGTCCAGATCGAGGGTGGGTTTGGCTGACGTGGCTGCGCCGGCAAGGGTCGCGAACAGAATAGCGGCAATCAACGGCAGGGAATGGTGGTGCATAGCGCTCGATGGTAGCGCCGAATGCTGCCCCTGCCCAGATTCAGGAGGGTTCGACTTCGAGGCGATGCCGGAGGTTGGAATTGCCGGAGGCGGCTTTCAATCGGTGCAGGCCGCTACCCGGGCGCAACAGTTCGACCAGATCCTCCACCGGCACGGGCTTGCTGATCAAAAACCCTTGAATCTGGTCGCAGCCTTGCTTGCGTAGGAAGTCGAGTTGTTCGGCGACTTCAACGCCTTCGGCCACCACTTTGAGCCGCAGCTCGCGCGCCATCGCGATGATGGCGGCGCAGATGGCCGCATCGTCACTGCTGGTATGCAGGTCTTTGACGAATGAGCGATCGATTTTCAACGTGTCGACGGGGAACTGCTTGAGGTAGCCGAGCGAGGAGTAGCCGGTGCCGAAATCGTCGATCGACAGGCTGATGCCGGCCGCGCGCAACCGGCTCAAGGCGTCGATGGTTTCGCCGATGTTGCGCATCAACACGCTCTCGGTGATTTCGATTTCCAGTTGCTGCGGCTTGACGCCGTAGTGCAGCAGGATGCGCAACACGGAATCGACGAAATCGTCGCGTTCGAATTGTTGCGTCGACACGTTGATGGAAATGCTCAGGCCGGTCAGCCCCTGTTCGTTCCAGCTCTTGAGTTGCCTACACGCCTCGCGAATGACCCAGTCGCCCAGCGGCACGATCATGCCGGTCTCTTCCGCCAACGGGATGAAGGTGCCCGGCGCGATCCAGCCGCGAGCGCGATGATGCCAGCGAAGCAATGCCTCGACGCCGATGATGGCGCCGGTGGCAATGTCCATCTTGGGCTGGTAGTACAAGGTGAAATCATTGGCCTCGATGGCGCGGCGCAAGTCATCTTCCAGTTCCAGTCGTCCCAGCGAGCGGATGCTCATCGAGTCGCCGTAGAAGGCATGGCCGTTGCGGCCCTGCTCCTTGGCGCGATACATGGCCAGGTCCGCCTTCACCAGCAAGTCCTCGATGTCGTTGCCGTCGTTCGGGTACATCGCGATACCGATGCTCGGCGTCACGACGAAGCGGTGACCATTGCATTCGAACGGCGAACTCAACGCGGCACGGACTCGGTCTGCGACGATTGCCGCCTGGTTGTCGTCGGTGATGCCGGTGAGCAGAATGACGAACTCATCGCCGCCGAGCCGCGCGATGCGCGAGTGATTGGCGCCGTCACGCGCGCCGGCGCCGACGATGACGTCTGTCGGACGCACGCTGCTCTCCAGGCGACGCGCCACATGTTGCAGCAAGGTGTCGCCGACCGAATGGCCCAGATTGTCGTTGATGCGCTTGAAGCGATCCAGGTCCAGATACAGCAGGGCCACTTTGGTGGCTGCGTGTTCAGCGGTGCGGATGGCGCGCCGTAATTCGCGCACGAAGAGCTGACGATTGGGAAGACCGGTCAGCGTGTCGTAGTAGGCCAGGTACTGGATTCGCGCTTCACTGCGGCGGCGCTCGGTCGCATCGCGTAAGACGATCAGGACCGTGCCGTTTGGCTGAGGGCGCATGCGCGCTTCGAATGCTTTTTGCGTATCGCCGCTGCCGATTTCAAACTCATAACTTTGTGCAACACCGGTGTCGGTCGCGGACCTCAAGGACTCCATCGCTGTTCGCGCATTCTCACTCGGCAGCACTTCGTCCAGCATCTTGCCGACGTAGTTGTTGCGTGTCGCATTTTCCTCACCGGTGAAGTGCTCGAGAATGTGCCCGGTGCGATCCACGATGAGCAGCGTGTCCGGCAGCGCCTGCAGTAACGCGAGATTGCGTTGCTCGCTCAGACGCAACGCCCGCATGTCGGCATAGGCGCGCAGCATGAACTCAATGCGGTGCGGCAGCGTTGCCCACAAGATCGGCTTGTTGATGAAATCCGCGGCGCCGGCTTGAAAGGCGCGGGTGATGGATTCGGTATTGTCGTGTCCGGTCACCATGACGATCGGGATGTCGGTGCCGCCGGGCGTGGACCGTAGCTGGGTGCACAGGTCAAAGCCGTTGGCGTCGGGCAGTTCGACGTCGAGGAGGATCAGGTCCGGACGCATCTGGGTAAAGGCGGTCATCGCCGCATGCCCGGTGCTGACCAGCAAGGCTTCAAATCCGGCGTGCTCGAGCACCTCTATGGCGGCAACGCCGTAAACGACGTCGTCGTCCACGACCAGGATCCGGGATTTGAGCGACAACGAGGCTTCCGGTTTAAGTGAGTTCCACACCCAACCTATGTCGGCATCGGCGCTTCTTACATGAGTCCCAGTACCGCGACGCGGATCACAGGTGGTGGGTCACTGCCCCTGAATTAAGGCTTGATTTTCTTGCGGTTTTATTTTTGGACGACGATGAACAGGCGCCTGAACGGAAACCAGGTCTTGCCGTCGGCTGATGGCGGATAGGCGTGACGAAGCCGGTCGGCGTAGTGGCGTTCAAAATCGACGGACTCGTCCGGGTCTAGCCGGTCCAGGAATCGGCGCAGCCAGGTGCCTTTGGTCCATTCCTTGACCGGATCGGGGCCTTCTAGCAGGTGAAAGTACTGTGTTTCCCAGAGGTCGAGTGTCCGTCCAAGCGGGCCCAGTACGGTGTAATAGAAATGGGGCTCGGCCACCGGATCAGGACCCAGCAAGGGTTCCAGTTTCGATCGCCACGGGCCGCTGCGCGCGGTTTCCGCGATCAAGGTGTGCGAGGGGGCGGAGAAATTGCGCGGCATCTGTACGGCCAGCACACCACCGGGCTTGAGGGCACTTGCCAGTCGCTTGAACAGCGACTCATGGTCCGGCAGCCATTGTAGGGCCGCGTTGGAGAAAATGAGATCCGCCGAGTCAGGCGTTCCCCAGTCGGCGACGCTTTGATTGATCCAGCGGATGTTTCCGGGTTCACTGGCGGTCTTCGGCAGCATCGCGGCCGAATCGTCGATGCCGGTCACCGATGCGCGCGGCCATCGTCCTGCCAGCAGGCGCGTGATGCTGCCGGTCCCGCATCCGAGGTCGAAGACATTCTTGGGGTCGATGGTCGGTATTGCTGCGATGAGATCCAGCGCCGGTCGCAGACGCGGTTGTGAAAACTTGTCGTATTGCTGGGGATTCCAGGTCATTTCTGCGGACTTGGGAACAGTAGTACCTCATCAGGACTGACGCATCATAAAGGCTGGGCCGGCTGATGTTGGCGAAATTCTGCACCCGGCCGGACGGGTTGACCGTGCTGCGCTTTGCAGTGTACGCGAGCGCACAGACGCACGCGTGTCAGCGGTCGCAGGATCAACGCATCGACGGCGCCACAACTGCAGCGCCTGTCTTAATCAAGGAATATCACCGTGCTCGGAACAATTCTGCTGGTTGTATTGGTCCTGATGTTGCTCGGAGCGGTGCCGGCGTGGCCGCATAGCCGCAGTTGGGGTTATGGCCCCAGCGGTGGTTTGGGCCTGGTGCTGATCATCGTTGTTGTTCTGCTTTTGACCGGACGCATTTAAAAAGCGCGTAGCCGGATTGGTCGAGTTTGGCGCGATACATCGCGCGTGCGGCCCGTTCCATCAGGGCATTCGCGCCGCTGCCATCCGCCGTGTGCGTTGCGAAGCCCATGCTGGCACGCACGGTAAATTCGATTGAGCCAATAATCATCGGATCAGAGACGGCCGCGAGCAGGGTCCTTGCAGTGGCGCAGAGTGGATCCTCGATCGGCATGCCGGTGATCAGGCATCCAAATTCATCGTTTCCCATCCGGCTGACCATGTCTGGCACACGAATCGCCGCGGTGAGCCTGTCGCCGACTGCTTTGAGTACGGCATCTCCGATCTGACGACCAAAGGTCTCGTTCAGTGACTTGAAATCATCCAGATCCAGAAACACTACGCTGACCGCTTGATCGGGCGGATGAGCTGCCTTCAATGCGCGGCCGAGATACGCGTAGAAGGCCGATCGATTTGGTAGCCCGGTAACCCGATCGTTCATTGACCTCAGTAAGGACTGTTCATCCTTCGGCGGAGCGTCGGAACACGCAGCGCGAGTCTGCGCCGGCACTGAAGGTGCGGCGGAGGGTACGCAAAACGGCTCGCTACTCATACGAATCCGGTTCCAGTGGCCAATCGTGGAGAACGGGGCGGGGCCGGCGAGTTTTAGCGAAGAATCTGGATTCTCGTCTGTTCGGTAACGTACGCAGCCTTGCAATCAGTCAGTCACGCTATGTACACTCAGATATAGCGAAATCAAATTGGGGATGGAAATGAATCGAATGATGCGTTCATTGGCGGTGATCGGGCTACTGGTGTTCGGCGTATCCGCGTTCGCAGCCGGCGCGTCAAAGGCGTCGATTACCGTGTTCGGTGCAGCTTCGTTGACCAACGCATTGCAGGACCTCGGCGATAGCTTCACCAAGGAAACTGGCACGTCGGTGAAGCTTTCCTTCGCGGCGAGTTCAGTTCTGGCGCGCCAGATCGAAAGTGGTGCGCCGGCCGACATCTTCTTTGCGGCCGACCTCGAGTGGATGGATTATCTGCAAGGCCGCAATTTGATCATCAAGAGGTCACGGCGCGAAGTATTAGGCAACAAGCTGGTGTTGATTGCGCCGGCGGACAGCAAAGTGGAGCTGAAGATTGCACCGAATTTCCCGCTTGCTACGGCGCTGGCCGGCGGACGGTTGGCGACCGGCGATCCAGATTCAGTTCCCGCGGGAAAGTATGCGCGCAGTGCGCTGATCAGCCTGGGCGTCTGGAACGATATTCAAGACCGACTGGTTCGCGCGGAAAACGTTCGAAGCGCGTTGATGTTCGTTGATCGAGGTGAAGCACCCCTCGGCATCGTCTACGAAACGGATGCCTTGGTGGACAAGAAGGTGCGAATTGTCGACGTGTTTCCTGCCAATTCGCATTTGCCCATCGTGTATCCGATTGCATTGACGATGGCCGCGAAACCCGAAGCGGCAAAGTTCGTCGAGTATCTCTTGAGTCCCACCGGAGATTCGGTTTTCAAGAAATATGGTTTCAAGACCCTGCATTGATTCAAGGGACGCGAACAATCAACAAGACTCACTTGATCGCCGGCGCGGTGTCGGCCCTGACCCTCGCTTCTGCGCCCGGATATGCCGCCAAAGCGCCCACCATTCAACAGCAGCTCGAGGCGATGCAAAAAGCTTTGGCCGATCAACAGGCGCAGTTGGAAGGGCAACGCAAGCAACTCGCCGATCAACAGGCCGAACTTCAGGCGCTGCGTGCCGCTGTGCCTGTCGAGCAGTTGCAGGCCGACGTCAGCAAGCTGTCACAGGCGGCCGACAAGACGAAACTGTCCACCCAGGAAGCACCGCGCTGGAGCTTTAACAACGGACGACCGACGATCACCAGCGCCGACGGTCGATCATCGCTGTCCATACGTACCTTGGTTCAAGCAGACGTTGCACATTACGATCAGACCCGGGCCGAGCCGCTGAGCACGGATTACCGCCGCGGTTCGACTGGCGCCGTCGGCAATCGCGAGACCAACGGCGCTCGTGATTTGAGCGATGGGGCGTACTTCCGCCGTGCCCGCATTGGCGTCGAAGGCATCATAGCCCGCGATTTCAATTATCGATTCGTCATGGAATTGGGCGGTGCGGGCACCGAAGGTCCGACACGCATCAACGACGTCTGGATTGGCTATAGCGGGTTCGCTCCGTTCACCATTCAGTTAGGGGCCTTTTCACCGCCGGCGAATCTCGAGGATGGGACGACTCCCGATGATCAATTGTTCATCGAGCGCGCCAGCGCCTCGGAGCTTTCCCGAGCGCTGGGCGGCGCTGATGGTCGCGTGGGTGTTAGCGTTCGGGGCAGTGGTGCACGATGGTTCAGTTCGCTGACCTATACCGGTCGAACCGTGAACGATGCGGAAGTGTTTGACGCACAAACGGCGCTTGTCGGCCGTGCCGCTGCGCTGGTTGCGACTGGTGCCGATTACAACGTGCATCTTGGATTGTCAGGAACCTATGTCCTTCATCCAGCGGATCTGGGTGCCGACGTCACGGGTGCGCGGTATGGTGTCCGCTTCCGCGATCGCCCTGAATTGCGCGTCGACAGCACGAGACTGATCGACACCGGAACGATCAATTCCGATCATGCCTACGCCGCCGGTGCAGAATTTGCAGCCAATTGGCGCAATTTCTTTCTGCAGGCGGAAAACTTCTGGTTCGGTATCGAACGTCCCAAACCCACGACACTATCGAACCCTAAGTTCGAAGGCTATTACGTGGAGGGTAGCTGGGTGATCACCGGCGAATCGCATCGTTACAACATGGCCACCGCGACTTACCAGACGCCACGACCCTATGTGCCGTTCTCGACCGGGGGAGGCTGGGGCGCTTGGGAATTGGCGATGCGATATAGCCACACGGATCTCAATTCCAACGCCGGCCTCTTGGGCAGCACGTCCACGTCCAACTCGGTTCGAGGCGGCGAGCAGAACATCTTTACTGTCGGCCTCAATTGGTACTTGAACGCGAACCTACGTTTCCTGTTGGATTACTCGCGAATCAAAGTGGATCGATTGAATCCGGCGCGAGCCGCCAGCCCCATTCCCTTCGGCGATTCTCCATTGACGCCGCCGTTCGGCGTGCAGATTGGCCAGGATCTCAACACCTATGCACTGCGGACGCAGTTCAGCTTCTAGTGATATGGCGGGGCAGTCGTGAACCTTACGCCGGCAACTATCAGATCCAGCGCCGGACGCGGCGAGCGTAGTCCTCGAAGTCGGATCCGAACTTGACGCGTAAGGCGCGCTCCTCGGGAATGATCTGGAAGCGCGTGATGTAGAGCGCAAACAATATCGGACCGAGTAATGCGAGAGGACGTGCGAGATAGAGTGCCCACGCCAGCAGCACAAGAGAGAGGCCCAGATACATCGGATTCCGCGTTACTCCGAAGACGCCGTCCTTGACGAGCATTGACGCTGCGGTGATATCCACCGGATTGATGGTGGTCTTTGCACGCACGAAAGCGCGGATTGCCGGCGCTGCGAACAGAACTCCCAAAACGAACGGGACGAGGATTAGCACTACCCGCCACGGTGGCGGAAAGATGAATGGCTGCATCGTGCGCGTGGTGAACCACATGATGGCGCCGAAGGTCAGTAAGACCAACGGTGGCGGGATTCGAGCTTCAAGTGACATTGATGAATCCTCGGGTGGGTGAGGACAGTATCCAAATGACATTGTAGTCGGTTTCATGACGCCCAGCCTTGTTCGCAGCGCATTATACCTAGGCCAATGTCGGGAATTCCTACTGGTCATTGCGGCACGTTCTGTTTACAAGGGGGGACATATCGCTTGCGATACCCCTTGAAGGAACCCTGTCATGTCAATGGATCAATGGAAAAAGCATTTCGTTCTCACCGCTGCGGTTGCTGTCGCGTGTTTTCCGCTGTTCGCGCACGCTACGGACTCCAAATCCACCATGCCGGCACCCAGCAAAGAGCAGCGCGAGAAAATGGCCTTGGTTCATGAAAAGATGGCTACTTGTCTGCGGTCAGATCGGACGATTGAGGAGTGTCATCACGAGATGCAGAGCAGTTGCGCGGAGGCCATGGGCAAAGAGCATTGCCAGATGATGGAGCACAAGATGAAGGGCCATCACCCCTCAGCGGATACAGACAAGGCCGCCGCCCCCGCGAAGTAATGCGGAAACACTTGCTTGGCGGCCAAGCGCCGCGCTAGTGACTCCTATGCTCAAGAAAATACTACTGATCGATGGACATCCGGATCCGTCACCGCAGCGGTTCGACCATGCGCTGACGGAGGAGTACCGCCGTGCCGCCGTCGCAGCGGGGCACGAGGTGCGCGTCACTAATCTGGCCACCCTGCAATTCCCATGGTTGCGGACCAGCCAGGACTTCCACAGTGGGAAGCCACCGGCCGTCATTGTTCAGCAGCAGCAGTTCCTCAGTTGGGCAGAGCACGTGGTCATCATCTATCCACTGTGGCTTGGGTCCATGCCCGCGCTATTGAAGGCGTATTTGGAGCAATTGCTGCGACCGGGCTTTGCATTTGAAGCCGCGAAAGCGCAAGGCTTTCCAAAGAAGTTGCTTCAAGGGAGGAGTGTACGCATTTTCGTCACCATGGGGATGCCGTCCCTGTTTTATACATTGGTCTATCGCGCGCATAGCTTGAAATCGCTCGAGCGCAATATCCTGGGAGCAGCCGGATTTAAACCGATCCGCGCCACGGTTATCGGCCATATCGAAGGGGTGAGTGCCAAGCAGCGCAAGGTGATCTTGGCGGATGCAGCAGCGCTCGGGGCGCGAGCGATGTGAGGATTGGCCTCGTCCCATTCACGTGGGAGAGGGATTATCTGGCTGGGAATGAAGCTGTGGGCCGATTCGTAGCGTCAGTACACCCGTATTGACAGTGGTAATGGGGCGAATTAGCGTGCCTGGATGAGCCGCACGACCAAAAACGGACAATTGCAGGTGCGAGTACCCGAGGCTCAGAAACAGGCTGCCCAACGGGCAGCGGCGCGCACTGGCCTCAACATGTCGAGTAACGTACACAGCCAAGTACTGTCGGATCAGGCAAGGCGATTTTTCGAGATTCTGCGCGCAATGCTCTCCAATGAACGCTATGCGCTTGCGGAGCTGAACAGCTTCTTGTCGTCGTCGACGCCGGGTGAATTGCGGGAGGCAATCGAATCGAATCCAGGCATCCGGCTGTCGGAATACGGATCGAATTATGTGGCCGCGATGGTGGAGTTGACCTGCGCTCAACGGAGTGTGACGTTACCGAGCTGGGTTCGTGCCATTCCGGTGCTCAAGTTGCCAGTATTCGCATCCACGTTGCAGAGCGTCCGGCTGCACCTGCTGATTCACTCGCCCGCACCGTTCCGGCGTCGTAACTTGTTCGTGGATGCCAGCGTCGGAGATCAGGTCTAGCGAGGGACTGGCTCAATGATGCGGAGTTTCACGACGAGGACGACAGCCCCTTCCTGCTTCGCAATCTGGACATCCGCGTGTATGACAAGGCGATCGAGGTGATCGGCCGCTACTATCCGATAGAACGTTTTCCGCAAAAGACACTCTATGCTCTGGCGGAATTGTTGCCTATGCGGAAAGCTCGTTGAGCGCGCCTCCTTACCCGGAACATTGCGTAGACTGCGAATCTCTCTTAGAAGCGGCAGACCTCGGTCGATCCTGGCACTACTGTGAGTACTTTCGAGAGGCGGTATGTCCCGTTTGCGAGAAAAAGCACGCGTGTGAATTTTTTCGGACCAATAAGATTAGGAAATTGGTATAGAGCGGAGTGTAGTTCGGGGCAGGAGGGTGCTGATGTTTGCCATTTCGCGTGCAACGGTGCCAACCGATTCGCTATTGCGAACCTACCGAGGAGGTCCTCACCCGGAGCGGTGGGACACGTACGTTGATTGCTTCTGCGTTGATGTTTCGGCACGGGTCAGCTTGGCCGATTTCGTATTGGCGTTTTACACGTCTCCGGTATTTCGAATCGAGCGATGGATCTTGCGCCTGACCATCGGGGCGCCATCAATTGACGCGGATGCCAAGGCCGTGGCGATAGGCACTGCGAAAACATTTGCTGCCAGGCACGTCGGGGAACGAACCAACGACCAACTTCTGATGTGCGACCGATATGAGGCGGCACGATGGTGGTTTCGAGTGGCGCCGCTGGATGACGGCGGGACGCTACTGCAATTCGGGTCAGGTGTTGCCGTCCGTGCCAAGGCGAATGACGAAGGGTTGACCATCAGCGGTGGATTCCGATTCCTGGTGTGGTTTCATGTGCTGTATTCTCGTTTGCTGCTCTGGCAGGCAAGCCGGCGTGTGACAAGGAAAAGGAACCAGCATTGGTGATGGCAAAGCAACTTGGAATTGACATGCTCGATGAGATTCGAGCGATATGGCAAGTGAAGGCCAGTCAATGCGAGGGCATCGATAACGGTTTTCATTTGTGGCCGGGCCACCACAAGGTGACGGTGCGCTGCACGTCGTCGAGCAGCGCGTAGAGTCCGGATACCTGGCGGTTGAGCGTCCGTACCGAGTATCTGAAGGGGGTCAACCTCGAGGATCCAGAGTCTCCGATCCAAGTCTTCGGAATGGGCGCCTTCGCGCCGACATACGGCTGGGCGTTTACGCCGCCGGATGTGTCGAAGCAATACAAGATTCCCAGCGACGATGCCGTGTATTTTTATTCCGCGACCTATGTCAGAGCCGCAACAGCCAAGTGGCTGCCGCGTCTGTTTGCGCAATTGTCGATCATGCAGGCCATCGATGCGCAGCGGTCTGCGGACTCCTTCGGTGAGATGTTGAAAGGGACGGCCAACAAAAGCGGTGCACGCTTTGCAAGCGGACTATCGGATGTCGATCCCATTCTGTATGTGGCGGCGGAAGTGTTGGCGCCGGCCGGCAAGGAAGCGAGCCGCTGGGCGGGAGCGGGGGGATTTGACGCAATAATCGAGCAGCTCGGTCGAAGCAACGCGACGCTGGCTACACGTGCGACCGGCGGCGTGTCTCTGCAGACCCCGTTTGGCGTCGATGCCGCGCTCCTGTCTTTACGTCACGACATTCCACATCCCGCACTGGGGTCGGGCTTATTGGGCACGATTCGTTTGCCCGTCATGCAATCGCAGACCGACTCCGCGCAGGCGTGTATGTGGTTGAACTATCTGGCGTCTACGTCCTGGACCGATGCGCCGATTCACGGCACTTGGCATCCGCAGGAAACGAGCCAAGGCCGGTACTGCCCGGCGTATGGCGCCTTCATCCCGAATGCGTTGTACTCGGAAGGATTGGCAACGAATCTGGCGCTGTGGAATCTGAGTCTGACGCGATGGGCCCGACAGGCCGTATGGCCGCAGCTGACCGATCGAACGATGCAAGACATCCTGGCGGCGCCTCCGGCAGTCGGCTGAAGAAGAGAGTTCGCGCATGACGAAGAAAAAGGGCGAGCTCGGAGTTCGCGACCTCACCCTGTTTGCGCTGACCTGCGTCATCTCTGCACGCTGGATTCCGCTCGCTGCACACGCGGGGCCTTCCTCGCTGACGCTGTGGGTATTGGCGGCCGTGTTCTTCGTCGTGCCACTCACGATATCGGTGGCGACGCTGGTCGCCAAAGATCCAACAGCCGGCGGGCTGTATCGATGGACGCGTAACGACTTCGGCGCCTGGCATGGGTTCTTCTCTGCCTGGATGTATTGGATTGGCATTGCATTTCTGTTTCCCGCTGCGGCGATGCTGTACGCCCGTGTCGGATTTTCCCTGCTTACCCCGGAACTGGCTCACTTGGGCGACAGCGGTCCGCATTTGCTCGCCGCTACGCTGACATTGATCTGGCTGGCGCTTGTCGCAAATCTGGTCGGGCTCAAGGTCGGCAAATGGGCCGAAAATCTCGGCGCTTTGTCGACGCTCATCCTTGGATTGCTTTTAGTCGTTGTGGCTTGCCTCGTCTGGGGGAAGCGCGGTAGTGCAACCCCGATGCACGTGGCCCCGACTTGGAACTGGGGAACCGTCAGCTTTTGGGCTGCGATTGCCTACGCGACCTCCGGCATGGAGGGGCCGGGAGCGATGGCCGCCGAAGCCCGCGATCCGGAGCGAACCATGCGCCGGGCGCGGATGGGCTGTTGCCCAAGGCCGTGGGACGACTGCATCCGCGCTGGGGATCGCCGCATGTCTCGATCTGGGCGCTCGGCTTGCTGGCGACGTTTCTGCTGGTGGCGTATCAACTCGGCGACAATATGCGCGCTGCCTACAATGAATTGGTATCGTTAATGGTGATCACCGGATTCATGCCGTACCTGTATATTTTCGGCAGCGCGTGGAAAGCGGGGAAGCGCATCAGTGCGATGTCCGGCGGCGCAGTAACGCTGTTGGCCTTGGCAGCGGCGGCCGTGCCGCCGGAAGGCACGACCAACATCCTGTTATTTGAGTTCAAGCTCGCAGCTGGGACGCTGGGCGTGATGCTGGCCGCTTGGTTGATCTATCGCATGCGGGCCAGATGGGTGTAGCGCCGTGCCCGCTGGCCCTACCGCGCTGGAACAGTGAAGAAAATACTCGTCCGACTTTACCTTCGCGCAGACCCGCGATTGGCGAAATCATCCCCGCCCGATATGATCGTCTGATGTGCTACTCGGCCCAAGTCATTGAACTCGTCCGAAAGTTCCAACGCGTATTGAATATCCGCCTGGACTTCGATGAAGCCAAAAAACTATTCCTGCGGCGGTTGGACGATCCTAGCATCAATATTTCGCGTGGCTTCGAGGCTAACTTTGAAGAGCCCACAACCGAGGACGGGCGGCAGATCAAGGAAGCCATCGACGCTCATCGCGCCCGACTGGCCACGAAAATCGAAAAGGATCTGTTCACGCAAAAGACGCGGTTGGTCAATGCCGAGCGCTTGCTCAAGGTGAAGGAAACCAAGAAAGCCCGCGAACACGTCCGCATTGCAACCAGCAAAATCGACACGTTGACTGCCAAGCTCACTGATCTGCGCCGCACAGAACCAAAATCCCGCGACAGCCGGATTTTTCCAAATGTCTACACCGGGGTCATCATCAAGCGAGATGGCGAAAACTTCCTGGTCCCAATGCGCTATGGCTGCCTTCCTGCCGGCAAACCCGCCAACTTCGACAAACGCTTTCCGGGACTCTACAACGCAAGGCGCGACAATCTCCTGAAATTCTGGGCCGAGCAGTTCGGGCATCATCATGCGGTGATGGTGGTCGACAGCTTCTACGAGAACGTGCAGTTACATGTAAAGGAACATCGCGAGCTTCGTTCAGGTGAAAGTCCGCAGAACGTTGTCCTGCATTTTACGCCCACGCCGCCACAACCCATGCTGATCGCCTGCCTCTGGTCTCACTGGGCAGGTCCCAACGAAGGCGAGATCAATGGGTTTGCGGCGATCACCGATGAACCACCGCCGGACATCGCGGCGGCTGGTCACGACCGGTGCATCATCAACTTGCGTCCAGAGAACATCGACGCGTGGCTCACTCCGGAACAGCGCTCTGTCGCCGAATTGCAGGCGACCCTGTCAAACCGCGCCGTCTCCACCTACGAGTACGCGGCGTTGCAGGCTGCCTAGGGAAGGCCCGCAGCGACCCACACGAGGAGAACAGAATGAAGAGCCGATTCGATCGACGCGAATTCGTCGCCATGGCCGGTGCGCTGCTCGGATCGCACGTGTTGTCCGTCCGGTCAGCGCCGTCACCTGCAACGGTGACCTCTGCCGATGCCATCGCCGAGCAACTGTTGAGCGACACCGCCGAAGCGATACTCGTACAGCATCCCGAAAGCGCCACCGCTTTAGGGATAGACGAGGGTGCCCGTGCCAGTCTGAAGCGCCGCCTGACCGACCGTACCGCCGAGGGCATCGGTCGCGCACGCGCAAACACCCACTTGCGTCTTGCACGGCTCCAGGGGATAGATGCCAGCCAGTTGAGCGAAGCGTCCCGCCTGTCTCTGGGCGTGGCCAAAACCGCACACGAACTGGCGCTCGAGGGATATGCGTTCGGCTTCGGGGATGTCGTGACGCTCAGCTCGGAGTGGTCCTACCGCAATTCGCCGTACGTGGTTGCGCAGAACACCGGCGCATTCATCGAGATCCCCGACTTCGTCGATTCCAAGCACACCATCAAATCGCCCGCCGATGCCGACAGCTATCTGCAGCGACTGCGCGAATACGCCCGCTCATTGGATGGTGAAACGCAGCGGCTGGCGCGGGATCGCTCCAAAGGCGTCGTCGCGCCGGCGTTTTTGCTAGACAAGACGATGGGACAAATACGCGCCGCGCGGTCGCGCCCGATCGGTGAATGGACGATCGTCACCTCGTTGGCAAAACGCACACACGGGATGCCAGGTTCATTCGCCACCGAGGCGCTGCGGATCAGCACTCGGGAAGTTGCGCCGGCGCTGGACCGGCAGATGGCGGAGTTGTCGCGCCACCGGGCCGTGGCTAACGATGATGCCGGCGTCTGGAAACTGAAGGACGGGGAAGGCTACTACGGTTGGGCGTTGCGCGCCGCGACCACCTCAAATCTTGCGCCGGCCGAAGTGCACCGAATTGGACTGGAGCAGTTCAACGAGCTCACCGCCCGGATGGAGCCGCTGCTGCGCGGACTGGGCATGACGCAGGGGAGCGTAGGCGCGCGCATGACGGCGCTTGGCAAAGATCCGCGCTATCTCTACCCAAACACGGATGCGGGACGCGCGCAATTGTTGGGCTACGTCAATGAACGCTTGGATGACATTCGCACACGCCTGCCGAACGCCTTCGCAACGCTGGTGCCCGGACGGCTCATCGTCAAGCGTGTGCCGCCGGAAATCGAATTGGGAGCGGCGGGTGGCTATGCAGGTCCCGGCTCCATCGACGGCACCGTTCCCGGCAGCTATTACATCAATCTTCGCGACATGGCTGGTCTGCCGCGCTTCGGGCTGCCGACGCTTTCTTACCATGAGGGCATTCCCGGCCACGTTTGGCAGGGTGAGTATTCCTACAAGCTGCCGCTGATTCGCTCTCTACTGGCCTTCAATGCTTACTCTGAAGGCTGGGCCCTGTATTCCGAACAATTGGCGGATGAACTGGGCGTGTATGAGGGCGATCCGGTGGGACGGTTGGGCTATCTGCAATCGTTGGCGTTCCGGGCCTGCCGATTGGTGGTCGACAGCGGCATACACGCCAAGCGCTGGAGTCGGGCGCAGGCGATTGAATGGTTCGCCACGAGCAATGGCTCGCCCGTCGCAGAAGTGACCAGCGAAGTGGATCGCTACTGCGCCTGGCCCGGCCAAGCATGCGGATACAAGGTGGGCCACAATGAAATCAATCGTCTGCGGAACAAGTCGATCGGCGCGCTGGGAGCGCGCTACGACCTGCGTCGTTTCGACGATGCGGTGGTGCTTGCCGGCAATGTACCGTTGACCTTGCTCGAGCAGGTCATCGACTCGTTCATTACACAGACCAGCAAGGGAGCCGCGTGAGTTGTATGTCGGCCTATCGCAATTGGCGATAAGTCGCTTCGCGACGCGAACGTCCCCGCGCACGCGAGGGACGGTGCTGCCCCGCTACATGTCCAACACTTCGGCAACTTCGACTGAACCGCCCGCCGTGAGCATCGGGCAGCCCTTCGCCAAGGCAACCGCGCCGTCGTAGTCCTTTGCTTCAATCAGGCTGTAGCCACTAACGGGATTCGAGCCGCCGTCTTTCGCGACGGCACCATTTCCTTTCACGGTCCAGGACTTGCCAACCGGGTTGCCGCCATTGATGACGGCCTTGCCCATCGAACCGAACCACTCCCCCCAAGCAGCCATGGCCTTCGCCTGAGCTTCCTTGGTATCAGGGCGGCCGCCGCCGTGATAAACGAATAAATACTTTGCCATTTGAGTTACTCCTTCAGATATAGAAACTGGTCACGTATTGGAGCCTATCACCAGAAAATCACCCGATCATTGGGCATTTAATCCCAATTTGATGCCAGTTCGTTGTAGGAAGTCTACAATGCAGTCAATGGCAGACTACGACGTGGAATCATTCGGGGCGCCACTGCGACGAATCGTGGGCAGCAAAATTGCGGCTGCTGCCATTGATCGTGCCGCCAAGAATTTCACAGCCACCACCGCAAAAATGCAGTGGACATCGCTCGCCGAAGTGCCCGAATTTTCCAGATCGAGGAATCCCGAACTCGCACCCGAATTGGCGCAACACGGCAAGGACAATGTCGATCAGATCCTACGACTGCTGCGTGGTGAGGCTCCTGGAAGATTCGAATTTGTTCACGCCTACGCCCGCCGACGTGCTGAACAACGCTTTCCCTTGGAGGCAACGTTGCATGCTTATCGCAGCAATCTCAAAGTGTGGTCGCGCTGGCTGTGTGAATCGGTGTATGCCGTCGCGGCGCGTGAAAAAGGCGCGCAGCAAGATGTCGCAAATTTCTCTGACTTCGCAATTGAATATGCCGACACCATCAGCACAATTTTCGCCAGCACCTATTCCGCACATTCAATCTTACTTGCCGATCTCGCGGGCGATCAGCGATCCGAGTTACTCCAAACTCTCCTTGGCGGATATGACGAGGCTGATCCGCGGGCGGCTCAATTGCTTCGTGAGTCCGGATTCCTCGAAGAGCGCCAGTTTTTTTGTGTTGCGCTCGCGCGCTCGGTGGATCCCACTGAGATGCTCAACGCGTCGCGCGCCCGCCGCATGGCAGACTCAATTGAGCAAATCATTGCGGAGCACGGTGTTCGTCGTGTCATCGACCTGCACAACGGCAAAGTGACCATGGTATTTGCTGCGGTGAGTCGGGATTCAGGTTGGACAGCGCCGCGCGCGTCACTGGCCAAGCGGATGCTAGGGGCTCTTTCTCTCGTCGGCAACGCGGCACTTATAGGTGTGAGCAACGATGTCCCCTCGACTGCGCGTATTCCAACGGCATATCGCGAAGCCGCGACTGCACTCGATCTGGCGAGCGTCAGTCAGCGCGTGGTTCAGTTTTCCGATGTTCCAATGCGGCAGTTATTGGTGCACTTCGCGGCAAAGGACATTGGTCGTGTACTGCCGCCGTGGGCAGCCGCGTTCCGTGACGCGGACGCCAAAGCAGGGGGTGCATTGGTGGAAACGCTGCGTACCTACGCGAGTGTCGACATGAACATCCTGAAGTCAGCGGATTTATTGGGCGTTCACCCCAATACAATTTATGCGCGCTTTCAGCGTGTATTTGATATCTCGGGCCTGCAGCCGAGGTCCTTCGATGGACTAAACGACTTGCTGATAATTTGCGATGTCGCTGATCGCGATAGCGGTGGATAGCAGACGCTTATGAATAGCCAACTTTCCGCTGATCAAGGATAGCTAGCACCAAGACGGCATCAGCTGCCGCTACGACCCGGCGTTTAGAACTCTCGCAATTGACTCGGAAGACCGACGCCGAGCACGGCTCCAGACACCCGACGCCAGTCGGAAGCTGCACTCGTGCTAAGTTGCTCCCCGCACGCGCGCGACGTGCGGGGAGGGCGGCAACTCTTACGGAATAATGCGCAGTATCTCGCCGTCGTCGGGTGCGAACGAAATGCCCCAGTTCGACGTATACAATGCACCGTCGGGGCCCTCCACAAGTCCGTTCGGGAGGCTAGCGAACCCTGTCAGCACCTTCGTCCGCTTACCCGTCTTGCGATCGAACTTGACGAGGTTGGCTGTGTCGGTCGACCATTGATTATCGTAGGGGAAGATCTCGACCCCATAGAGCTCGTTGCAGTGCCAGGCCAGACCGACGATGGGGTTCCGGGACTTGTACGGCAGCGTGTAGCTGGAAAAGTACTTGTCGAACACCGCAAGCTCGGACGGTCCCTGATCCTCGCCGAACGTGCCGACGAAGAACTGGTTGCCGCGCTGGGTCATCACGATCGGATTGTGTTCCCGGTTGTCGGTTGACATGTCATACAACGTCTGGATCTCGCCGCTCGCCGGATTCACACGCAGCAGGAAGCCGCGGTTGGTCTCCACCACGTAGAGGTATTTGCCGATCGCGATCATCGAGTGGAACACGCCGCCCGGTTCCTGATCGGTCGTCGCCGGGTTGGTGTCCTTGATGAAGTTCGGCGGGTTGGCCGCGTGCCACGCGTTGAGGTTGGCGACAAGGGTCGTTGAGCCATCGCCGTTGATCCGAAGAATGGCGGGCAGGTCGTCGGGCAGCGCGTGCGAGCAGCCACCCATCTCGATCAGCACATAAAGCGTGCGGCCGATGAAGGCTACATCGGTCGGGCCGTAGCTGGCGCCGGAGTTGTCGGTCATGCTGGGTAGTTTGTCAGCGACTATCTCCTTGGTGCCATCGCGCAGCACGCGGGTCACGCGGCCGCTATAGCCGGCAGTGTAGGGGCTGTAAATGTTGACGTTGACCGGGCAACCGGGACCTCCCGACGGCCTCAACGAGCCGCCAAGGCCTGCCTCCGCCACGTAAAGATTTCGGTCCGGACCAAAGACCAGGCCGCGCGGGTTGGTCAGACCCGTGGCGTGCGTCGTCACCGATGGGCGGGAGCGCGCGCGTTCGCTGTCGCTCGATAGGCCGGAGTCCGCGCGGAGCACGCTGGTGCCCGCGAGCACGAGTCCGGTGATCACAGTTGCAAACTTGAACGCGTTGCGAATCATGCTATACCCCTTGGTTGTTTAGTGGCCTCGACGAATATGGGGATGCCTCAGCATTCGCCGAGACTCTCTGCGGGACCATGGCGGAAGCGCCGGCGTGGAAGCCGCTTTCTGTGACGAATACCGTCGGGTCCTGCTGTGCCGTCGGCATGTGGCTTCCACTCTGTGGTCGTTGTTCGCACGGGTGCCACGTTGGCGGGCTGGCCGATGCGCTGCTTGGCGTCTGGCTAATCTTTGGGTAATTGTTTGATAATGATTCGCGGGCTGACCCCGCTGGCGGTCAAATGAAATACGAGATTGCCGAATTCCGCATCGATACTGCGCTGTATCGAATCAGCTCCGGTGACGCGCCCATCCCCACTGAGCCGAAGGTTTTCGATCTTCTGGTGTACCTGCTGCAGCATCGGGACCGGGTCGTGACCCGGGAGGAGCTGTTTCAGGAAGTCTGGGACGGCCGTATGGTCTCGGATGCGACGCTGAGTAATCACATCAAGAGTGCGCGCAAAATTCTCGGCGATAACGGCGAGCTGCAGAAGACCATCCTGACGATCCGCGGCCGCGGCTATCAATTCATTGCGCCGGTTACCGTGATCCCGGAGGGCGCAGAGGGTACCGCGGGAGCAGAGGCGCCGGCGCCACAGCCACCGGCTGCGGCGGGTCGTCTCGCCAACCGTGTTGCGCCGGCCTGGCGATGGCCGGTGGTGATAGCCGGAGTGCTAATCCCTGCGCTGCTCGGCTGGTACATCTTCGCACCGCTCCAGGCGGAGAGATCGGACTCGGACTTGCCGTATGTGGTCGTAGTGCCGTTCGATGTGTCCGGCGATGTCCCCGACGCCTGGCGGCCTTTTGCGGATCAGGTCACGCGGGAACTGATCCGCAACCTGAGAAAGATTTCGGGCCTGAGGGTCGTGCCGACACCTTCGGCATTTACCTTTAAGGACAACAAGTCGCGCGACTACATCCGGCGCCAGCTACCCGACGTGCGGTACGTGCTCGATGGGGTGGTCAGCATATCCGCAGGCAACAGTCTGCGCATCACCGCGGAGCTTGAAGATCTGCGCACGGAGCGCGTGGTGTGGGACAAGGCCTATGATGGTCGTACCGATGACACGAATCTTTTCGCGATGCAATCCAGCATAGCCGCTGCCGTTTCGGATTCGCTGAAGGTGGCGATCCTTGCAGAGGAACGGCAGGCGCTGGACGAGTTTCCGACCAGCAATCTCAAGGCGTATGAGGCATACGTGGCGGGGCGTTTTCAGTTGGACCTGGTCAGCCATGAATCTTTGCCGCGCGCTATCCATATGTTCGACCAGGCTATCGCACTCGATCCCAGATTTTTCGACGCTCATATCGCCAGGAGCGATGCCTACCGCCAGCTGTTTGCATACTTCGAACCGCCGATCAACATGCTGCAGAAGGTGGTCGATTCGATCGCCGAGGCGCAGGAATTGCGCCCCGATTCTGCCGACGCCTGGTCCTCCCTGGGGCTGACCTACGTGATGTCTTGGCGCTGGAAGGATGCCTGGATCGCCTTGAACAAGGCAAAGCGCCGCGACCCGACGCTTGCTCAGACAGAGCTTGGGTTTGCGCTGTATTACTCGGGGCTCGGCGAACCGGAAAAGGTCAAGCGCGCGCTGGCCGAAGCCGAGCGACTCGACCCGCTCAACGCGGAAATGGCTGACTGGGGCAACTGGGCGCTGTTCATGGTGGGCGAAAGCAAGGCCGCGCGGGACTGGGTCGACAGAAAAATGCAGCAGCATCCGGACGTGGGGATGGTGTTTTCGGGCGCCGGTGTCGGCGCCTACATCGCTGGTGATTTTGAAAGGGCCGTGAAGCTTGCGGAACGGGGCGCCGAACTGGACGGGTCACCCGTCGCGCTGATCATGTTGGCGCAGGCATATGGGTATGCGGGGCAAAAGGATAAAGTGCTCCCGCTGCTGGAGAAGGCCACCGCCGCAGGTACTTACACTTGCCCGTATGAATCGGCCGCGGCTTACCTCAGCATCGGCAACGAGGAACGCGCGATGATCCTGCTCGATGAGGCCATCGCGAACCGCTCAAACTGCCTCATGTTTCTGCGCAATGATCCGCGCCTCAAGCCCATCCGGCGGAATCCCCAATTTCAACGCCTGCTGAACCGCGTGGGATTGGATGATGTCGCGGTTGCCTCGTATAAGAGGTGAGGGCGTGCCTAGTGTCCAATTTATCTTCGGCGCCTTACAAGCGGGGAGCCGGTACGATCCCGATCCATGACGATAAATGAATTTGTCGAAAGCCGTGGAAGGCGAGCTTACAAGTGGACCATCTGGGGAGCCATGCTGGTGGCATTCGGCTGGGCCATCTGGTCGGCACTCTCGACATATTTGCCCGATGTAAAGATCGTCATCGGAAGTGCCGTGCTAGTCGGCCTTCTTGTTGTCGTCGGATACCTGAGGCGAACGAAATGTCCACGATGCAGCGGTAGCCTATCACGCATTGCTTCACGTTATATGAAAAGCGGCGCCGCTGAGATCACGACAACATGCCCGCATTGCGGCGTGAGCTTTGATGAGCCAATGGACGGCCCGTCATTGGAACCATCGCTTGATGCAATGGTGACCATTCGAAAATGCGTCGAGCGGCGAGCAGAGAAGATCTCGCCAGTGGTTTATGTTGCGGTGGCGGCTTTTCTTTATTGGTTTGCCACTCCATCGAGCACTGTGTCGGGTAAGGCAGCCATTTCGATTTGTGTATCACTCGTCGTGGGCGGGGCTCTGTTTATTTCCCGAACTAAGTGCCCAAAATGTAATCGGCCGCTCGGTCTTGTGGCGAATCGCGTCGGCAGCGGCGGATCTGTCGGTACAGCAAAGTGTCCCGGGTGCGGCGTAACAGTTGACGAGCCGATCGAGAGCACCCCGACTAAGGATTGAATGCCCCGCCAAACCCTTGAGCCGGCCTGTGTCGAATAGCGAGCGCCAAAACCACTTCTTGCTGTTGCTCGAAGGTATGGAGCGCAACATAGCCGCTCTTGCCGTAGGAGATTAGGAGTTCTCTCAGTTCCTCCTCAGATGGACGCCCGATTCCGGTCATTGGCGACTGACCGCAGCGGGTCAAAGTTACTCGATTGAAGAAGGCAGCATAACCCCCACTGTTAAATTGTGAAATTCAGATTTGCCGACAGGTAGATATGACCCCATGGGGGTGAGTTACACGATTCGAACTCCTTCCCCATTGCAGGAGTTTGAAATGTTGGCATCCAGTGTTCAATCGGGTCGTCTCAATCCGTGGAATAAGGGCAAGCTCGTCGGGCAAAAGGCTCCTCTCAAGCTCCGAGATATCTGGGCAATTCGAGTTCGGCTCGAATTGCCCGATCGGAAACGCGATATCGCGCTCTTCAACTTGGCGATCGTCATGCGACAGAAAACACGCCGGCCTGTTCAGTTCGAAATCACCGAACCTACAAGAAAGTCCGTGGTCGCCTGGATACGGCACGCTGCGTTGAAGACGGATGACTTTCTGTTCCCGAGTCGGATCCAGCAGTCCGCGCATTTGTCGACTCGGCAATACGCTCGAATTGTCGGTGCTTGGATCAGGGAGATTGGTCTCGACGCCCGCGCCTATGGCACGCATACGATGCGACGGACGAAGGCCTCACTTATCTATCGGCGGACCAAGAACCTTCGCGCAGTTCAGCTGCTGTTGGGTCACAGCAAATTGGACTATCTCCCGTGCCGGACTATGTCCCATGGCGCAAGAACACGGTTGATCATCATGACAGGCGGAGCGCGCGGGCGGGACATAGTCCGTGTTCTCACAGGTTATTGAGGAAGGCGAGAAGCTTGTCATCAGGCCGATATCGCCCAGGCTTGCCGTTGAGCGGCGTGACCCGGTCGAGAACCCGTTGCTTCAGCTCGAGGTCAGCGTCCAAGTAGATCTGCGTGGTCTCGATCGACTCATGCCCGACGGCAAGCTAGTGCGCAACTTGGGCACTCCGAAGCGGACGTTCACGACCGGCGCCTCCGGGTCAACTTTTCAAATTGCCGGTCTGGAGCTAAATCGAAGTGTTAAATCCACAGGTCGGCGGTCTCGAAGTAGGGAGGCGGTTCGGTTGTCAGGCAACTTCGGGGGTCAGTTTCATTCCGAGCGCCTTTACTACCTTGAGTACAGTGCCGAGACTGGGATTGCCGTCTGCGGAGAGAGCTTTGTATAGGCCTTCGCGCGTCAGACCCGTGTCTTTGGCCAGGCGAACCATTCCATAAGCTCGCGCAATGTTCCCAAGGGCGACCGCGATGAAAGCCGGATCGTCACCGGCCTCTTCCATGCAGGCTTCAAGGTAAGCCACCATATCCGCTTCGCTTTTGAGGTAGTCAGCGCTGTCGTAGCGTGAAAACTTCTCTTTGGTTCGCTTCTTTGTTGCCATGATTCATTCCTTCCAGTCTGCGGCGATCGTGATGGCGCGATTGATATCGGCGGCCTGTGTGCGCTTGTCGCCACCACATAACAGCACGACGATCTCCGAACCGCCCTGCAGGAAATACACGCGATAGCCGGGACCGTAGTCGATCCCCATTTCGCTGATGCCCGATCCAACGGGCTTCACATCGCCTGGATTGCCGAGCGCCAACCGATCAATTCGTGTGGCAATGCGCGCCACGGCCTGAGGATCCTTCAAACGTTACAGCCAAGTATCAAACGCCGCGGATTTGAGGACTTGGCGCATGCATGTACTGTAAACCATGGCTCACATCATGTAAACCATGGTTAACGGGCGCTACGAAGTCGAATAGCCATTGCACTCCAATACCAGGCGTGACCCCATCCCGATCAAGGCGCCGGCCACGGCTGCCCACCGGGCCGGCGCCGGTAACCGCCTAGACCTCGGTCTTCTCAGCCATTTCGAGAGCGTCATCGACCTCGATTCCGAGGTATCGGACGGTGCTTTCCAATCTATGTACCGAAGGACATAGGTTGGACTATCTCCCGTGCCGGACTATGTCCTGTTGTGATGATTCGGCGGGATTTTCCATGCGTTGGTGCGTAATTCCCTGGACATAGCGATTCTCCTTGACGGGCACTTCCGCCCGCAAGGAGCACGTTATGGAACGAAC
>JANMXI010000330.1:0-3099 GCA_031394735.1 Pseudomonadota bacterium | reverse complement strand
ACCGGTGCACCACCACATGCTCGAACTTCGTAAAAGACGCATAGTCGCTCACGGATTCTCCTTGCGTTGATGCCGCGTTGCGCAGGATCGGCGCGTCGCAGCGTTAAGGAAAGACTCCGCAGCATCACCAGCGGCACTGAGTGCAAACCCCGACGTGTGGATCAATCAGTTACGGGCAATCTTCTTGCGCCGGTGACTGACATAGTCCACGAGGATGTATTCACCCAGCTGCTCGGGCGTTGTGTAAAACGCTCGGCCGCCGTTGATCCGCGTTAACGATTCGATGAACTCTTTTAAGTAATAGCTCTGATCCAGCATGAAAGTGTTAATTGTGATGCCGCGTTTTGAACAAAGCCGCACCGCCTTGAGGGTTTCGCGAATCGTCGTCGGGCTCGGTGGATAGGAAAACTGCGCCACGCCATCTTCCATATGCGAGGTTGGTTCGCCGTCGGTGATCATGATCACCTGCCGCGTACCGCCCGGATGGCGCGCCAACAATCGTTCGGCAATTTGCAGGCCGTGTTGGATATTGGTGCCCAGCATGTATTCATCCCAGTGCAATGTCGGCAGCTCATGGGCCTTCAATTCCCGCGCATACGCTGAGAAACCAACGAGATACAGGCTGTCCCGAGGAAACTGGGAACTGATGAGGTTATGCAGCGCCAGTGCGACTTTCTTGGCGGCATGAAATGCACCACGGCGCGCCATAGACCAGGAAAGGTCGATCATCAGCACCGTCGCGGTGCGCGTGACCAGTTCGTTGCGATAGATCTCGAAGTCTTCCGACTTGAGCTTGATCGGCGAGCCTTTGCCTTCGCGTTCCAGCGCATTGCGCAGCGTGCGCGTCATATGCAAGTGAAAGGGATCACCGAATTCAAACGCCTTGGTTTCGTCGGTATTTTCACCCAGACGTCCGTCGCGAGATATCTGATGGTTGCCGAGTGCGTGTTTTTTGAGTTGCGAATAAATCTCGCCCAGGGATTTCTGGCCGATCATCTTCGTGCCACGCGGCGTCAATTCCCAATTGCCGTTTTCATTGCGGATCATGCCGGCGTTCTCAAGGGTCTCCTTGAGCTTCTTCATCTGATCCAGCTGGTCCGCCGCTTCATCGCCGAGCAAGTTGCGCAGCTTGTCCAGGTCAATGGATTCAATGTCACCGGCGCCGTATTGCAACCGTTGCAGATCTCGCGCGAGCTGGTCGATGTCCTGCATCTCCCGCATCAAATGCATCGCCGCTTCGAGGTCCACCGGCTGGTCGCCGCGAAACGGATAGGCATTCGGGTCGGGATTGAGCATCTGCATGCGGTTCGACAACCGCATCATTTCCACTTCGAGTTCCGGATCGCCGAATTTATTGGCGAACAACTGCTGTAGCTGATCCCGCTGTTCTGGCGACATCGACGCCATCAGCGATTGCATCGCCGCCATCTGCTCCTGCATCTGCTGCATGAGTTCGTCCAGTGACTTCGGCGGATTGTCGCCGAACATGTCGCCGAACTTTTCCATGAATTTGGCGAAGTCCGGCTCCTGGCCGTCGATGCGTCGCGCAAGCATCTCATTCAGCGCCTTCATCATCTCCTTCATGCGCTGCAGATCACCCGCAGACATCTGCTTGACCATTTGCTGGATGTTCTTGAAGAAGGATTCCGTCACTGCCTTGCGCAGCTTCTCCATGAGCTGCGCAAATTTCTCCTTGGCGTCGGGGCTGAGGAACTCATAGTCCTGCAGTTTCTGTACCTGGGCGGCAGGCCCAGCGGGTAACTGATCGATGAACTGCTGCTTGTCCTTGGCAATATTGCGCAACAGATTTTGCGAGAAGTCGGACGGCGCGTCCCCGGCAGGCTGTTTGCCGGCGTTGGGCTGCGCAGCAGCGTCATTGGGTTGCTCGTCCGCGCCTTGGTTCGCATTCGGCTCGGTCGCCGTCGACTGTTGCTGCCATTGCTGAATGCTGGCTTTCTCCAGATCAAGAATTTCCTTGAGCTGCTTTTCAACGTCGTCCATCACACCACTGAGGTTGTAACGCTCCAGGCGCTTGCGCCGTTCTTCGCGCAGTTGCTTTACGAAGTCGGTCACGCCACGCATGTTCATGTTCGGCGTGCGCATGCCGCGTTGCATCAGGCTGCGCAGCGCGTGTTCCAGATCACCGTGATTGAGCAGGTCGTCGGCGAGCGCCGACATCACCGTATCAGCGTCCAGTTCCGGGAGGGATTGCGAACCGTCCCAAAGAGAAAACCGGAACCTGTGCTGCATGCCTATTAACCTCTTAGCTAACCTCGGTACCGTGCCTGACCCTGCAGCTGGTTCTTGTTGAGTTTTTTGTTCAGGTGCAGACCTTCGAGAATGAACTCCACAGCGGCAGCCTGGACGCCGGGCGACGCGGCCGGCGCAATCACGGCGAGCGCTTCGTGCAAACCCGGGATACGCCCGGAAATATCCCGGTAGCTGCCCGACGGCAACACTTCACCCACGTCCGCCGTCGCGCCACTTTCAAACGCATCGATGACCTTCTCCAGATCCAGCACACGCGCGTGCCGATCGAACACCGCGCGAATCGAATCATTGAGCAGCCGCTGCACTATCTTGTCTTCGCGGCCCTCTTCCATCGTTTCGAATTCCACCTTGCCTTGCAGCGACGGCAACACAAACGGCAGGTCCGTCACCCGCGGCACCACTTCCTGTTCACCAACACGAATGGCGCGGCGCAGCGCGTTCGCGAGCATTGCTTCATAGCTGGACACCGTCGCGCGCACCGACACACCGGAACGCTGGCTGACATCCGGCGAGCGGCGCGCCGCACGCACCAGTTCGGCAATGATTTCCTTCATGTAGGACGGCACGGTGATCTTGTAATCGCCCAGATCCGGCTGCGTGCTTTCCGCTTCCATGATTTCCATTTCATGTTCAAGCGTCAGCGGATAGTGCGTGCGAATCTGCGCGCCGTAGCGATCCTTCAGCGGTGTGATGATGCGGCCGCGATTCGTGTAGTCCTCGGGGTTGGCGGTGGCGACGATCATCACATCCAGATCCATGCGCACTTTGAAGCCGCGAATCTGAATGTCCCGCTCTTCCATGACGTTCAGCATGCCGACCTGAATACGC
>JANMXI010000329.1:0-3021 GCA_031394735.1 Pseudomonadota bacterium | reverse complement strand
CGCAGCCACGCCCCGCGCCCGGTCGGCTGTCCATCTTGTTTTTCTGGATGAAAAGGTCCGTACTGAGTATGCGGAACCTGTTCCGGCTTCGCCGCCCGTCAAAACGCGCGAAGGGATTCTGTTGGCCACCGTCGCCGATCTCGTCCGCATGAAACTCACCAGCTACCGGCTCAAAGATCGCGTACACATACAAGACCTCGACGCTGTTGGGCTGATCACTCAAGAGACTGAGCACAGCCTCTCTGAGCTCTTCAAAAAGCGCCTTGCCGAGATTCGCGCGAGCGAGTAGGTAAAACCAACACTGTCGCCCCGAGACCCTGCATCAAGTCCATCGCATGGATGGGTACGCCGACTTCCAGGTCACGACAGGCATCGAGATAGACTATCCAAACCGGGCGGCTCGTGAAGGCCCTTCTCAAGACTTGACCAAGCTCGTTCTCAGAAACCGGCTCCAGGTCAAAATACCAGCGTTCTTGCGCGTCGATGCGCAGCACCAGCGGCTTCCACCTGAGATCTTGCACTCGCGGAAGAGGCAGTATACGAAGGCCCATGGATGCTTTGCCCGGGTTCGACAGCATCGACGTCAAAACGACCACAGGTACCAGCATCGACACCAGCAGAAGTCCATACTCGGGGAGCAGTCGAGGCACATTTAGACAGACACCTCAAACAGCCTTAAAGTTCCTTCAACCTAAAAACGGCAGTCCCTGTCAAGAGACGGCCCCGCGGTCGCGCACGGGTTGTGTCGAGTCCGTGACCGAGCTCACTGTATGACTTGTACGCCTACTTCCGCAAGCAAGTACTAGGGTATCGGGATGATGGACAGGTTCCTGGCCACCTGCCCGCCGGACTTTCCCCGGTTGGTCATCGCAGCGAACAGGATTCCCGCAGCCCCATCGTTATGCCCCACCCTCGGCGGACCTTCCCAAGTCGGCGGAACCGGGACGGTCGCGGCCTGCTTTCCGTTCATATCGAAGATCAACTGCCTGCCATCCAGGCTGACCTCAAGCAACTCTCCCCGGACCTCCGCTTCCAGCACATGGAACACTGCGGGATCGAACTCCAGCGGTGCCGCCGCCACCGCCACCGTCGAGCTCGGATTCAGCCGCCGGATCTGCACAATTCCGTTGGGCCAAAGGGCCACCCAATAGCCCGCCGCCTGCCCGCCGAAGAGCCCATCGCCAGCGTAGGCAGCGCGCGCCCGAAAGTACGGCCCCCCCTGCGATTCCTTGCCTGGAACCAACAACTCCACGCGAATGCGCAGGTTTTGCCCCAGGTTCGAGCCCCGGATCGCAGACAGGTCGCAATCGGATTCCATTCGCCGGAGCTGAGCACCGGAAAAGTCCTGTCCGGTATTGGTCAGCACGCCCTTCGCGATCCATGTTGCATTCGATGGAAAAACGGGCAGATAGTAGTAGCCGCCGTCCGGCAGCCTCACGTCGGGTTCGCCGAGTCCGCATCGATACAGGGACTGCACTTCGTGCTTGGTGAGCGCGTGCGGATACAGCCGGACGTCATCGATTGCGCCGCGAAATGTTGTGCCGCCGCCCAAAGCGGATCCGATCCGCCAGTTCGTCGCGGTCACCGTTGCCAGGCCCTTGGGAAACGTGGCCCGTCCGTCCTCCTCCCCGTCGACATAAAGCGCCGCGAGGGTTCCGTCGTAGGATCCCGCGACGTGATGGAAGCGGCCATCGAGCAACGGCGTATTACCTGCCAGATGTTCCTTGCTCCAACCCGATTCCAGCACCAGCTTACCCTCGAACTGCATTCCGAGCAGGAAGTTATCTCCCGCGCGGTGTTTCGGCCAACCGTAGTCGAGGATGCCTGTGACATCCGTCGCACTCGACTGCGCGCGGATCCAAGCCGAGACCGCTCGCGGCGCGTTGCCACTGGGAAAGCTGCGGGCCTTGCCTTCCACGTAGGAGTCCATGCCGGTCAATTGCATTGCGGACCCCAGCTTGCCCGCTGGCCACTCGGCCTGTCCCCGCAGCTCACCCCGGTCCCCATGCGGACCCTGCATTTCCGTGTTCCCGTCGAGGCGCCACCTCGCCAGGGTTTCGCCGCGGTTGATCACCGGCGCTTTCATCGCCCTTGGGATTATCAGGCCTCCGAGCAGCGCGGTCGCCACCGCAATCGAAACGCCGGCCGCGATCCAACGGCGGGACAGGTTTCGGGAAGGAGGAGGACGAGGAGGAGCGGCGGCCTCCACCGGAAGCGGCGCGGCATCCATTTCCTCCGTTACAGGAGCAACGAACCTGTACCCGATCTTCGGGACATTCTTTACAAAGACCGGCGACTTCGGATCGTCCCTCAGCATTCGGCGGATTTCCAGAATGCAGCGAACCAAGGCGTCCTCTGTGACCGCCGTGTCCTTCCAGTAAGCTTCGTTTAACTCATCCTTGGTTACGACGCGGTCCGGGTTTTGGATCAGATGCAGCAGGACCTCAAAGGTCTTGGGCCGGACGTGAATCTCCTCATGGTTGCGGCGAATGGTCCGTGAAGCGGGGTCAATGGCGATATCGCCGACGCGAAAACACCGCATGCGGTCTTTTTGCGTCGTTGTATCAGGACTCTTCACAGCTAAACCCCCTATTCTAGACCTACCGTGACAAATGATATCATCCGTGCATCGTGGGTGCTCGCGCTTGTTCCCATTACTGTCTATGCGCAGCAACCGGTAACCTTAGCCATTGCTGATGTCGTAGTCCGACAGCCGCCGGGAGGCGGCGTGACGACGAAGATCACCCGTTCCGGCACGACGGTCTCAGTTGACTACGAAGGGCAGAATGCCAACGGGACTCCGAATGGCGGCAGAGCGACGGGTACGTTCACTTTGACCCTGACAAATCCCACGCTCACGGGGACGATACAGAGCAATTTCATCGGGCTGACTCCGGCCGCCAAGTTTACGGGCAGTTTGACGGTACTGCCGGCGGACGCAATAAAGACCTACGGACTTGAATCGGGCGTATCCACGTCGTTTTTGAGCGGCGATTGCTTTGCCTACTCCGCCAACGCGCC
>JANMXI010000328.1:0-18958 GCA_031394735.1 Pseudomonadota bacterium | reverse complement strand
GCCTTCGGCCGAACCCTGCACCGCTACGAAAACGCGCTGCAGCGCTCCGAAGGGGTTGCGTGGGTGGAGCGATTGCGCGCGTCTTACGCGACCGTCGTGGAGATGCGCAAGCGATTGGTTGAGATCGACGCACGGCGACAGCAGATCGACCGGGAATTCTCAGAAACCGGCGCTCGAATCGCCACGGCCATTCCCGCAGCGCCGGTTGCACTAGTGCCGCGGACGCAGAATCGCGGCCTCCCAGCGACACAGGTCGTCTTGCCCGCCAGCGTCAGTGGCACCACGCCGACAGCCATTCCCGCCGGCGCAGTGGATTTCGCCGTGACGACAACTATGACGGTGCCAGGCGAGGACAGCCGGCGCAACCTCGTAGCCTGGATAACCACCGGTGTGTTGGCATTGCTGATAACCATCTCCTTATTTACGGTACGCAGCGTCCTTATCCCGGTTCGCAAAATGCTCGACGCCACATCCAAGATATCGAGCGGAGAAACCGATGTACGAGTCCCCCGGGGCGGCATCAAAGAACTGGACACTTTGGCGATTGCCTTCAATCAAATGGCCACGCAACTCGCCTCAGCCCGGGAACTGACACGCGGCCATCAGCAACAGCTCGAAGCCAAGGTGGAGGACCGGACGCGCCAGCTATTGCATCTGGCCGAACACGACCCCTTGACCCAGCTGCCGAATCGTCGGCAGCTTTTCGCGTTGCTCAACCAGGCGATCGCGCAGGCGGCAACCAGCCGCTTTCACGTCGGCGTTTTCTTCATCGACATCGACAATTTCAAGAATCTCAACGACAGTCTCGGTCACGCCTTCGGGGATCGGGTCCTGATCAGCATTGCCATGCGTCTGAAGGAAACCGCGCAACACTTCGGGTTTGCAGCGCGATTGGGTGGAGACGAGTTTACAGTGGTCTTCGAACAAGCGCGGACCGCAGACGAAGTGCGGGAAGCTGGTTGGAAACTGGTGCATGCATTTCAGAAACCACTTCTAGTAGACGATCGCGAACTCATCGTCAGCGTCAGCGTCGGCGCGAGTCTTTACCCGGACCACGCGCAGCAGGCCGAAGCGCTATTGAGCGCCGCCGATGCCGCCCTGTTTCAAGCCAAGGCTCTGGGTCGCAGCCAATTGGCCGTGTTTACCCCCGAACTGCTGCAAGCCGCGACGAACAAGTTCACGACGGAACAAGGTCTTCGACGCGCAATCGAACGCGGCGAGTTTGAACTGGTGTACCAACCCGAAACGAATCTCGAAACGATGGAAGTAGGCCTCGTGGAGGCATTGATACGCTGGCGACTGCCCGACGGCCGGCTTGCGTTGCCCGGAGAATTTCTGACCGTGGCTGAAGAATCCGGTCTCATCATCGAGATCGGCGACTGGGTGATTCGAACGGCGATACAGAGCGCCGCGCGTTGGCACCACGGCGAGTGGCCCGAGGCTCGCGTTGCGATCAACGTATCGGCACGGCAATTGCTGGATCAGCGCTTCGTGGAGCGTGTCCAAGGCTTGTTGCACGAATTTAATTTACCGCCCCGATGCATCGAGATCGAACTGACCGAAACGGTTTTGCAAACCGGGCCCGCCACCATCGAGTCGCTGCACCGTCTGCGGGCATGTGGGATTCCCATCGCATTGGATGACTTCGGCACCGGATACTCGTCGCTCACCTCATTGGAACAATTGCCGCTGACACGCATCAAACTCGATCGCAGCCTGATTGCCAGCGTCGATACGAGCTCCCGCTCCGGTGCGATTGCGCGTGCCATCATCAGCCTATGCAGCAGTCTTGGCGTGGGTGTGACCGCCGAAGGCATTGAGCGAATTGAGCAATTCAATTTTTTATTGGCCCATCGATCCATTCATATGCAGGGGTTCCTGATCGCAGGTCCCGTCTCGGGCGATGAGCTGATAGAACTCAATGCGAAAATGAGCTCGATCATGAGCCAGTTGCTGTTGTCGATCCCTCAGCAGGCGACTGGTGCGAGTGTTGCTGACATCTTTTCTGCGCGGCCCAGCGCTGTCCAAATGTTGCGCCATACCTAGAGACGACCGCCGGGCATTCCGGCCGAAAGTCAGTGATTGCGCCGAGTCCTCATGGCTCTATACTGCGCAAATACCATGGCTACGTCATCCGCGCCTGCTTCCCCACCGATCAACCGGCTCGCCCTGATGAGCCTCGCCGGCGCGAGCATCGAATGGTACGACTTCTTCCTGTACGGCGTGGGTGCCGCGCTGGTGTTTCCGGCCCTTTTCTTCCCACCCTCCCTGCCACACAGCGTGGCTTTGGTGGCATCGTTCAGCACCTTTGCGGTTGGGTTCCTGGCCAGGCCCATCGGAGCATTGGCCTTCGGGCATGTAGGCGACCGCGTAGGCCGCAAAAGCGCGCTCGCCATCGCCATGGTCCTGATGGGGGTCGCGACAACGCTGATCGCCTGCCTGCCTTCCTATGCCGCCATCGGTCCCGCCGCTCCCGTGATCCTGGTGCTGCTGCGTTTTCTGCAGGGACTCGCCATCGGCGGGCAATGGGGCGGCGCGATGCTGTTGTTGGTCGAGAGCGCACCGCAGGGACGACGTGGGTTCTATGGCAGCGTTGCGCAAGTCGGCGTTCCGGTCGGTGTGGTGTCCGCCAACATTGCCTTCCTCCTCGTCGGCGCATTGACCACACCCGAAGACTTCAACGCCTGGGGTTGGCGTGTGCCGTTCCTGCTCAGCGTCGCACTGGTGGGTTTGGGTCTATATCTACATTGGCGTGTCGAGGAGACCCCGGTGTATCAGGAGCTCATGCGAAAGGGCGGTCCTGCGCGCGCGCAGCGAACAGGATCGCCAGTGCTGCAAGCACTGCGGCAACACCCGCGGGAGATTTTGCTTGCGGTGGGTGCGCATATCGCGGTCAATCTGTGTTTCTACATTTGCATCACGTATGTGATCGCCTACGGCACCGACGCGGCAGGTCTGCACTTGTCCCGCACCACGATGCTCAGCGCCGTGGTGATCGCAAGCGCTCTCATGGCGCCTACGCTGCTTCTGGCCGGCGCGCTGTCCGATCGCTTCGGACGACGGCGCGTCTACATGACGGGCGCCGCTCTGACGGCGGTCAGTGCCTTCGTCATGTTCCCATTGTTGGCCACCGAATCGTTGCCCTGGATGACGACAGGCATCGCCCTGACGTTGTGCACCAGTGCGTTCATGTATGGCCCCCAAGCCGCGCTGTTCGGCGAACTGTTCCGGACCCATGTGCGGTATTCCGGCGCCTCGTTCGCCTACCAGACCGGCGCCATCCTGGGCGGCGGCTTTGCACCGTTGATCGCCACCGCGCTGACCGCTCGACTGCATTCGACCATCGGCGTGAGTTTTTACATGGCGGCAGCCTGTTTGCTGGCGTTCGTCGCGGTGTTCCACATGCGCGAGACGTCGGCGTCGAGTTTGACCGAGGATGGCGGTTGAGAGGCGCGACACAGCGCCGCTTCGCATGATTTGGCGATCAATCAATGCGGTTTAATGCGCTTCCAATCGCTTGAGCATCCGCTCGCGGATTTCCCGCTTCATGACCTTCCCCACCGACGAGCGCGGTAAGTCGGCCCACACTTCGATGAGCTTGGGTGTTTTCACGCTGCCGATGCGTGCCTTGCGGTGGCGACGATGAAGTCGCATGTCAGACTGCTCGTACCGAATCTGTTGGGCCTGCCGGAAGCCAGCAAACTCCGCGCAAAACGCGCCGGTTAGCCAGCCCGAAGAAACTATTCCTCGTCGTCGCCGATCCCCAGGCGACGCAGTTTCACGTACAGGCTCTGCCGCGACAGGCCCAGTACCTCCGCTGTCGAGGCGCGATTATCTCCGGTGAACTGCAGCGCAGCCTCGATGCAATGGCGCTCGATCACATCGGTGGTCTCCCGCACCATGTCCTTGAGCGCCACCTTTCCCACCATCTCGGTAAGCTGCGCAACCGATCGGGGGAACTCGCCCACCGGACGCCGCGGCGCGAGATCGCGTCGGTCCACACTGCGGATTGAAAATCCCAGACACGGTTGCTCACCATCCGGCACTGCCACCGCCGACACCTCCACCTCGGCGTTGGAACCAAACTCGCCTCGCAGAACGGTGGCAAATAGACGCACTGACTGGTGCTGTCGCAGATTCGACAGCAGTATCGCGAGGTCCGCGCCGGGCCGGCCGATCCAACGCTCCATCGATTCGCCGCGTGCCTGTTCTTCGGTCGAGAGTTGAGCAACATCCAAAAATGCGCGATTGGCGAACAACACACGTCCGTCCAGATCCGTGACCACGAAGCCATCGGGCGAACTTTCGATCAACTCCACGACCTTGGAACGCGACTGGCGCACGACCGGCGACTGGTTGGCGTGTAGCGCCGCCAGCTGCACCAGGAAATACGCGCCGCTGCCATTGCAAAACAAGCTGGCACTGACCCGCCACTCCGGGCCGCCCTCAACGCGGCGGGCCTGCACCGCATCCGCTCTTCCCGCTGCCGACACCATGGTCAGCATCGATTGAATCGCCTGGGTGCCGGCAGTGTCGAAGCCTTCGGGAAAGGCACGATTGGAGGCGCGGCGGGCGCCGAGCCCGAGCAGAGTCGCGGCCGCCGGATTGGACTCGGTGATCCGTTGCGTACCGGCGTCGAGCACCAGAACTGCTTCGGACGCCATCTGAAACAACAGGTTGAAGCGACCTTCGGCAAAACGTGCGCGTGAGTATTCGCGCTCGATGGCCTGCGACACATCCATCAGGCAGTGTTGCCCATCGCTGGCAGCGATGCTTACCGCTGGCGATGCGCGAAGATCATGCGCCGTTTTTTGATTGGACGTCAACAGACAGCGACACTTGCACAAAGCCCTATGTTTTAAGGCATTTGGCGCTATTTTTTAAGACAATATTTTGTGTACTTTTTTTGTGACATCATGCATCGCAGCGGCGCGTCAAGCGATGACTTAAACTCTTCCGGCATCCAGCAGTTCGATCAGCGTTCCAGCCGATTCGGCTCGGCGGCGAGCAGTATGCTCACGGCATCGGCACCCGCTCGATCAGTGAATTCGTCATCGATCTACATGGCGAAGCGACACGCTTCGCGGCCGTCGTCGGCCTCGATGACGTGGTGAAATCCGGTGTAGGATCAGTCGTGTACGAAGTATGGGCCGATGATCGGCGGGTCGCGAGCAGCGGCACCATGCGCGCCGGCGATCCGCCACAGCTGATGTCAGCTGACCTCACGGGCGCGAACGTGCTGACGCTGTTATTGGATGATGGCGGCGATACCAGCAATGACGATGAAGGCGCTCGAGCAATTGGAGACGAGCGGCCTTGCCGCCTACGGCTACCACTATGTGGTGATCGACGACACCTGGGAGGGTTCGCGCAATGCGGTTGGGGAGATTCAAGCAAATCAAAAATTTCCGGATATGAAGGCGCTCGCCGCCACCGTTCATTCACGTGGCCTCAAGCTCGGCATTTATTCGTCACCAGGACCCAGAACCTGCGAAGACCATGCGGGCAGCTGGCAACACGAGGCGCAAGATGCCGCAAGCTATGCGCGCTGGGGCATGGATTTTCTAAAATATGACTGGTGCTCTTACGACGAAATAGCCAAAGACCATTCGCTGTCCGAACTGCAAAAGCCCTATGCGCTGATGCACCAAGCGCTCGACCGGGTCGATCGCGATATCGTCTATTCTCTTTGCCAATACGGTTATGGCGATGTCTGGCAGTGGGGCGCCGACGTCGGCGGCAACCTCTGGCGCACTTCCGGCGACCTGCTCGATATGTGGTCGAATTTGCAGAGCGTCGGATTTCGTCAAGCAGGAAGAGAACAACGTGTAGGACCGGGCCGTTGGAACGATACCGATATGCTGGTGGTCGGCAAGGTAGGTTGGGGGCCGCAGTTGCATCAAACTCGGTTGACGCCCAACGAACAAATGCTGCACTTAGCACTTTGGTCGCTGCAGGCGGCACCGTTGTTTATCGGATCGGATCTGGGGCAGGTCGATGCCTTCACACGAGCGCTATTAACCAATGACGAGGTATTGGACGTCGACCAAGATGTACTGGGACGCGCCGCGAGTCGTGTCTGGCAAGAGGGGCGCCTGGAAATATGGTCTCGCCCATTGGCTGATGGCAGTAAAGCGGTCGGGCTTTTCAATCGCGGCCTCCACCCGCAGGCAGTCACCGCGCGCTGGGCCGACTTGGGCCTGAAGGGCCAGCAACCGATCCGCAACCTTTGGCTGCGGCAGGATCTGGGTGAGTTCGACGATTCCTTTACTGCAACTGTGCCGAGGCACGGTGTGGTGTTTGTAAAGATCGGCCGAGGGCAGCAGCAACGCCCTTAAGCGTAGGCGACCCAATCTACGATTCGTTGCTTGCTGCAGCCCGTCGCCGTTTGACAAACCCCAGTGCACGGTCCAGGCAGAATCCGATTGAGTACGCGACGACAAATTGAATGGCCCCGCCGTTGGGATCAGAAGGACGCTGGACGGCCGCGGGAAAGAAGATCAACACCAGACTGTACAGCGCCCAGCAGACCATCAACGCACGTCCGATGTTCAGAACGATGATCACGGCTTCCATCCTTGGGTGCCCCTCTTGCTGGAAAGACAGAAAGCTGATCGTATCACTTACTCACAAGTGATTTTCCCGACCAACTTCTGTCAAATTGCAGTCGACTTTCACCCGTAGCGGATATCGCCCGATTTCGCATTCCCGTCCGGCCTCCCACCGGCCCAGTCCACTCATCTGGTTTTCTTATCTTCCGCCTGCCATCAAGCTCTCGATAACCTCTTTCGCCTCCAGCAACCCGAACCCCGTCTCCTGACGATATTCACGAATTGCATCGATCTTCCGGCTCGGATCCGCCGCCA
The DNA here is from genome assembly GCA_031394735.1 of Pseudomonadota bacterium. Lineage (GTDB taxonomy): Bacteria > Pseudomonadota > Gammaproteobacteria > Steroidobacterales > Steroidobacteraceae > TMP-86. The sequence continues at coordinate 12,092 of JANMXI010000328.1, read as the reverse complement.
GCCTCCGCACTTTCTCGGAAGGCGCCGGCAGTTCATCGACGCGCACTGTACGACGCGCTCTTCGCCGCTGAACCGCCCATAGCGGCAGGAATACAAACAACCCCAACAGCAAGAGCACTAGAAACATCTTTTGCACCGCGATCTCCCATTTTTCGCAACCTTACCATCGGCCCCATCACCGGGGCGAGACCATCACGCCGCCAACCCATGCCTGGAGCTTGCGGACCTTGCAGTTCCAAGTCGCGAGCGCGATGCTGTTGTGATGACAAATGACGACACGACTGCTGTTGCGCCCGCATCCTGGCTGCAGGCCGCACGCGCTCAGTGGCGATGGCGGGGCAGTGACCGTCCGCCGTTCGCACCTGCGCCCGGACCTGGCCAAGAATCGGTCTGGGATTACCCGCGGCCACCCGCGCTCGCTATGGATACCCGCGAGGTCGTGATCCGCTGGGGTGGCATTGAGATTGCGCGAACATCTCACGCGATCCGCGTGCTCGAAACCGCGCATCCACCCAGTTTTTATCTGCCCTGGGATGACGTGAACCGCGACCATCTGACGTCGGCCGCCGGGTCATCGTTATGTGAATGGAAGGGCGCGGCGCGCTACTGGTCGCTGGTTGATGGGACGCGCAGCCTTACGGGGTTGGCGTGGAGCTATCCGCGGCCACTACCGGGTGCCGAGGCGCTCGCGGACTGTGTCGCGTTCTATCCGGAGAACTTGGAGTGCACCGTCGGCGGTGCGCCGGTCACGCAGCAGCCCGGAAGATTTTACGGCGGCTGGGTTCCTTACCAACATGCTTAGATCCAATTGCGCTGCTCGACAGGATGAGAACCAGCACCTTGCAACCTGTGATACCGCGGATGATTTCATCCGCATAGTGTGCACCGGGCATAACATCCCGCGGCGCGATCCAACAGGAAATCGCATTGCCCTCCAGAATCTCCACGAGCAGATTGGCGACACTAGCATCTGAGGAGGCATAGCTGACGAAGGCGTCGCAGGCGCGCGTATCCATAGCCCACTGCGCCCCTTTGTCTGAAGATAACTCCTGTGTGTCCGGGTCCACTCGACATCCCCTGTCTGAATAGACTGATCATGAAGGGTGCCAAGTCCCGCGGCAACTCCAGGTACGGATTGGGAGGCTGCCCTCACTCTATATCCGCAATCGATTTAACAAGCGCAAAAGGACCGCCATGACCACCAACTATCTGACCCTCACCCGCCAATCTCTCTATGACCTGGTTTGGTCAAAACCCATGACCGAACTAGCTAAGGAATTCGGAATCTCCGACGTGGGTCTAGCGAAGCGCTGCCGCACGGTCGACGTGCCCGTTCCCCCAAGTGGCTGGTGGGCCAGGAAGGCAGCCAATCAAAATCCACCTCGCACTATCGGCGACACCCCGACATTTCTCGTAAGCGGACGCCCTGAAGCTCACCTAAGATCGGCAGTTCTAGTCCGGCGCCGATTGATCCCACATACGCTTGCGCTGTCGAGCATTGACCTCTTGATAGTCCTTTTCCTCGGCCGCCCGCTCCGCCTCGTCCGTCGCCTTCGGCCACAGGGTAAAGTCCCGCAATCTCACGCGACGCTGCTTGCCCTGCAATGCCGTCAGAGCATCCGACAATTCCAGCAACGAGCCGCGCGATAGCGCAAGTTCATGCTCCTCCGGCTGGTACATCGTGCCCGTCGGGTAGTCGACGAACGGGGTACGCGTCTGTTCGATGTGATTGCCGAGAATGTGGCTGATCGGTTGATGCGCCGAGAATCGAACTAACCGCCAAGTGCTCGTCTCGAACTCTGGAAAGTCTTTGATATACAGCCGTCCTGGATATAGGCTATCGCCCGTAAACAGAATCCCGGTCCTGCGATCGTAGTACGCCACGCTGGTATCGGAATGCCCGGGAAGGGGAATGACATCCACCACCCGCTCGCCCAAATCCACCGAGCCATTGCTCTCCCGCCAGGATGGGATATGAAACGCTCGACTCGCCGCGTCGACCGTCGCGGGAATCAACGTGAGAGGGATCTTGGGATCGTTCAGCGCGATGAGTCCTTCGTCACCCGCCACATGATCGCCATGCCCGTGTGTGTGCACGACCAGGAGCGGCATGCGATCCACCCCATTACGCAGAAGCCAGCGGTGTACGGTGCGCTGCAACGTAGGCGCAAGATTGCCATTGGCCGCCCCCGTATCCAACAGCAGTGCTCGGTCTTTCCCAAATAATAGATACAGAAACGGCTTCTCGTAGTTCGTGCACCCCGACTGGCGCAGGATGAACAATCGCGGGTTGTACTCGTGCACCTGCCATTCCGGCATTTCCATGCACTTGGGGCCGCCCGTCATCCAGCGATCGGGCAGCACCCCACGCTCGAGGCCTTCAACGGGTACTTCGCTCTTAACATTCCCGCTGGCGACGATGATGCCGCAACACGCCGCGGCCAGATGCAGATAGTTGGCTTTCATACTCCCCCAAGAAACAACCCATACCGCCAAGGGAATTCATCTTAAGCGCGACGCTCTCCAAATCCCACGTCACCTCCGCAGGACTACTCCTTCAAGATCCCAGCGAGGGTCAGCCGAATGTGGACATCTGCCATTTCCAACCCAACAAAATGAAGTAACCCACTCTCGTGGTGTCCAGAATCTTTGCGTCGGCACGATTCCTGCTTTGAACGCAAGACGATCGGATGTCAGCCTCACGCTGGCGACGCCTTTGCGCAATCGCGCATTCGTCAGCGCCTGCTTCTTAGGCCGCGATCGACGTGCGCAACAACTCCAGTAGCCGACTCCAGGCCTTTTCTGAACTGTCGTGATCGTAGACACGTGAATCGGGAGGACACCAGCCGTGCTTCGTCCCTGCATACACTTCAATTTCGGCAAGAAGGTGTGCTGCAGCGAATGATTCGCGCAGGATGTCCTTCGATTTAGGTTCCTGTTGATCGTCATTCTCGGCGATGGCGATCAGAAAATGCGCCTTCATGCGCGGGATGAGCAGATGCGGGCTCTCCGGCTTGTCGGTCGCAAGTCCTCCGCCATGAAACGTGGCGCCAGCGCCGACGCGCTCCGGAATCGCCGCCGCCGTGCGCATGACGAACGGTCCGCCCATGCAATAGCCAGTTGTGCCGATCTTCCGTTTCTTGTCGACCGCATGCTGCTGATCAAGGAATCCGACGAACGCATTAGCGTCGGTCACGGCCGTCTCCGCCGTCAGCGAACCCGCCAGACTCATTAGCGCCTTGCGCGTATCCGGATCATTGAAGTCCGGCTTCTCCGGTGCCGTGGGCGCCTTGTGCACGCGATAGAAAGGATTGACGACGAGCACCGCGTAGCCATTTTCAGCGAGTCGCGTGGCCATTTGCACGAACGCAGGACGTAATCCGAAAATATCCGGCCAGATCAACACACCCGGGTGAGTACCCGTCGAGGGATGAACGAAATAGGCATCCGCCACCCCATCAGGCGTTTTAATGTCGACATTCGCGCCGTGAAGGTTCGACGCCAATGCCGATCCAGGCAACGCGGCCGCAATTCCCGCCCCGATAGTCATGGCGCCGAACTGTCGCCGCGTCAGTGGGTTCGGGAGTTGCGCAAATTCTTGCAAATCTTTCTCATCACACATGTCACCACGCTCCGTTGCTACCGCAGGCTTATGATTGTCGCTGGTCACCATTATAGCGACACGCGAATGCGTGAGGTGCATGGGTGGTGACTGTATAGCCAAGCTGCATCTGCACCTGTGCATCGTTGAATAAGCCAAGCTATAGTTGCGATACGTTCCGCCCGTCGCATGAGCACTTCACGCACCGGGATTGTTGATGCACTCGGCGATCAACCATCGATCACCCGCGGACTTCGAGTTAAGGAACGTCGGTGCGGCGCACGCTCTCGTGCAAATCTGACGGGACCACCGCTACCCCCCAGGGTCCCCGCCCCACCGTAAGTTTCTGCACAACCTGCATGGTCTGGACGTCGACAATGGTGACGTCATTGGAAGGGCCGTTGGCCGTGACGACCTGCCGTTCATCCGGACTCAGCGCGACGCCCCACGGCCGCTTACCCACTGCAACCGTTTCCCGAACGGTGGCAGTTGCCACATCGAGCTTCACCAGCGTTCCACCCCGCCCCGTCACGACGAACAGGGTGCGTCCGTCATGGCTTACGGCGAGCCCCATCGGACGCACCGACTCGCCCACCAACTACACCGACCCGGTCGGCCGGTGATCCCGAGTGGCAACGAAAGCAATCCGGCCGTCGTTCTCGCTGCTGACGAATGCCTGTTTGCCATCTGCCGCAAAGACCACCGACCGAGGCCGCGCTCCGCTGGGGAATTGCCCCACGCGCTTGTTCCTACGCGTATCGATGACGGACACCTGACTATCCGTCTCCGAGGTCATATAGGCGATGCGCCCGTCGGGACTTATCGCGACGCCTTCGGGCTGACCACCGACTGGAATGCCGGCGATTCGCTCGCCGCGCCGCAGATCGAACACTACTGCCAACGCTTCGTCCTCGCTGGCCACATAAAGACGCGCGCCGTTCGGACTCACCGCCAGCTGCTCAGGATCGGACACGCCTTTGATCACGGTCAGCAAGCGATTGCTGGTGGTATCGAATACGCCGATCCCATCGGCGGACTTATCTGCAGGCGGCAACGTGGACTCGTCCACGCCCGGGCCTGCGATCGGCGAGCCGCTCAACGCTATGTACAATCGCTTGCCATCCGGCGACGCCTGGATTCCACGCGGACGTTTCCCCAACGGCACCGTGGCGATCACACCTCGCGTCTGTCCATCGATGATGCTGAGGTCGCCGGACAATTCGTTGGTCACGTAGATCCGGTACGAATTCGTCGGTTGTGCCATCACGCCCGCCGTGAAGAAAATCAAGGCGCAAAACACACCAATCAGGTTGCCGGTAATGCCTGTGGCGCTTATCGCCTTCACGCCGCTCTTGATCATGGATGCCAGTGTAGCGCGAATATCGACAATCCCCGGCGCGGGCGAGGCCACCTCAGCCACCACTATCATCGGGACGTCGCAAAATTGGAACAATGGCGAACATCTCCGAATCGCCGTAAATTGCCCCTCGAACGAAGGCTTAGGGAGCCAATATCATGCAAGCTGCATCCGACTGGTGGGCGCGTAGTGCGTTCATTCGGGACTACTTCTTCAACGAACAGCGGATTATTGCCCACCGATTGGCGGAATACCTCGCGCGGTACTACGTTGGCGAGGGCATCTCAGAGGTGCGCCCGGACACCGATGTCCCGACCCTCATGAGCGACTCCATCCGTCGCTTCATCAATCAGGCAGATTTTACACTGGTTCGCGACGACGACCTGCTCGCTGACATCAACTTGCGGGAATCCATGCAATTTCGGGAGCTGGTGACGATCATTCACTCACGCCGGGGTTTCGCCGCCTGATCGCACCGCGACCCTCACTTCCAGCCGCTTCTAGAATTTGACGTTCACGCCCAGGCTGAAGGAGCGGCCATATCGATAGTAGCCCTGCAATAGCAGCGGGTTGCCGTTGATGGTGTATCGCTCCTTGGCATCGAGCAGGTTCTGGCCCTCGAGCGCAACGCTGAAGCGATCGTTGAGTTCATAGGCAATATGTGCCGTCATCCAGGTGATTCCGTCGGCCTCCTCGTTGAAACCATTGCCCAGCACGTTGACCGCGGTGACGAAACCTTGCGTATGGTCCGCGGTGGTCCCTAACGACCAATGGCCCTTCTCATACATCAAGCTCATCGAATACACCGACGGAGCGATGCCTTCCAATGGACGCTCCTGACCGCCCACCCAGCTCTTGGACCAGTTGCGAGTGAACTGGGCTCGAACGCCAAATCCGCTTTCCCAAAAATGCTGCATGCCGGCCTCGAAGCCGTGCACCTTCGCATAGTCTCCATTGATCGGCCGGCTGACATTGAACAGGTAACCCGGGACGCCGATATCCTGCTGGGGCTCCCAGCTGGTGGTGATCTGGTCGTTGATACGCTTGTAAAAAACCGCAAAATTCAGGATGGATTTTGGTGAAAAATACCATTCCAGTGAAACGTCGCCCTGATATGCCGAGTACGGCTTGAGATTGACGTTGCCGTAGTAGATCTGCGTGAACTCACCCCAGGACACGCTTTCCGTCGAGTTGGTGGGCGCCAGCGTTTCCACCGACGGCCGTGCCATCGTCTTCGCCACGCCGAGGCGCAACTGCAGATCGTCCCGGAAGTGCCAGACGAAATTCGCGGATGGCAGCACGAACGTGTAGTCGCCCTGCTGATTGATCGGCGTGGGCGCAGCGTACTGGGCCGTGTAGTTGAAATCGCCGTTGGGAGTGATGCTTAAAATCTTGGCATCCCACGCCTGCGCGGTGGTGCGTGTCTTGATCAGCCGAACGCCGACGTTGCCATCCCAGCGCGTGCCCGACATATCCGCCTCCAGGTAGACCGCAATGGTTTTTTCCGTGACCCGGTAGCTTTGCAGGGGGTTCCACGTCGCCGCGGCGGCACTGAAGTTGTAGACGCCACCTCCCGGACGCGCATGACCATTGTAGGCCGCGAGTTGCGCAAGGTAGTTCGGCACGTCAAATGCCAAAAAAGTGCGCGGAAACTGGCTGCTGATCTGGTTCATGAAGCTGGGCAGGCTGAAGGAGTGCGAAATCACATTGCCGCCGAGATCGCCCACAATGATGGCGTTGTCTCCGGAGTAGTAATCAGCACCGCCGGTCAGCGTGTTATTGATCAAATCGCGCGACTTGCGTCGATCCGTCGCGGAGACACCGAATTGAAGTGTGTCGATCGCGAACCGCCCGAGCCGCAGCTCGCCACCCAGAGTCGCACCGATGATCTTATCGTCGATATTGTCTCCACCCAGTTCCATGTAGTGCGTGTTGAAATCCTGCGCACCGAACTGCCCATTGGCCAGACCATTGCTCAGATCACGACCGTCGTCAAATGTCGTTACGACACCGGGCACGCCCGCAGAGTTGAGTTCGATGCGTGTGGTGTTGGGCTGATTCATTCGCAGCACGACGTAACTATCCAGACCGCCGGAGTGGCGACGCGAGGTGGATCGGTACAGATCGCCACGCAAGGTCAGGTCGGAGGTCGCCTGCCATTCACCGTTGATGCCGTATAGGTCCGTATCGACCACGCGATGCTGGGTCAGATTCAACAGCTCCGGGTTGAGCCGTTGTTCGGGATCCGGGTTGTTCAAGGTCAGGCCCGTGACAATGCCGTTCTCGACCCGCATGTCCGACCAGCGACCCGGCGCAAACAGCGGATAGTAGGACTGCTGATAACCCACTTGGGGCGAATTCAAGCGAGTCTTCAGACCATCGATCGATACGCCTACGTTGTCGTTGGGCCGCCACTCTAATTTCGCGGACAACGCCAGCCGTTTCTTTTCTTCTAAAATCGTTCCCATTCGGAATTGTCCGGGGCCGATCAGACCATATTCATTCGGATCCAGCTGGTCGTTGCCATTGAGATCGATGTTGCCGCCCCAGGCGTTTCCGTACAGCCAGCTCTCATCGTTCGGGTCCGGATTGCGGGTCCAACCACCGTCGTTGCCGGCCGTGTCGGTGCGATCCTTACGCTTCGCGTAGACCACGCCCACCAGCACTCCCCATGTGTCGTCGGCGAAGGTGTTGCTATACGCGCCTGAGAACTTGCTGCCGTTCAGCTTGGACATCATGTTGCGCTCGCCTTCCAGATGCACAAACGTGTGCTGCCCTTTCTGATCGAACGGGCTGGCCGAGCGCAGATTGACCAATCCACCGATCGCGCCTTCGGTCAGAGAAGCCTGCGCGCCTTTGATCACATCGGCGCCGCTGATGACTTCGGACGGCAGAACATCGAACGCGAAATCGCGGCCGGCGCCGTCGGTTGCCAGAATTCGACCGTTGAAGGTGGTCAAGGTGTATTCAGGACCCAATCCGCGAACACTGACCTTCTGCCCTTCACCCCCGGCCGTACGGGTGATCGCCACGCCGGTGATATGACTCAAAGAGTCGGCCACGTTGTTGTCGGGAAACTTCCCAAGTTCGAGCGCGGAGATGGAATCTTGTACGGTCGCTGCGTCGCGTTTGAGTTGCACCGAGTGGATCAGGCTCGCTCTCACCCCGGTCACGACGATCTCCTCCAGGAGTTTGGCCTGCTCCTTCGCCTCTGCCGCCGCATCCTGGCTGCTCGGACCCGTAGAATTGCTGCTGGTCGACTGCCCCCGGGCGGGGAACGTACAAGGCATTACGATCGCCAAGGTAATGCCGCAAAATAGGGCTTTGTGATGCAGACGGGCAGTTTTCATCAAGTTCACCCAGGCACGCCGTGAAAGCAATGCATAATCAAGGAAACCGAGCGTAAGATCTATTTCGCTTAATATCAATACCGAAACTTAACGAAACATAGCTGATAGTATTACTTTTTTGGAGACCTTATGGCCGTCGGCCGCAATACGAGTCAACGACGCCTGCAAATCAGCGAATTGGTGCGCCAAAACGGCAGTGTGCAGGTGACTGCCCTGGCGCAGCAGTTCGATGTGAGCATGCAAACGGTTCGCAAGGACTTACGCTACCTTGCGGAGCGCGGCGTCATGGCCAGAGCGTACGGCGGCGCCATCGACAGCAAATTGGTCGGCGGTTCCCCACCTGAACCCCTCTACGAGGCAAAGCGGACCGCGCATCTGGAAGAGAAACGCCGCGTCGGGCGACGTGCTGCCGCCATGGTGAAGGCCGGTGACACCATCGCCATCGATTCCGGCACTACGTCCGTTCAACTGGCAGAGGCGCTCCCCAACATCGAAGCGACGGTGGTGACCAACGATTTTGGTGTGCTGGTTGCGCTGGCTCCGAAAAGCAACATTCACATCGTCATGTTGGGCGGCGAGTTACGGCGCAAGAACATGGCGTTCTACGGCGGGTTGAGCGTCGAAGCGCTGGATGCACTGCATGTGGACTGGCTCTTCCTGGGAGTCGACGGCTTCGACCTCGAACGCGGCATCACCACCCATCACGAACCCGAAGCCAGACTGAATCGAAAGATGGCGGAAGCCGCGCGCTCCATTGTCGCCATCACCGACAGCTCGAAGTTCGGCAAGATCTGTTTGCACAGCATCATTTCGATCAGCGAACTGGATACCCTGATCACCGATACGGGAGTGCCCGAGGAGATTCGGCAGGCCAGCGAATCGTTTGGTTTCGAGTTACTGCTCGCTTAAATACCGGAGATCAAACCCATGTCAAAACTAGGACGACGTACCGCCCTCAAACTGGTATCCGGCAGTGTCGCGTGGGCAGCAATACCTTGGGCCCAAGGCGCAACCAACCCCGGCACCACCGCCCGCGTCGTGGCGAATGACAAGCTGCTGTCCATCGCGTTTGATCAGACGTTGCGCACCAGTATCGCGGCGCGCGGTCAGGCGATCACCGGCTACGAATCCAGCGAATGCCTGCTGCTGAAAGAGGGCGTGCTGGATGCGTTCGACCTCACGGATCACGGCAGCGAAGCCTTGAACGATCCCGCACAGGGAGTTGGACGCCGGCACACGCTAAAGGGACGCTCCGCGGAGGGCATCGAGAAAATCGTCACGGTGACTTTCTTCAACAAGCACCCCGGCGTGGCAATCATCCAGGCGACGTATCGCAATGCCGGCACCCAACGCCTGGCCATCACCGGTTGGCGTAATGCCGCGCATGAACTGGCTGATGCACCGGATGGTTTTTGGAGCTTTTCCGGCGCCACCCATGAGGATCGGCGTGACTGGGTGCAGCCCGTCAAAGAAGGTTTCGAGCAGCGCAATACGTTGTCGATGGCGGCGTCGGACTATGGCGGCGGAACACCTGTGGCCAATATCTGGCGCCGTGACGTCGGCATCGCGGTTGGTCATATCGAAACCGTTCCGCGCCTGCTGGACCTACCGGTGCGCAAGACATCCGGCGGCGCCAGCATTGCAATCGAGTCGGCGCAGGAAGCCACGCTTGAACCGGGCCAGTCGTTGACCACGGATCGTACATTGTTGAGCGTGCACGCCGGCGATCACTATTCGCCGCTGAGCCAGTACCAGCACATCATGCGCGCGCAAGGCCTCGCCGCACCTCGAGCACCAGCGTCTGCATTTTCCCCGGTCTGGTGCGCGTGGGGATACGAGCGACATTTCACCACCGAGCAGGTGCTCGCGACGTTGCCCAAGGTTCACGAACTGGGCTTCGGTTGGGCGGTGATGGACGATGGTTGGCAGAACAACGAAGGCGACTGGGAAATCGATCGCACCAAGTTCCCGCGGGGCGAGGATGATATGCGCGCGTTCGTCAAGGCAGTCAAAGCGCAAGGCATGCGGCCGCGTCTTTGGCTCGCGCCGTTGGCGGCTGATCCGGGCAGCGACGTACTGCATGATCACGCCGACATGCTGTTGTTAGACCACGACGGTTCGGTCCAGAAAGTGAGTTGGTGGAATGCTTTTACCCAATGCCCTGCCTATCAACCCACGGTGGACTACTACGTCACGATGGTCAGGAAAATCATCGGCGATTGGGGCTTTGAAGGCATCAAACTGGATGGCCAGCACCTCAATGCCGTAGCCCCGTGCTTCAATCGGGCGCACAAGCATGCTCACCCCAGTGAGTCGTGCGAAAAACTTGCCGACTTCTGGAGCGCAATCCACAAGGCAGCGCATGAGATCAACCCGGATGCGGTGATCGAACTGTGCCCGTGCGGCACGGCCTTCGCCTTTCACAATTTGCCTGCGACCGACCAGTATCCGGCCTCGGATCCGTTGTCCTCCTGGCAGGTTCGCAGCAAAGGAAAATCTGTCAAAGCGTTGATGGGCTTGGGGAGCAGCTACGCCGGGGATCACGTCGAACTCAGTGACGGCGGTGATGACTTTGCGTCGAGCGTCGGCGTCGGCGCCGTCATCTCCACCAAGTTCACCTGGCCCAAGGATACGACTCGTCCGGTCGACAAGTTGCCCCCCGGCGGCTTCGTGCTGACGCCGCAAAAAGAAACAATGTGGCGAAAATGGGTGGCGCTCTACAAGGAACACATGCTGCCCACCGGTGAGTACCGGGGTGAGCTCTACGACATCGGCTTCGACAAGCCGGAGACCCACGCCATTTCAAAGAGCGGCAAGATGTACTACTCGTTCTATGCCAATGAATGGAGCGGTCAGCTTCAGCTGCGAGGCTTAGGCCAAGGGAAATATCGGGTCCGCGATCTCTTCAACGAGGTCGAACTGGGCGTCATCGATGCTCACGACAACGGATTGAATGCAACCTTCAAGCGATTCCTTTTGCTGCAGGCAACGCCTGTTTAGAGTGGAGACACGACCGGTGATTGTGCTGGGTGCGCTGTTGCTATCAAGCTGCAGCACAGTGCCGACTCCCGTTCGAGGCTCAATCGGCACTCAGCCCTCTGCGCTCGCGTTCTCCAATCCGCGGCAGACTATGTCCGCACCGGTGACCGTGAACTTCGTTCGCGACGGCGATGTGCTGCTGGCGAAATTCAAGGTGACCACCAACACCATCGCCGCCAAGCCGCAATTGGCGCGCAACGAATACCCCTACCAATTCGATGTGGTCGAAGTGTTTGTGCGCAACGCCAAGTCAGGTTCTCCCCAGTACTACGAGTTTGAGGTGAGCCCTTACAATCAGGCGCTGCAGGTCAATATCGTGGAGCCGCGCCAGGAGTATTACTTCGGCGTCAAAAATGGCTTTACGCATACTGCGACAATTGTTGAAGGCGGCTGGGAAGCCCAGATGCGAATACCTCTCGCCTCCCTCGGCTGGGATGGCAGACAGCCACTGGAACTCATCGGCAATGCCTATGCAGCTCTTGGCGAAGCCGATGCGCGCGTCTACTGGAGCTTGTTTGAGTTGCCGTTGGGCACGCCCGATTTTCATATCCCGGGCGCGTTCCGGCCATTGTTTGAAATCCGCTAAAAACGCTGGAAAATTCAAGATATTCCTGGCGTCGGACGCAGCGTCAGGGATCCGTCGGCATTTAATTTCTGGCGGCAGGCCCAGTTGATCGGATAGCGTTGCCCCTTGACCTCCAGCTCAGCCTTGAGCCGCAGGCCCTTCCAGTCCGTGCCTTTCGGC
>JANMXI010000327.1:0-5838 GCA_031394735.1 Pseudomonadota bacterium | reverse complement strand
GAACGAGGCGGTCGATGGACGCCAGCGTCATGGCTGGATCAGGGAAGATCTTACCCCATTCGCCGAACGGCTGGTTGGCCGTGATCAGCATTGATCGCCGCTCGTAACGGGCAGCGATCAGTTCGAACAGCACGCTGGTTTCGGCCTGGTCCTTGGTGACGTAGGCGATGTCGTCCAGGATCAGCAGATCGTAGCGGTCGAGCTTGGTGATGGCGGCCTCCAGCGCCAGCTCGCGCCGCGCCACCTGCAGCCGCTGCACGAGGTCGGTGGTGCGCGTGAACAGCACGCGCCAGCCGTTTTCGACCAGCGCCAAGCCAAGCGCTGCCGCTAAATGACTCTTGCCCCCGCCGGGCGGCCCGAACAACAGGACGTTGGCACCCTTTTCGAGCCACGCGTCGCCTGCCGCCAGCGCCATCACCTGCGCCTTCGAGACCATCGGCAGTAACGCGAAGTCGAAAGCGGCGATGGTTTTGCCGGGTGGAAGTTTGGCTTCGGCCATGTGCCGCTCGGTGCGGCGGCGGATGCGGTCGGCGACCTCAAGTTCGGCCAGCGCCGCCAGGAAGCGTGCCGCCGGCCAGCCCTCCTTGTCGGATTGTGCGGCGAGCTTGGCCCACATCAGTTTGACGCCGGGTAGACGCAGCTCGCTGAGCAGCAATTCAACGCGGGCGATGTCGATCGTGTTGGACGCGCTCATGCCGCCACCTGCAAGGCTGATGTTGCCGCGACGGCGACGACCACCGCCAGTTCGTCGTAGATCGAGAGTGGCACCACCTCAACGTCGATTAGCGGCACCGATGCAGGGTCAGGTCCGAAGTAAGCGCGCAAGAACGCCAGATCAGGCAACCGGCCCGCATCGGCGTCAGCGTCGAGCGCCTCGGCGAGCTCGCCTTCACAGGCCCGGTCGTGGGCCAGCGCCAGCAATTCAACCATGGTCTTGCAGGTTCGCCGGTCACCGGCGGCTGCCAGCAAAGCCTCGAACGCACGTGCATAAGCCGGGTGTGGGAACAACTGATCGCGATAGACCAGGTTGAGCAGCGCCATCGGCTTTTTGCGCAACGCGTGGATCACATGCCGGTAGTCGACGACGTGACCGCCCTTGCTCTCCGAGACCGGTTGGCCCCGTCGCAGCGTCATCATGGTGGTCGAACCCAGGAAGCATTCGAGCCGGTCATCGAACAACCGCACGCGCAGGCGGTGCCCGATCAGCCGCGACGGTGCGGTGTAGAACACGCGGTTCAACATGAAGCCGCCGCTTCTCGTGACCGTCACGGTCTTTTCCTCAAAGTCCGCCGTCCGGCGCTTCGGCAGCTTGTCGAGGCTCGGCATCTCCAACTCGATCCGCTTGCGGTTATGCGCGTTCTGCCGACCGATGATCAGGTCGACAAACCGGCGGTAGGCATCCAGATCTTCAAAATCCCTGGACCCACGCAGCAAGAGTTCGTCTTTCAGTGCGTTCTTCAGGTGGCCGTGCGGGCTTTCAATCGATCCGTTTTCGTGGGCGACGCCGGGGTTATTGCGCGAGGGTTTCATGCCGTAATGCGTCATCAGATCCTGATAGCGCTGTGTCAGGTCATCCGCTGCGGCCTTATCGAGGTTGCGGAACGCCGCCGACAGACTATCGCTCCGATGTTCCTTCGGCACGCCGCCAAGCGCCCACAGTGCATTCTGCAGCCCCTCGGCCAACGCCACGAAGCTTTCGCCGCCCAGCACCACGTGGGCGTGCGCGAAGCCCGAGAATGCCAGCCGGAAGTGATACAACCGGTGCACAAGCGCGACACCGGCCACTGTGATGGTCAGCGCGCTGGTGTCGGTGAAATCAGACAAGCCCATGCGACCAGGTTCATGCTCCTGGCGGAAGATCACGTCTTGCTCCGGCCCATGATGGGCGCGCCACGCCGTGATGCGCCGCTCCAGCGTGCGGCGGATATTGGGGTTCAGGTCCGGATGCCGCCGCCGCAGTTCAGCCATCACGCTGACCGTGCGGATGCCGGGCGCCGCCTTCAGGATAGGCACGACATCGGCCTCCCAGATGGCGGCCAGTGGGTCCGGGCGCCGCCGTTCGCGGGGCTTCTGCTTCTGCGACGGCAGGCGTGGATCGGCATCGACGCGGAAGCCGGTGGCGCGACTGATGCCGGCCTTGGCGGCGGCAACGGTCGTGTCGTGGGTTGTTCGGATACTCATGTACAGCCTCATCTGGTGGTCGGTGATGTGGAGGCCGGGCAAATGCTGATCCCTCAATTGCTGAGACGAATCAGAACTTTGCCGCAGACCTGCCCGACCGCCAGACGGGTTTTCAAAAAACGCCGCCGTGTGTGGCCTGCCGTCAGTCGGGCTTAAGCCCTCCCTCCGTCAGCCCACACACGGCGCAGTCTCATCCTGATCGACGCTCAGTCCGCGCTCTCACCCAGATTGACGCGCGGCAGCATGGCGGCGTTTCGATCGGCTTTCGGCGAGCAGCCCTATTCGGCATTCCGGCCTGTGTCCAATTGGTCAAGTACGTCGACGAACACTCAAGCGACGATTATCGCCATCTCCTCGCGCAGGCACTGCGCGACGTTGACATGAGCTTTCCACCCCATAACCTCTTGAACACCATGCAGCCTGTGGTCGGCGCCTTTGTGCTGATGACCGCGCACAAGCACCATAGCTGGGCCTACGAACAAGAGGTCCGCATGATAGACGCGCAGCGGATTACCCCGCCCGCGCCCCAAGACCACGAATTCTTTTCGCGGACCGGTCTGCTGCCCGACGGCGCGCCGGTACGATGGTCCCAGCCGCTAGAACGTACCGGCCCCGCTGGACCGCTGCACTATTTCGAATTTCCGTACGGCCGCTATCGCAACGGCATCTTCGATCCCGCGCGCGCCATCGCCGAGGTCATCGTCGGCCCGAAGTGCACCGTAGGCACAGATGATATCGCGTCCCTGTTCACTCACCACGGCTTCAAGGACGTGGCCGTCGTCAGATCGCAGTGTCAGATCCGTTGACGAGCGTAACGAACATGGCCTCCTGGCTGCCGCCGGCACAGGAACCCGATAGGGGGTTCCACCCATGCGGGTGACGCTCGCATCGCTTCCTGTCGAGCGCTGAGACATCGCATCGTATGGACGCCGCAATCGAGCGGAAGTTCTCGATCGGCATGGGCGATCGGGCATCTGTTTTCGGCGCGATCGAGAGCGCCGACAAGTTCAACATCTTGTCCGCTGACGCGATCCCTTCGGGACCGGACACGGTCGGCGTCGTCTAAGACGGAGCCGATCGAACGTCGCGTGACGTCTGCAATTGGGATCGACGGTTGGGGCTGTCTGAACCAACCGTCGCCATGCCCAGACTCGATCAATCAGTGCATTGATCCGCTGGGGCGCCAGTTGATCAGGCTGTTCGAATCTCGCGCGGCGAGCCGCTGCTTCACGACCGCGAGAGCTTGGAGTTCACCGACCCTCGCGATGACGGCCTTCCAAACCGCGACGTCCCTGTTCATCGCGAGGAAGTCCGAGGCCAGTCTGTCGAGCTCGGCATCAGTCAACGGCGTCTTTCGATCATTGGCAGGATTGAGCCAATCCGGCTCGCTTGCGTCTTGTGCTTTGCTTGCCATGGGCACTCTCTGTCTGTCATTCCTGCATCAGGTCCGAACTCAGCGCCAAAACATATGTACTGTCAGCTACTTGCACCATTCCCATGCCTGCGCCAAGTTGTCCACGTCAGCAGCGATCCGATCGCGTCATTCCACCGCCGACGTTGAGGGCCACTTTCTGCCATCGCTCACTCGGCGACGACGGGCTTGCAGTTCGTCCGGTCCTTGGTAGGTTAGCCTAAGTCCGGGGTGTCGATCCGACGGTTACTATGTGCACGGTGAAATCTTCGCTTGCGCCAGGCAAACTCCGCTTCAGCAAGGCTGCCCATTGCTAAATCGGTGCGAACCGGCTAGCGTATTCGCATCGCCTATGGGACGCTGACGGTCACGGGCGATAACTTCCCACCTTCAATAAGAGAATCTCGGAGGGAATTTCGGATGGAACAATCCGGTCAGCGAAATTGCATCTGGTATCGCGCACGCGCTGCGTTTACCCAGAGCGATTGGTTTCCTGTTTACTTCGCAGCAGCCTCAATAGACGAGGCTTTCCGCAAAGCCGATGAACTCTTCCCCAACGCGCGGAAGGCCGTTTTCCCCAATGGTCAGTATGAGCCGTGGTGCTTGCAGCCGTACCCGTCCTGATCAGTCCCGGTAAAAAGGGTGGGGCCAAGGATCGCTCTTTTGCCGCGCTACCCGCGAAGTTGGAAACCACCGACCGAAGGCGGCCACCCACGCAGACCGCTGCTGGCCCTGAGGTCTCGTCGCTCTACGGCGTCCTTTAGTTGTCCGTGAAATAGCGCCAAGCGTCTGATCTGGTTAAATTTGTTGACCTTTCTGCGGCATTTGTGTTGCAGGTTTCCGCTGGTGGCTGTGCGATTTTCCTGCAAAACGTGCAGCGCCTCTTTCCATCCCCACCCGAAGCATGATTCTCTTTTTGCGTGCATCGGCGCCTGAGGGAGAGCGATCATGCGGCCACCAAAGCAGTCCGAGACCGGCCAGACGGACATGTTCCAGGCCCGTCTCGATCAGTTCCTCAATCTCGACCATGAACTCGTGAAGCTGGCGCGGCTGATCGACTGGCGCTTCATTGAGGATCGTTGTGGTGCGGCCTACTCCGACGCGTCCGGCCATCCTCCTTTGCCGACGCGGCGGATGGCGGGCGTCGCCATTCTCAAGCACACCTACAATCTGTCCGACGAAGCGCTGTGCGCGCGCTGGATCGAGAATCCGTATTTCCAATTCTTCTGCGGCGAAGAGTTCTTCCGTCACAAGCTGCCGTTTGATCGCTCGTCGATCACGCGATGGCGGCAACGGATGGGTGAGGAGCGTCTCAACGCACTCGTCCAGGAAAGCTTGAGCGTGGCAGTGAGGACGAAGGCGCTGCGCCTGTCGGATCTCTCCCACGTGATCGTCGACACCACGGTGCAGGAAAAGGCCGTGATGTTCCCGACCGACGCGCGACTGCTCGACCGGGCACGCGTGCGGCTCGTCAAGCTCGCCAAGAAGCACGGCGTGCGGCTGCGACAAAGCTATGTGCGCGTGGGCAAACTGGCGCTGATGAAGCATCAGAGATACGCGCACGCCAAGCATTTTAAGCGTGCCCGCGCGAAGCTGCGCTCGTTGCGCACTTATCTCGGCCGCACCATGCGCGACATTGAGCGCGCCATCAAAGTGCAACCCGAATTCAACGGCCTGTTCCGCCGCGAGCTGTTCAACGCCGGCCGCGTCCTTGAGCACAAACGCGGACGTCGAAAGCCAACAGACCCGGCTCCCAAGTTCGCACCGATCTACTCGCTGCATGCGCCCGAAGTGGAATGTATCGGCAAAGGCAAAGCCCACAAGCCTTACGAGTTCGGCGTCAAGGTCTCGGTGGCAACGACGCTGAAGCGGTCACCCGGCGGCCAGTTCGTGCTCAACGCCAAGGCGCTACCGGGACGACCGTACGATGGGCACACGCTGGCGCCGGTGATCCCCGCGATCGAGGCCATCACCGGCGCCGAGATCAAGCGCATCATCGCGGATGCTGGCTATCGTGGCGGCAACGCGCCTCAGCCTTACGACCTGCGCGTCTTCACCAGCGGCCAGAAGCGGCGCATGACGGACGCGATCAAGCGGACGATGCGGCGGCGCGCAGCCGTCGAGCCAGTCATTGGCCACATGAAGTGCGACCACCGCATGAACCGCAACTATCTGGCGCACGCTGCCGGCGATGCGATCAACGCCGTGCTCGCCGCCGTCGGCAACAACTTCCGCCGCATCCTCAA
>JANMXI010000326.1:0-13289 GCA_031394735.1 Pseudomonadota bacterium | reverse complement strand
GCGCGATCCCGTTGAATTCACGCGTCAGCGTTTGAATATTATTTTATTTGCGAGGACGGGGTCGGCTTCGACCCCGTTGAACCCTCGCGTTAGCGATCGACAATTCTAGGATTTATATATGGCGAACCAAAATATACGCATCCGCTTGAAGGCCTTCGATCATCGTCTGATCGACAAGTCTGCTCGGGAAATCGTGGACACGGCGAAGCGCACCGGCGCGACGGTCAAAGGCCCCGTGCCTCTGCCCATCAAGATGGAACGGTTCACCGTGCTGGTTGCGCCACACGGCGACAAAGATGCGCGCGATCAATTTGAGATCCGCACGCACAAGCGTCTCATGGACATTCTGAATCCCACCGACAAGACCGTCGATGCGCTGATGAAGCTTGAGTTGCCGGCCGGCGTCGACGTACAGATCAAGCTGAACTGATTGATGTGAGGTCGCGCGATTTTCGCGCGACTTCACTTTTGGTGCATACTCGGTCACCGACCGGGGGGATCCAATGCGCCGTCTGAATGCCGCCTGCCTGCTATCGCTGCTCACGCTTTCCGCCACCGCAGCCGATACCATCGATTACGCCACGATCAACCGCATCATCGATGAAGGCTTCAATCACAGCGAACTGCCGCAGACCGCGGAATATCTGACCGACCGAATCGGCGGGCGCATGACCAATTCCCCGCAGATGCGCGCTGCGGAAAAGTGGACGCAGGAGCAGTATCGATCTTGGGGGCTGGCCAACATTCACACCGAAGGATTCGATTTCGGGCGTGGCTGGTCCATCGAAAGTGTCTCCGTGCGACTGTTGGCGCCTCGCGCGCTCAATTTGCGCGCCATCCCCGTGGCATGGACGCCGCCCACCACCGGCACACTCAGCGCCGGCATCATCGTGGCGCCCATGAAGCGCGAGCGGGATTTTTCGAAGTGGAAGGGGCAGCTGCGCGGCAAGATCGTCCTCATCTCCAAACCGAAGGAAGGCTCGCGCCCGGACAAGGTGCCGTTCGTGCGCATGTCCGTCGAGGATCTTGCAAAGTTGAACACTTACGAGCCGCCGCAGCACTCAGCGGTGAAGGTCGCGCGTGAGCTCAAACGTGCATTATTCGACCGGCAGCTCGACGCCTTTCTTGCCGCCGAGGGTGCGATCGCCTGGTTGTCGGAATCCTATCGCGACGGCGGACTGCTGCACGGTGAGGGCTACAGTTACGAGGTGGGACGCACGCCGCTTCTGCCGGGTTTTGAGATTGCCGCCGAGGACTACCGCAAGCTTGCACGCCTTGCAAAGGCCGGTGCTGAACCCAAGGTCGAGCTGAGCAGCGTCGTGCATTTCCACGATGAGGACCACAACGCCTACAACATCTTCGCGGAGATTCCCGGGACTGATCTCAAGGCCGGATACGTGATGGCCGGCGCGCACCTCGACAGCTGGGTGGCCGCCGACGGCGCTGCGGATAACGGCGCGGGCAGCGTCGCCGTGATGGAGGCGGCGCGCATCTTGTCGAAGCTCAAGCTTAAGCCGAAGCGCACGATCCGATTCGCGCTGTGGTCGGCCGAGGAGCAGGCACTGGGTGGTTCCATGGCCTATGTCGAACGCCACTTCGCGACCCGGCCGCCGCTCAAGGACCCTGACAAAGCGGGTATCAATCCCTTTTACACCTGGAACACGCGCTGGCCGATCACCCCTCTGCGCGGGTCTGAGGACATCGCCGCATATTTCAACATCGACAACGGCTCGGGCAAGGTGCGCGGTATTTACGCGGAAGGCAATCCGGCGGTCGTGCCGATCTTTCGCGAATGGCTGGAGCCTTTCGCGAGCATGGGCGCCACGCTGGTGTCGGCGCAGCGCACGTCCGGCACCGATCACATATTCATGCAGCAAGTGGGCATTCCGGGCTTTCAGTTCATCCAAGATCCGCTCGATTACGAGACGCGCATTCATCACAGCAGCCTCGACACCTACGACCATCTGCAGATCGACGACCTGAAGCAGTCCGCCGTGATTCTCGCCTCGATGCTCTGGTTGTCTGCAGAAGCGAAGGAGGCACTGCCACGTGCTCCGGTGCCGACCCAGCCCGTCGACTCGAATCCCTTCGCCCATGACGACGTGGACGATGAGGACGCTGAAACGGACTGATCATCCACTGTCGATAGGGGAGCGCGCTTAGTTATGCGTTGGCGACTGCGAAGCGGGTGTTGACGCCGGCATCCGACGCATCGCCAACGCTTTGATGCCGATGCTGCCGTAATTGATTCAATTTTTTGGGGGAGCCTCATGCTACGCATTTTCAGTCTTTGCATTCTGTGTGCCGTCACGGTGCTTGCCCGCGCCGAATCCGTGCCCGACGTCTCCGGCCTTGCGGCCATGAGCGCGCGCTTTGCGCCGGTGCAGATCGAGGTGGATCTGTCCGTGTTGCCACGCAACGAACGTGCTGCGCTGGCGGACATGGTCCGAGCGGCACATCTCATCGACGCTTTGTTCATGCGTCAGGTGTCGGCCGGCAATGCAGCGACGTTGTTGGCGCTGAGTGCGGATCCGTCGCCGTTGGCGCGCGCACGATTGGATTACTTCATTCTCAACAAGGGTCCCTGGTCGGGTCTGGACCAAGACCAGGCTTTTTTGCCGGGCATCGGTGCAAAGCCGGATGCCGCGAATTTTTATCCGGCCGACAGCACCAAGTCCGAGGTCGAATCCTGGATGGGGGCGCTGAGCGAACCGCAGCGATCGACGGCGACCGGCTTTTTCACGACCATTCGGCGCACGCCCACGGGCAACTTCAGCGCAGTTCCCTACAGCGTGGAGTATCAAGGTGAGTTGCAGCAGACGGCAGCGTTGTTGCGGGCTGCTGCCGCGTTGACGACGCAGCCGACGCTGAAGGATTTCCTGATCAAACGCGCTGCTGCATTCGCGTCGAACGACTATTACGCCAGCGACATGGCGTGGATGGATCTCGACGCCAGCATCGAACCGACGATCGGTCCGTATGAGACGTACGAAGACAAATGGTTCAATTACAAGGCTGCGTTCGAAGCCTTCATCACCGTGAACGATCCGCAGGAGGGCGCTAAACTGGCACGCTTTAGCGCGGAACTGCAGGGTCTGGAAAATGCGCTGCCCATCGCACCGAAATATCGGAGCCCGAAATTGGGCGCAGCTTCGCCGATCCGCGTCGTGAATGTGCTGTTCACGGCAGGGGATGCGAACCACGGCGTACAGACGGCGGCTTTCAACCTTCCCAATGACGAGCGCGTGGTCGCCGCCAAAGGTTCCAAGCGCGTCATGCTCAAGAATTTCCAGCAGGCCAAATTCGACAATGTATTGCTGCCGGCTTCGAAACTGACATTGTCGGCGGCCGATCAGCCGCTCGTGTCCTTCGAGCCCTTCTTTACCCACATTCTCATGCATGAGCTCATGCACGGCCTGGGTCCGCAAACCATTTCGGTTGCCGGACGACAGACCAGCGTGCGGCAGGAGTTGAAAGAACTGAACGGCGCGCTGGAAGAGGCCAAGGCCGATGTGTCAGGGTTGTGGGCTCTGCAGCAACTCATGGACAAGGGCGTGTTGCCCAAGACGCAGGAGCGCGCCACGTATACGACATTTCTGGCCTCGACATTCCGCACGTTGCGTTTCGGTTTGACCGAAGCACATGCCAAGGGCATGGCGTTGCAATTGAACTACCTGCTCGACGCTAGCGCCGTGAAGGCGCAGTCCGATGGCACATTCTCGGTCGACTTTCGCAAGATCAAAGCTACGGTCGCCGCGCTGACTCACGACATCATGACCATCCAGGCGACCGGCGATTACGCCAAGGCTAAAGCCTGGAGTCAGAAGATGATGGTTATTCGGCCTGAAGTTCGCTCGGCGCTGGACCGACTTTCTGGCGTGCCGGTCGACATCCGGCCGCATTTCGTTACTGCCGAATCGCTACTGCAGGAATAGGGCGGCTCTCTCGATCAACTTCTGCGCGGCGTATCGTCACTACTTGTTTGTTCCGAGCGGGCGGGCTGGAAGAGGTTTTGCCGGCGAGGCGCTCGCCACGGCCCTGGAATTGTTGTGGTGTGCGGTGACCTGCAGCGGGCCGCGGCGCGCGATTGCGGCCAAACCAACTCCCCACCCCAACTCCCACGCCGCCGCAAGCCAAAGCGAAAAATCCGAAAGCAGGTAACACACGTTATATGAGCGGTTGCTTTCATCGAGCGTTCTTGGGGATACTGCCGCGCCGATGCGTGATACCAGCAAAAGACGCGAAAAAATTCTCACGCAATTGCGTGAGCAGGGCAGCGTTCAAGTCAATGCGCTGGCGCAGTCGTTTCGTGTGTCCACGCAAACCATCCGCCAAGATCTGGGGTTTCTGTCGCGCATTGGCATGGCTGCGCGCGCCTATGGCGGCGCGGTGCTGCGTGAACGACCGACCTCTGCGCCGGAAGCGGCGTTGGAGATCAAGCGGCAACGATTTGCCGGCGAGAAATCGGCCATCGGCAAAATGGCGGCAGCGCTCGTGGTGGCGGGTGAAACCATCGTGCTGGATTCCGGCACCACCACGCTGCAGATCGCGGCGCATCTGCCCGCCGATGTCGAACTCACCGTGCTCACCAACGACCTTGCGATCGCCAACGAGATCGCCACGCGCGAGCATATCAATCTGCTGATGTTGGGCGGTACGTTGCGCCGCAAGAACATGTCCCTGTACGGTACGCAGGGTGAACATGCGATGCATGATATGTCGGTGGACAAGTTGTTTCTCGGCGTCGATGGTTTCGATCTGACCAAGGGCGTCACTACGCATTTCGAGCCCGAAGCCGTTCTGAACCGGCTGATGTGTGATGCCGCTGCGGAGATCATCGTGGTGATGGACTCCTCCAAGTTCGGCAAGATCTGTCTGCACCGGATCGTTGAGCCGGCGCGCGTCGACAAGCTGATTACCGATGAGCGGATCTCACGCGACTTGCTGGCGGCGCTCGCCGACCTGGGCGTCGATGTGATTCGTGTGCCGTTGTGACCGGCGTTGCGCTCACTGGCGCTCACCACATCATTTAAGGCGCCGGAACTTCCACACAGGGCGCTTCACGCGTCAAACGCTGCAGCGCCTCCTCATTCAACGTTGAGCCGGCGCAGCGGGCCGCATACAGGGCTGCACCGACTGCCGGCGCGAACAGCGGCTGCCGCACCGAATAGCGCGGCGACGCTGCGAGCAGCGCGGCTTTCAATGGATCCAGAATCCAGGAACCTGCATTGAATGCGCCGCCCGAATAGGAGACGTCGATCGATCCGTCGGCATCAAAGCCCAGCGTGCATCGCGTCGCATCGATCATCAGGGCCAGTTCGGTCGCGGCGCGCTGGAAGACGTTCTGCGCAGCCGCATCGCCGGCATCGGCGGCGTCCTTCACCCATTGCGACAGCGCCGCAATGCGGCTGCGCTCCTGATTCCAGTGATTGAAGATCAGATCCGACAGATCCAGATCGACTTGAAGTTGCAGTCGTTCCACCAGCAGCGAATGCAGCGGGCCCTTCGGCAGGCGCGCATCGCTCATCTTGGAGAATAGCGTCAGGCCTTCGCGGGCGATCCAATAGGCGGATCCTTCGTCGCTGAACAATTCACCCCAACCGCCGCAGCGCGCGCCGCGGCCGCGATATTCGCCATAGCAGATCGAACCGGTGCCGGCGACGACGTTGATGCCATCGCGGCAGGCGAGGGACCCGGCCCATCCGCAGACCATGTCATTGCCGCACCGATAGCGATCCGCCGGCAGCACGGTCTGTGGCAGGGCGTCGAGCAGCGCGGTATTGGCACGGTCTTCGCCATGCGCGGGGAGTCCGAAGAATGCGAAGGTCACTTCGTCGAGAGTAGCGCCGGCGCGCTGCAGCACTTCGTGGGTGCCGTCGATGACCACGCGACGCACTTCCTGCATGCCCGCCTGGATGTAATAGGAACCGGCTTCCTGGTGCCGCGCAAGCACATGGCCGCTCGCGTCGAGCAGCAGGAACTCGGTCTTGGTGCCACCCCCATCGACTCCCAGGAACATGCGATTCATCCGTCAAATAGGGTGGATGGTAACGCCTTGGACGACGCGGTTCACCGTGCCGCTGACACTCGGGCTGTCCGGCGAGTTACCCAGGTGCAAAGCGCGGTAAAACGCATACAACTGCGCAAACATGACGTAGGCGGGCATCAGATCGGTATCGATCCGTGTGCTCAATTCGGGCAGCAGCAATTGGTCGGTTGGGTTCGCGGCGGAATCGGGCTGCGTGCCGATGGTGAGGATGCGTTGCGCGCGCCCGTCATTGCGCAGCTCGTGCGCCAGATCCAGGTCATAGCGGCGTGTCAGCGGGTCGTTCGACAAAAAAATGATAACCAGCGTTTGCGCATTGATCACGGTCTTCGGGCCGTGCCGGAAGCCCAGCGGCGAATCGGCCAGGGTCACCACCGCGCCGTCCGTCAATTCCATGAGCTTCAGCGAAGCCTCGCGCGCCAAGCCTTGCAGGCCATTGCTGCCAAGGAATACCACCCGCGCATGGTTCTGCGCCGCCAGGGCTTTGAGCATGGGCGCATACAGCGACAATACCCGCGAGCCCGCGGCCGCCATGGGGGCAACCGCGTCTTCGCTGATCGGGCCCGACAGCGCCAGGACGCCTGCGAGCAGCATGCAACTGAAACTGGAGGTCATGGCAAAACTTCGATCGTGCGTTTCTTCGGGCAGCAGCAGCGCCAGACAACGCGGGTCATCGGCGCAACGCCGATACAGTTCGCCCTGTTCATTGCAGGTGATGACGAGTTGATGGCAGTGCTCGATGAGTCGTGTGGCGAGATCCACGGCGGCGATGCTTTCCGGGCTGTTTCCGGAACGGCCGAATGACACCAGCAGAGTCGGTACTTTAGGCAGCAGATAATCGTACGGGCCGCTGACCAGATCCGTGGTGGCGATGGCCTCGACACGCCGTCCCAACGCGCGTGACAAGTGGGGCGCCAGACATTGACCGATATAGGCCGACGAACCTGCGCCGGTGAGAATGATGCGCAGCGTCGGATCGGCCAGCAAGGGCTGCAAAAATGCACTGATCGTGGTGGCCTGACGACGCAGGATATCCAGCGTGCTGCGCCATGCGCGCGGCTGCTGCTGGATTTCGCGCGCCGTCCAGGTGGCACGCTGACGGCTCAGCTCCATCTCCTCGATGCCCAAATGTTGTGCGTTCATGCATCACCCTGTGTACAGGCGTCCGCATACTGCTTCAGCACCCCGCCCACGCGATGCATGATGAGGTCACGGCTGCGCAAACGCAGACGCCCGCTTCGAATGGCTTGATATTGCTCCGGCATGTACTGACTCAGCAAGGCGAGCGGCGGCGGTGCGGCGTCCAGGTTCGCGAATAGCTTCGCGACCGCGGCCTGCACCTCGGGAACGGGCCAGTAATAGCGGACTCGGTCGCTCAAACTGTATTGCTGATCCAGCAGAATCTGCTCCGGCGAGCCGGCATCGTAGTATTTGCGCCAGTGCCGTGGATCGCGTTGCATGGCGGTAAGCACCACATCCTTGAGGCCGGCCCGGATCGAGGGGCCGAGCCATTCCGACTCGATACGATCCAGTGCCCACAAGGCCTCGCGCAAGGCGAAGGTCAGTCCGGGGCCGACTTTGAGAATGGCGAAATGATCGCGAACCAATGCGCGCAACGCCCCTGGATTCTGATAGTCGGTGGAATGCGCCTCGTAGACCAGGGTCGGGTACTGTTCGACGTGATGGCTCAAGGCGGCGGCCGCGGCGGGCGCGTAGTCGAATACGGTGTGATGATCAAATTCCACGCCCGGTTGCACCACGAGACCGACGACGCGCGGCCAGACCGCGCTCAAGCCCTCCGCGTCAAAGGCGCGACGATGCGCCGCGACAGTGGCAGCGGCGGCTTGCGGGGAAGTGACCGCGAGCTCGTTCAACGTTTCGTGCGCACCACCGGGCACCGGCACTTCCGAGCCGACGATGTAGATCGGTGCGTCCCCGCCGACGCGCTGCCAGGCACTTTCCGCAGCGGCGGCCAAGAGGGCGGCGCGGCGCGCGATAAGTTCATCGCCCAACAGCGCAGGATCACCGGCGCATGCCATGGAACAATCCAGATGAATCTTGCGAAAACCCGCCTCGACGTAGGCGGCCACCAGCACCATCGACTTCGCCAATGCCTCATCGGCGTGTCGATGCTGCCAGCTATTCGGGCCCAGATGATCGCCGCCGAGCATCACGCGCTGGTCCGGCAGTCCGACCTGCGCGGCGATGGAATGAACGAAGGCGGCGAAATCTGCCGGCTTCATGCCGGTGTAGCCGCCGTCCTGATTCACCTGATTCGAAGTGGCTTCGATCAGCGCATGCGTGCCGCTGTCGCGGGCGTGGAGCAGGGCCGCTTCGATCACCAGCGGATGCGCGGAGCACACGCTGAAGACGCCACCACCGCCGCCACGCTTGTGGTGCGCCACGGCGTCGAGCACGACATTCATGATGCAGTCACGCGCACGTTCATGCCGTCGCCGCGCTGCCGTCGTCCGGTTCGATGGCGAGGAGTGCTGCGGCAAGGAAGGCCAGCACGATGCCGACGACCTTCAACGGTTGCGGCACCACGCTTAAGATGATCAATGAAATGATGGCCGTGATCAGCGGTGCGCCTGCATTGGCCAGTGGCGAGACGACGATCGCGCGGCCATAGCGGAAGGCATACACCAATGTGAGCGCGCCGATGGAGTTGAGGATCTGCACGGCGGCGCTCAGCCACGGACCGCCCAGGCCGTAGTTGATCGGTTGTGAGAAATCCGTCAGTCGCAGCGCAAAAGGAATCAGCAACAGACCGCTGAGCATCATGTAAAAGAAAATGCTCTCCGCGGTCATGCTGCGATTGGCGAAGCGCATGAAAAACGCCTGCACGCCCCAGCTTGCCAGGATGATCAGCGCATACACGAACCATGCCGCATCGAAGCTCGAGTGTTCGTGTCCCGGTGAATAGTCGAACAGCGGCAACGACAGCAGTGCAA
This sequence comes from Pseudomonadota bacterium, assembly GCA_031394735.1. GTDB lineage: Bacteria > Pseudomonadota > Gammaproteobacteria > Steroidobacterales > Steroidobacteraceae > TMP-86. The sequence continues at coordinate 4,289 of JANMXI010000326.1, read as the reverse complement.
GTCCGATGCCGATCGCGCCGATAAGACGCACGCGTTCTTTCAACACCAACAGCGACAAGACGATGGTGATGACAGGAGACAGCGCGATCAGCGGAAAGATCAGATAGGCAGGACCGGATTGCAGCGCCTTGAACAACAGCATCTGTCCGCCGGCGCCCAGCAGCCCGACCAATGAGCCGAGCAGAATCGACTTGCCGTCATGCTGCAATTTCCAGCCCGTCTTGCGCATCGCGAACACTGCGGGCGGAATCATGGTCAGCGCCCACACGCAGTAGGTGAGCGTTTCCGGAAAGCCGTTCTGCGCCGGCGCGCCGGAAAATGCACCCCACACGCCCCAGAACACGGTGGTCACAAGGGCATAGGTGAGCCAGGGTTTGCGTTTCATGAACGGCGGCCGGTTGCAGCGATGCTCACAGTCGCGCGCGGAAACCGACGAAGTAGGCGCGCCCCCAGGCCTCGTAGTACGCGGGCACATTGCGGAAGGTGCTGTAGCGGCTGTCCGCGTTGTTGAGGAGGTTGTTGCCCTCGATGTACGCGGTCACGTGCCGACCGAACTCGTAACTGATGGTGGCGGACAATTCTTTGTACGCATCCGACACGATGGGCAGACCGGCGACATACGGCGAATCCAGATCATGCGTGAACTGCGAGGCGTAGCTGTAGGAAATCTGGTTGCTCCAGCCGCGCTTTTCATACAAGAGCTTGACGTTATAGGAGTGCGGGATCACGCCGGGAAGTTTGCCCTTGACCCCGTCGACATCCGATGTCGAGGTGGTTGCGGTCAAATTCGCCAACAAGCCGAAGCCGTTCAAGAACAGGTATTGGCCGCCGATTTCGACACCGCGGACCTTGCCGCTGTCGCCGTTGAGTACCTGGATGTCATCGTAGCTCACGGTCACGCCCGTCTGAGAATCCGTGTACGTCTTTTGTACAGGAACGACGGAGCGCACAAAATTCTTGACCTTTTTGTAGAACAGAGCCGCGGCCACATACGATTGCGGCGAGATATACCATTCCAACGAAGCGTCGAATTGATTGGCCTCGGTCGGTTTCAAGCTGGGATTGCCGGAGTGAAAGGTGACGAAGGAGCCCGATGACCAACTGCTCCAATCCGTCGATGTGCTGAGTTGAAACAGTGAGGGCCGCGAGAGCACCTTGGAGGCGGCGAGGCGCAGTCGCAGGTCTGAGCGCAGGTCATAAGCAAAGTTTACCGCCGGCAGTGCTTTGGTATAACTTCCGCCGCCACTCACTGGCACCGGGTCGGTCAGATTGACGATGTAATCCGCCGATGCGCCGGGAATCTTGATCAATCCGGGAGCCAGTTCCACCGAGTATCCCGTCGAGGTCACTTTGGTATGCACGAACCGCACACCCAGATCGCCACGCCAGCGATCACCGGAAAACTCGCCTTGAATATAGGCCGAGACGGTTTTTTCTTTGACGCTGAAGGATATGGGAAGATCCGGTTTCAATATCTGTGCCGAATAGCCGGTCGGGTATTGTCGTGGCGGACACCCTGTAGCAGGGTCCGGGCAATAGGTGAGAATGTTCGGATTGTTCTCGGCGCGCGCCAGGGCGGCGAGATAGGTGTCGATGTCGAAGGTTGCGAATTGTCGCGGAAAATTTCCGGGCCGATCCGACAGCAGATTGTTCACCGCCGGCGGCAGGATCACCTGGGCGCCGATGTCGCCGAAGCTGAAGGGGTAGCCGCAGAAATTGCAGGAGGTGTCGTTGTTGTCGATCACCTGGCTGCTCTTGGTGCGATCGGTGAGATTCACGCCGAACTTGACTGCTTTGGTGATGCCGGAGTCCACATCGAGTTTGAAATCCAGTTTGCCGCCGACGATGCGGTCTTTGAGATTGTCGCCGCCGATGCCGATGTAGTGCGCGCGATAATCAGCGTCGGTGGCCTGGTCGAGTGAACGGCCGTCGGGCAGCGTGATCTGCAGATCGGGCAAGCCGTTGTTGCGCGTTGCAAAGACGGCGCTCGTGTCTGTGACGCCGGCGACGACGAAGCGATTCTGGCCGCCGCTGTCGCGTTTGGATTGCGACAGATAGGCGTCGCCGACGATGTGCAAAGTATCCGTCGCATCCCATTTGAGATTGGCGCCGACGAGATCGGTCTTCACGACACGTGCCGACGTGTCGTCGAGCACTTCGGCGGTGAGATTATTCATGTTGAAATTGGTGATGACGCCGTTGGCGTCGGCGCGAACGCTGCCGGGGATCCATTTCAATGCGGCAGGGTCGGCCAAGGTGGCCGGATCCTGATCTTCGCGCGGCGTCACATGATTCGAGCTTGCATAATTTTGTTGTGATGCATCGTAGCGGGTGTGGAGCGCATCGATGGTCAACAGCACCCGGTCGTTGGGTTTGAATTGATACGCGCCCGACAGCCCCAGCCGTTCATGCTGACTAAGAATGGTGCCCACACTGTAAAACTGCGGGAAATAATAGGGTTTGCCATCCGAGTCGATGGTGCCGTTGTCGTTGAAATCGGTATTCCAGTCCTGCTCGGTTCCCGAGGTCGTGGAAATTTCGTGAAGGTTGTCAGTGCGGGTGTCACGCTTGGAATACGACACCACCAGCAGCGCGCCCATGCGATCGTCGGCGAAAGTATTGCTGATCACGCCGCTGTAACGCTTGCCCCATTTCTTGGGCAGCTCGCCGTATTCGCCTTCCACTGAACCACCGGCATGAAACCCTTTGAAATCGAATGGGCGGGCGGAGCGAAGGTCCACTGAACCGCCGAGACTCCCCTCCAGGTTCTGGGCTTGAACCGCCTTGTAGACGTCCGAGCCGCTGATCATTTCCGATGGCAGCACGTCGAAGCGGAATTCCCGGCCCGTGTCCTCCGTCGCAAGGATCCGGCCATTCAACGTCGTGATGTTGAAATCGCCGCCCAGGCCGCGGATGGTGATGTTCTGTCCTTCGCCACCCGCGGTGCGCTCCACCGTGATGCCGGGAATGTTGATCAGGGCGTCAGCCACGTTTCGACTGGGAAATTTGCCGAGCTCTTCTGCCGAGATGGCATCGATGATCGTGTCCGCGTCCCGTTTCATGTCCAGCGACCGGCCGAGGCTGGCGCGAATGCCGGTGACGACAATCTCCTGCAATTGATCCGGCGACTCTGTGTTGGCGGGTAGCGCGGCCTCTGTAGCGGCAATGGAGGCCAGAATGCCGACAATACCTACAAGCGTCGTTTGTTTGCGCACGATTTAAGTCCCCTTCGATTGCCAAAACTTTCGTTTTGCATTTTTTAGATCAAAAAACAATTAAATGAATGTATAACGAAAGATACGGGGTCGTCAACAAGACCATCAAACGCTGCTGCGCCGCAGCATCGTCGATGCCGGTGTAAGCCGCTTCAGTTTTAAATTAAGGCGTTTGAAGTGCGGTCTGCAGCAAAGGTACGAAGCTTTAGACGCCGTCTTTGTTCGCAATCGATTTGCGCGCTATGGATGGCCAAGTCGCGATCGTCCATGACCCGCCGGTTGGAACACCCTGCCAATTTTGTGGCGCGGGCAGAACTCTGAGACCCTCTGCGGCAGAAAGCTCCGCCATGAAACGTGCGGAGGGCTTCTTTATCCAGCGGCTCTTTTTAAATATTCCTGTGCCAAGGCCAGATTCTGATGAGCTTCCTGGTACCAGGTAGGGTTTGCCGTGATGGCTTGACTGAAGCATTCGATGGCTTCGCGATAATTGCGCATGTTCAGCAGGACCGTGCCGATTTGATTGTAGGCGTGCGGCACATCCATGATGTTGAGAAGGCTCTTCAAAGCCGACGCGTTGTCGCCCTGACGGGTTTGCAGTTCTGCCAAGTGGAGCCAGCCATCGGGAATGGACTTTGCCCGCAGCGCGACGCGCAAATCCGACATTGCAGAGTTCAGACTGCCCGCGAGCATCTTGCTATAGCCGCGATGTGTCAGCACTTCGGCGAGATCTGCGTCCTCGGCCACCAGGGCGCGATCAAAATACTCGATGGACTCGGCGTAGTTCTTGCGTATCCGCAATACCTCACCCATGCCATCCAGCGACCGTGCCCGTCCGGAATTTGTGCTCAACACATGCGCGAACATTTCTGCTGCTGCATCGCTGTTGCCATTGCGCAAATACAAGCGACCAAGGCGTTCTGCTATGCGCGGCTCCTCCGGTTGAATCGCATGTGCCATTTCAAAGGCTTTTCGAGCCCGTTCGAGATTGCCACGGCCCTCTTCGATGGCGCCGATTTTTGCAAAGGCGGTCTCGTCTTTCGGTGACTTTTCCAGCACGAGGAGGTAGAGATAAAT
>JANMXI010000325.1:0-1750 GCA_031394735.1 Pseudomonadota bacterium | reverse complement strand
ATCACACGCCACAATCCGCCTTGCGTGCAATCGAAGAAACCTCGACCAGCGCAGATCCCCTCGCGGCCGGCCTGTGGGTCCTTCCGGCAGATACTTTTTCACCGTTCGATGCGAGACACGAATATCGAGCTTCAGAACTAGGGAAACTCTGATTTAACGATGCTATTGGCAAGAACAATCATGCGAGCCAACGTAACCGGGGGATTTTGCGCTCATCGCGCTGATTTTCCGTTTCACATGGCCTGTTCATCGCAGATTCCACCGACACTACGTCGCCAAGTGCAGCAGCGGCCGGCGCAACTGAAAGAGATTAATCAAGGCGCAGGCGACGTACAGTCGCTCGGCGTTCTTGGCGATACCGCGGTACCGCACTTTGTTGAAGCCAAAGAGTCGTTTGAGCACCAGGAAGGGATGCTCGCCCTTGGCACGCACGCGCGATTTGTTGCGGTTCTTGCGTTGCTCGATCCGATCTACCCGGCCCTGGAAGCGATAGCGCCGATGCGTCATGTCGCGGGCGCGCGGCGCATGCTGGTGAATGATGTCGCTCTGGCCCTGATAGGCCGAGTCGCCCCACACGCAGGTCTCCTTCCCGTGCAACAACACTGGCAACGCCAGCGAGTCATGCACGTTGGCAGCGCTGGCCGCCACCGAGTGAATGATTTTGTGGCGGCTATCCACACCGATGTGCGCCTTCATGCCGAAGTGCCACTCATTACCCTTCTTGGTTTGATGCATCTCGGGATCGCGTTCCCCGCTGCGGTTCTTGGTCGAGGGCGGCGCGGCAATGATCGTGGCATCCACAATCGTACCGGTGCTGACCTTAAAGCCCTGGGTGGCCAGGTGAGCGTTGACCGTGCTCAGCACCTGCTTGCCCAGCGCGTGAGCTTCCAGCCGGTGACGGAACTTGCAGATCGTGGTCTCATCGGGGACCGGCTCGCGCCCCAGATCGATGCCGACAAACTCCCGCATCGCGCGCGAGTCGTACAGGGCTTCTTCGACGGCCGGGTCCGCCAAGTTGAACCAGTGTTGCAAAAAGTGGATTCGCAGCATCCGCTCCAGGCCCACCGGCGGGCGACCCGCGCCTTCGCCACTCGGATACACCGGCTCGATCAGTGCCGTGAGCTTCTGCCACGGCACCACCGTATTCATCTGGGCGAGAAACTGCTCGCGTCGAGTAGTCTTGCGGTACCGTTCAAAGCCCGCCTCGGCGAACGTCTCTTGCTTCGGGCGCATCGATCCACCTCGCATGCTGATCAGATGCTGCATTTTAAGCCATACCATGCGAATAAATCAGAGTTTCCCTAAATCACAAAGACACAAAGACGACAGCCGGATACGCCTACTTTCAGACGCAACACCGGGAACGAGCGCTGACAGTGCATGGCAAAAACCTGCTTGCGTTTGCTCCGCCGACGATGAACCGGCTAACACTCGATGACGATCCAAAGCGCAAGGCGCAGACAGAGGACACGCTGCCAAACCTGGTGTTGACGAGTTCCAGTCGCGCGAGGTACTACACGCGTGAGTTCTTGTACGAGCTTGTATGGCAATCGCCGGTTTTGGAAGTCGCGCGACAGCTCGGGATGTCCGATGTTGGATTGTCGAAGGCCTGTCGCCGTGCGTCGATCTCAACCAATCGCTTGCGCATCTCCACGACGGTCGCGTAAGACGCGCGCAATCGCTCCACCCACGCAACCCCTTCGGAGCGCTGCAGCGCGTTTTCGTAGCGGTGCAGGGTTCGGCCGAAGGC
>JANMXI010000324.1:0-26750 GCA_031394735.1 Pseudomonadota bacterium | reverse complement strand
ATGATGCATGGCGCGGGTCCCGATGAAGAACTGGTGGCTATCTTCATGACTGATGCGAGTTTAGACACGCGATATGTTTCAACGGCGCCCGGTTAGTGCGACAGCAGCGGATTCACATACGGCTTTGACGACCGGTAGATGAAAGCATCCATCGCTGCCGGATTCCTGACGGAATCCGAATTCCCATCTTGGACCTCACTCCTCGAAGCCTCAGCCGAGGGCAGTGTGTATTCGTCCCCAGTGTACCTGGGGGCGCTGTGCGAGGCCGCGGGGGGACGTTTCAAGCTGCTGGCGGCGCGACGTGGTCAAGAACTATTGGGAGGCATTGCCATTTACGAGCGTGACGCCGCTACGCGAGTGCGATTGAGCCCCAGGCCTTTGCTTTTCTACAACGGCATTCTGCTGCGCGATCATGAGACGAAGTATCCATCGCAACGCACGTCGCGGGTGCTTGAGGTAATGGGCGTATTGGAAACCGCTCTGGCCAACGCTGGCTATGAAAGCGTGGTCCTCAAGAACCGGCCATCGATCACCGATGCTCGCACATTCATGGCGAACGGATGGAGTGTGAGACCGGGTTATTCCTATGTCGTGCCGATCGCCGACCTGCCTGCTGCGTGGGATCGCATCGAGCAGAATCTGCGCCGGTTGGTGAAGCGCTGCGGTGAGCAGGGCATGCAGCTCACGGACGATGAGGACTTTGACAGCTTCTATCGGATGCATGAGGGAACGGCCGAGCGCAAGGGGTCGCCGTTGTATCTGCCGCAACCGCAGTTCCAGAAATTCTTCTCGACGCTGCGTGAGCGAGGTTTGTGTCGCCTGTACCACGCGCGACTGCCGAACGGCCAAACCGTGTCCTCGCAATTGGTGTTCACCGGCAAACACCCTGTCAGCCACACTGTCAGCGCGGCTGCTGATCCTGCCTATCTCAATACCGGCGCAACCGCGTTTCTGCGATGGAAGGCCTTCGAGGCACTGTCGGCGCAAGGGTATGTTGCGAACGACCTTACCGACGCCGCCTTGAATCCGGTGTCGCACTTCAAGAGCCAGCTGGGTGGCGATTTGGAACTGTGTCTGATTATCGAGCGCAGCTGGAATACCGGCGGCTGGCGCAGCCGCATCCGGTCGATCACATCGCGATTCGGCGGCATAGTGTCGCGGCGCTAACCGCGCTTCAATTTTGTCCCGCCGATCGGCAGTGACCGGAGCCGTTCGCCCCCGGCCGAAACCAACGCATTCGCCAGCGCTGGTGCGACCAGGGGGACGCCTGCTTCACCGATGCCGCCAATCGGCGCACCGGGGGATTCGAGAATCTCGACCACCACTTCAGGCGCTTCGTTCTGACGCAATACCCGGTATCGGTCGAAATTGGTTTGCTGCAGCTCGCCACCGACGATCGTCGCTTGTTCCCACAGCGCCGCGCTGAGGCCGAACAGTATTCCGCCTTCGATTTGTGCGCGAATCTGCGCCGGGTTGATGGCGATTCCACAGTCAATGACGGCGCTGATTCTGGTTGGCCGCCAGGTACCGTCGTCGGCAACCGACACTTCCACGGCTTGCGCCGCAATGGAACCGAAGCCATCACCGAACGCGTAGCCGAGGTGAGGGCGAGCGCTGACCGATTGGGTACGTTTCACGAGTGCGTCGAGCGCGTCGAGCACGCGTATCGCACGATCATTCGCGCGCAGCAGATGACGCCGGTACGCCAATGGCTCGACACCAGCGGCCTGTGCACATTCGTCGATGAAGCTCTCGCGGAAGAACAGATTTTGTGATTGGTTCACAGATCGCCAAAAACCGGTGCGCACGTCGGCGTCAGTGGCCGAGTAGCGGATAGTGACTGAACCAAACTCATACAGGGTCTTTGCAAGTCCGCCGGTGCGCTCGCCCTTGCCAATCGACGCCACGTGCCCATCCAATGCCCGTATCGTGCCTTGATCATCCAAACGTGCTCGCAACCGGGCTGCACTCATCGGGCGGAATCGTGCCTGCCTGCTGTCCTGTTCGCGTGTCCAGATGACCTTGACAGCAGTGCCTCGCAGTTGCTGAGCGATACGCGCTGCGGTGACGCCATCATCGACGTCCAGCCGCCGGCCAAAACCACCGCCGACAAGGCCGGTGGTGACGGTCACGGCGTGAGTCCATTGCCCCAAGGCCGTTGCGACCGCATTGCGCATATCGGTCTGCGCTTGTGTGGGCACCCACAGCTGGGTGCTGAAGCGGTCTACCTGCGCCGTGGCGTTCAAAGGTTCCAGCTGCGCGTGCATCAGCAGCGGGGCTTCGTAAATTGATTCGATTATGTGCCTCGAACCCTCGGTATCCGTTGTTGGAGAGTCCGTGGCCGATGAGCTGACGAGTTGGCGTAAAGTGGCGGCAAGCGTCGAAGTGTCCGTAACTCCCGCCGTCCAGCGCACATTGGCCTTTTGAAGTCCCTGGCTGGCCTGCCAAAAGGTAGAGGCCACCACCGCGATGGTGTCATCGAGTTCGATCACGTGGCTGACGCCCGCTTGCGCAAGCGCCGCCACGCGGTTTACCGATAGCAGCTTGGCGCGCGGGCTCGGTGATTGCGATACGACTGCCACCTGCATGCCGGGTAGACGAAAATCGATTCCATAGTCAGCTGAGCCGTCGATTTTGGCGGCTGCCTCGATACGCGGCATCGGCCTCCCGATGAAGCGCCACTCACTGCGCGGCTTCAGCTGCGGCGCCGTGGGCGCGGTTCGTTTCGCCGCATCTGAAGCTAATTGACCGAAGCTGGCGCTGCGTCCAGTGGCTGGGTGATGCACCACGCCCGACGCCGCGCGACACTGCGATGCCGACACAGACCAACGTTCGGCCGCGGCGTCGATGAGCATGCTGCGTGCGCCCGCGCCGACGGCACGCATCGGTTCGAATAGCCGTTGTGCGGAGGAACTGGCGCCGGTCCAAAAGCCCACGGGAGCTGCATAGGCTCGCCACGCCGGCGCCATTTCGATTTTGATGCGTGACCAATCCGCATCCAGTTCATCACCCACCACCTGCGCGATACAGGTCCAAACGCCTTGACCCATTTCGGTCAAGCTGGTGTACAAGGTGATCGATTCGTCCGGCGCGACGCGGATCCACCCTGGATCACCAAGCGGCGTGGCGGTCGCCAATCGAGAGAAGATCTGGCGCGCCGCGGGCGTGGCGAAGCCTACGACCAACCCGCCGCCGATGGCGAGTCCGCCCCATAAAAGCTGACGTCGATTGATCACGTCCGCATTCTAGCTATTGGAGGAGCAAACCTCGCGCGGAAAGAAAAGTGCGCAGCGACGCGACACAACGGGCCGCCGTGTGGCCATCCCAGAAATCCGGCCGCCGCCCCTTTGGCCAGCGTCCCTGAAGGACATCGGCGACCGCGCCTTGTATGGCATCCGGTCGGATCAAACGATTGGAACCTTCACTGACGGTGATCGGCCTTTCGGTGGTATCACGCAATGTGAGACACGGAATGCCCAGGTAAGTGGTTTCTTCCTGGATTCCACCGGAGTCGGTGATCGCAAGGCAGGCCGAACTGACCAGGTTCATGAAAGGGATGTAGCCCAGTGGTTCGGTGATCGTGATTCCGGGAGCTGCGCGTAGGGCTTCCATCAGTCCGAAATCGTTGAGGCGCTTATGGGTGCGCGGATGGATCGCAAACACCAGCGGAAGTTTTCTCGCGATCTCGCAGATTTGCGCGACCAGAAATTTCAATGTCGCGGCATCATCGACATTGGAGGGACGGTGCAGGGTAACGACCCCGAAGCCTTGGACTTTGAGGTTCATCGAAGAGCGCGTGCTGTCCGCCTCTATTCTCGAACGCACCAACTCATACGAGTCGATCATGATGTTGCCGACGCGTACGATGCGCGCCGCGTCGACGCCTTCTTGGCGGAGGTTCTCATCCGCGTCCGGCGATGGCGTCCACAGCAGGTCCGCAATTGCATCTGTGACCAGCCGGTTGATTTCCTCCGGCATCTTTCGATCGCGGCTGCGAAGTCCAGCCTCAAGATGAATGACCGGTATCCAAAGCTTGGCGCACACCAGCGCGCAGGCGGCGGTGGAGTTGACGTCGCCCGCCACGATCACGACATCGGGACGTTTCTGCAGACACACCTTCTCATAGGCGATCATGACGCCGCCGGTTTGCTCGGCGTGCGTGCCGCTGCCAATGTCCAGGCTGATGGCGGGCTTCGGCATCCCGAGGTCCGTAAAGAAGGCGTCTGACATATTGGGGTCGTAGTGCTGTCCCGTATGCACGACTTCCGGGAGACACCAGCCCTGCTGTTTGAGTGCGTGGTACAACGGAGCGATCTTCATGAAGTTGGGTCGGGCGGCGGCGATCAAATGCACGACTACCGGGTTCGAATGGTTTTGCATGACATCAAGCCTAACCTAATCGGCCACGCAATAAAAAACCCCGCGCTGGTTACCGTGGCGCGGGGCTATTTAATCACGTCGATGACTGGCAGACCGTTCAGGCCTTCTTAAAATCATCCGGCAGCAAAGTATGCCGCGACAGCAACTTGTAAAAATCCGTCCGGTTACGCTTAGCCAACCGCGCCGCCTGACTCACATTCCCGGTCGTGATCTGCAAAATCTGCGACAAATAATTGCGCGTGAACTCATCGCGCGCCTCATCAAACGAGGGCAACCGAGTCGGGCTGCCACCGAGTGACTGCTGCACCGACTCCGCCGTGATGATCGGCCCGCGTGACAGTGCCACGTTCTGCCGAACCACGTTGTACAGCTGGCGGATGTTGCCGGGCCAATCGGCCGTGGCCAACAGCTCCACCGCTTCGGGTGCATAAATCTTGCGATGACCGCTTTCCTTGGCGACCTGCTCCAAGAAATGCGCCACCAACAGCGGGATGTCTTCACGACGGCGTGACAGCGGCGGCATTTCGATGTGCACGACGTTGAGACGGTAGTACAGGTCCTCGCGGAACTGACCGCCGACCATCAACTGTTGCAGGTCGCGGTGCGTGGCGGAGATGACGCGCACGTTGGTGGGGATGGCATCGGTGCTGCCCACGGGACGGATCTGGTTCTCTTGCAACACGCGCAGCAGCTTCACCTGCAGACGCATCGGCATATCGCCGATCTCATCCAGCAGCAGCGTGCCGCCTTCAGCGGCCTGAAACAGGCCCTTGTGCGTGCGAATCGCGCCGGTGAAGGCGCCTTTCTCGTGGCCGAACAATTCGGACTCGAGCAGGTTCTCGGCCATGGCCGAGCAATTGATGGCGACGAAAGGCTTGTTGCGGCGGGGGCTGGCCTTGTGGATGGCGCGGGCGAGCAATTCCTTGCCCGTGCCGGATTCACCGGTGAGAAGAACGCGCGCATCGGTGCCGGCGACCATGTTGGCCTGCGCGAGCTTGTCTTCCATGAATGGGCTGCGAGTGATGATTTCCGAGCGCCAGTCCTCGTCCATCTGTGCAAAGCCGGAGACCTTCAGGGCCTTCTGCACCTGATCGAGCAATTCCTGCTTGTCGACGGGCTTGGTCAGAAAGCCGAAAGCGCCGCTCTGGGTCGCATGCACGGCATCGGGAATGGTGCCGTGGGCGGTGAGGATGATGACGCGCAGTCCGGGCCAGCGGCTCTGCAATTCTTTCAGCAGGCCGATGCCGTCCATCTGATCCATGCGCAGATCGGTGATGACGAGGTCGGGGCGGAAACGGCCGCAGGCGGCGAGCGCGGCGGCGGCGCTTTCGACGGCTTCGACTTCGTAGTTCTCCGCGCGCAGGCGGATGGTGAGCAGACGCAGCAGGCCCGGGTCGTCATCGACGACGAGGATGCGTGCCTTGCGTTTTTGATTGTTGAGATTGTCGCGCCCGCTGGCAGGGCGCAGGCCGCTGTACAGGGGAACCGTGGGGGCTATGGAAAATGCGTTCAATGCTGCTCCTTTGCCACAAAGTCTCAAGGCGTGCGTGGCCCCGGGGTGGTTCGATCGTTGATCGAACGGTCGATGTGAGTGACGGCGTCCAGTTTCGCCTGTGCCTCATCCAAGGCTTTACGCAGCCTTGCATTGTCATCGATCTCCGCCTGCAGACGCCGATTGCTCGACTGCTGGCGATCGCGGGATTCACGCGTGGCCTCATCACGCAGGCGTTTGTTCTCAGCCTGCAGAATCAGACGTTGCTCAACTTCGTTCAATTGCACGAGCGCGAAATTGCGCTCCATGGGTAGCAGAGTCTCAGGCCTGGCAAGCAGTTCAGACAAATGTCGCTGCGCTGCGACGGGATCTGAACCGGCATGGCCGGGCGTGGCTAAAGCCGCCGCATAACGCAATCGGTTGCTGGTCGTAGGGGTTAAATCGGCCGCATCCTTCGCAGCTTGAAAAACTTCCGCCTGGCGCCCCGGGTCGGTCTGGTGCAAGCCGACCAGCAGGTCGAGGACGGAGGAGATGGAACTGGCGCCGGGCGTGGTCGTGGCGGGCGCGGGCAGGGAGTCCTGCTGGCGTGTTGCCAGGCCGCCGGTAACGTCACAGGCGCCGATAAACCCGGAACCTAGTAGCAGGGTGGCCCTTAGGGCCAGACTATGCCGCATGGGCCTTCTCAGGTTCGACCACTGGCACAGGCTGGCGCAGCGGTAAACGCACCCGAAAATGCGCGCCGCCGCCGATGTTTTCCAGTATCTCGATGCTGCCTCCGTGGGCGTTGACGAATTCGGTCACCACCGACAGGCCGATGCCCGTTCCCTTGACGTGGCCGCCCTGCGGGGTTTTTCCTTGATAAAACGCCTCGAATATCCGCGATCGCTCCGCCGCCGGGATGCCCGGACCGGTGTCCATGACGTCCAGAACCAGCTGGTCGCGCTCCTTGCGGGCGTGAATGGAGATTGTCCCACCTCTTGGAGCGAACTTGATGGCATTGGACAGCAGATTGTCGAGAATCAGCCGGACTTTGCCGCGATCTGCCAGCGGGGTCAGGTCCTCGACCTGCACGTCCAGCCGCACTCGCTGTGCCACCAGGGTCAACTGTTGGTTTTCCAGCACCGACTTGACCAGGGGGCGCATGCGGAACTCAGACACGTCCAAGCCCACGCTCTTGGCCTGCCAGGCGCTGAAAGACAGTAGGTTCTCGATAAGCCGCTGCAGCTTCATGCCATTTTCACGCAGAATTGCCGTTACTTCGCGCTGTGCGCTCTGCAACTCACCGACTGCGCCGTCCATCAATAGTTCGGTGCCCTCGCGAATATTGGCCAAAGGCGTCTTCAGTTCATGCGACATGTGCCGCAAAAACCGATTCTTTTCCTGTGCCAGGTCCAACAGGCGTACGCGCAGCCACTCCAACTGGGCGGCCAGGCGCTCCAGATCCGCCGGCCCGCGGATGGCAATGGGGCGCGAGAAGGTGCCGCGGCCCAGCTCGCTGATGGAACGGTCGATGGCACGGATGGGACGGCCGAACAGGTAGGTGAAGATGCCCACCGCCGCCAGGGTCATGGGGATCAGCAGCAAGGTCTGCCAGAACAGGTTCTGCTGCGCGGTTTGGGTGGCGAGCTGCAGGCGCGCCAGCTCGCTGTCGATCTGCACGCTGATGCGGTTGGAGACCTTGGAGGCGAGCTCCGAGAGCTGCGGGAAGGCGTTGACCATGCGTGCCATTTGTGCGGAATTGGGCCGCGCCGATTTCAACTCATCCAGTAGTTCGACGCTTTGCGTCTGCAGCGCGTTCAGGTCCTTGCGCGACTCGGTGTCCAGTGTCAGGCGCTGCAGGTCGCTCGCTGTGGCGAGCAGCCGGTTGTGGTTCTTGACGTACAGCTCGATGGAGTCGGCGTTGCCGATGATCTGGTACAGCCGGGCGGTGCGTTCGAGCGAGGCGATCTCCTCGAACAGCAGCTGATTGCTGCGGGTGGCGCGTACGCCGTGCACCACCAGCTGCTCACTGCGGTTGGAGAGCCGATTCATCTGCACAGCGGCATTGACGATGGCGAACAGCAGGGGCGCTGCCACGATCGTGAAGCCGATCAGCATGAGACCGCTCAGGGATTTGGGGCGGGGAAAGCGCATCGCCGCATTCTACCAGCGCCTACCTGGCAGTGGCCTGCTTATACCGAGAAGTTAATCATCGCAGGGCCGTCTTGCATTGACGGCCTCGCGGACTACCAGGGATTGCGGGCGAGCTTGCGTTCCCACTGTAACGCGCTGGTAACGATGGCCTGCAGGTCATCGTAGCGCGGCTTCCAGCCCAGTTCGCTCTTGACCCGGTCGGCCATGGCGACGAGAGAGGGCGGATCGCCGGCGCGGCGCGGCTCTTCGCGAATTTGCAGCGGTTGCGCCGCGACTTTCTCCACCATGCGCAGCACTTCGCGCACGCTGTAGCCGTGGCCATAGCCGCAATTCAAGGTGACGCTCTTACCGGCATCGCGCAGATAATCCAGCGCCTTGAGATGCGCCGAGGCGAGGTCCTCGATGTGAATGTAATCGCGCACGCCGGTGCCGTCGGGCGTGGCGTAGTCGCTGCCGAACACCGACACGTGACTGCGCTTGCCCACCACATGTTCGCAGGCGACTTTGGTGAGCAGCGTGGCGCCCTTGGTAGCCTGGCCGATCTGGGCGGTAGGGTCGGATCCCGCGACGTTGAAATAGCGCAGCGCCACGTAGCGCAGGCCGCTCGCCAGGGCCAGGTCGCGCAGCATCCATTCACTCATGAGCTTGGACGTGCCGTAGGGGTTGATGGGCTGCGTCGGTGATTCTTCGCTGGCGACGCCGCCGGCGGGAATGCCGTACACCGCGGCCGTTGACGAGAACACGACATGTTTGACGCGTTGCTCGGCGCACACTTGCAGCAAGGCGCGGGTGGAGCAGGTGTTGTTGCCGTAGTATTTGAGCGGCTCGCTCACCGATTCAGGAACGATCGTGTAGGCGGCGAAGTGCATCACCGTTTCGACCTTGTGGTCGGCGATGATCTTCGCAACCAGGGGCTGGTCGCCGACTTCACCGACGATGAGCTCACCGCTGGTGACGGCCTGGCGGTAACCGCGGCTCAGGTTGTCGAGCACCACGACGCGTTCGCCGGCTGCACCCAGTTGCTTGACCACGTGACTGCCGATATAGCCTGCGCCACCGGTCACCAGAATCGTCCCTTTTGCCATGCCATGCTCCGCTCGTCGAATCGGTCAATCATAGCGAATCGGTACGCTGCCGTTGCGCCCGGGTCCGGCGTTCGTGACACAGATCGCGTTGCGGCCCCAGGCACCTGGGCAACCCCGTATATTGGCTCGATGAGCCAGGATGCGCCGTATGACCGTTTATCCCCCGATGCCGTCATCGCCGCATTGGAAACGGTCGGCCTGATGCCCGATGGGCGGGTGCTGGCTCTCAACAGCTATGAAAATCGCGTTTACCAGGTGGGCATGGATGAGGGCCCGCCGCTGGTGTGCAAGTTCTATCGCCCGGGCCGCTGGAGCGATGCGGGCATCATCGAGGAACACAGTTTCGCGCTGGAACTGGCTGCGCAGGAGATTCCGGTGGTGCCGCCGATCGCATACGCCGGCGCGACGTTGAATGTGTTCGATGAGTATCGCTTCGCAGTCTTCGAACGTCGCGGCGGACGCTGGCCGGAGTTGGGCAACAGCCATGACCGCGAATGGCTCGGACGATTTGTCGGCCGCATGCATGCCGTCGGCCGCGCGTCGCGTTTCGCGGTGCGCGCGCGCATGAGCGTGCAGGAGTTGGGTCGTGATGCGCGCGACACGGTCCTCGAGGGGGATTGGATGCCCGACTACCTGGCCGACAAATACGAGCAGGTGACGGAAGAACTGCTCACCGAAGTGGAGTGGCGCGCCGCGGAGTGGGGCGGCGCGTCCACCTTGCGCATTCACGGCGATTGCCATCGCGGCAACGTGCTGTGGACCGATGCGGGCCCGCATTTCGTGGACCTGGATGATTGCAAGACCGGCCCGGCGATCCAGGATCTGTGGATGCTGCTGTCGGGCGGCCTGCAGGAGATGCGCACGGAGCTGACCGACATTCTCGCCGGCTACGAGCAGTTCACCGCCTTCGATCGCAGCGAACTGGCGTTGATCGAGCCGTTGCGCGCATTGCGAATGATTCACTACTCGGCGTGGCTGGCGCAGCGCTGGCACGATCCGGCGTTTCCCAAGGCGTTTCCCTGGTTTGCGGAGAGCCGTTACTGGGAGCAGCACTATCGCTCCCTGGATGAGCAACTCACCGCGGTTCGGCAACCGGCGCTTGAATTATGAGGGATGCGTGATGCGTGACGCTTGTCGCCGGGGGGCGCAGCAGGCGATGATACGTCGATGAAGAACCTCAGAGTTCTGCTGCCCGTTGTCCTGCTGACGCTGGTTGCCTGCAATGGCGATTCGGGCGGCTCGGCCGCGTCCTCCACGGCCACCCTTCACAAACCCAAATCCGCGCAAACCGCCAAACCGGGCCCGACGCGCGACGAGCAGACTGCCGGCATGGTGTCGGCGGCGAGCCCGTCACGCAGTGCTGCGGTGGGCGAATTGAAATTCGACATTCACTCGCGTCCGCTGGCAGGCGTGCCGCTGAATATCGACATGGCGCTGCTGCCCACGGTCGATGTGCCGACGTTGATTCTCGACTTGACCGGCTCGGACGGATTGGCCATCACCGCAGGCGACGAATCGCAGAACTTTGCCGACGTCAGCCGCTTCAACGTGTATCGCAAGTCCGCCACGGTGACGCCGGCGGCGGAAGGCGTGTATTTCCTGACCGTGGTGGCGACGTTCAAGAATGCCGACACTGCCGACGTGCGCACCTACTCCATTCCGATCATTGCGGGCGCACCCGGACCTAAGGCGACCTCGAAGAGCGCAGCCACGACCGCGGCCACTGCGGCCGCATCTGCCGCGGCGAACCACAAGCAATAAGGTCGCCAACCCTCTATAATGCGCGGTTTGCCATAGGCCTTACCGTGACTCAAAAGCTTCGCAACATTGCCATCATCGCGCACGTCGATCATGGCAAGACCACGCTCGTCGACCAGCTGCTGCGCCAATCCGGCACCTTGGATGCGCGTAAAGATCTGCAGGAGCGCGTCATGGACTCCAACGTCCTGGAGCGCGAGCGTGGCATCACCATTCTGGCCAAGAACACCGCCATCACCTGGGGTGACTTCCGGATCAACATCGTCGACACGCCGGGCCACGCCGATTTCGGCGGCGAAGTGGAGCGGGTGCTCGCCATGGTGGACTGCGTGCTGCTGCTGGTCGACGCGGTGGACGGCCCCATGCCGCAAACCCGCTTCGTCACGCAGAAGGCCTTCAAGCACGGTCTGAAGCCCATCGTCGTGATCAACAAAGTCGATCGCGACGAGGCCCGCCCGGGTTGGGTGCTGGATCAGACCTTCGATCTGTTCGATCGTCTCGGCGCCACCGATGAGCAATTGGATTTCCCGGTCGTGTACGCTTCGGCGCTGCGCGGCTTTGCCGGCCTCGAGTCCACCGTGCGCGACGGCGACATGCAGCCGCTGTTCAAGACCATCATCGACCATTGTCCGCCGCCGGACGTGGACGAGGAGGGTCCTTTGCAATTGCAGGTGACCTTGCTCGATTACTCGAGCTATGTCGGCGCCATCGGCATCGGCCGCATCAAGCGCGGCACCATTACGCGCGGTCAGAACGTGACCGTGGTCAATCGCGAAGGCAAGACTCGCACCGAGCGCATCACGCAGATCCTGGGCTTCCATGGCCTGACCCGCGTCGAGGTCGAGAAGGCTACCGCCGGTGACATCGTTGCCTTCGCCGGCATCGCCGAGCCCAAAGTGTCCGACACGTTGTGCGACCCGGTCCATGTCGAGGCGCTGCCCAGCCTGACGGTGGACGAACCCACGATCAGCATGACGTTCGAGGTCAACACCTCGCCGTTTCTGGGACGCGACGGCAAGTTCGTCACCAGCCGGCAGATCCGCGAGCGCCTCGAGCGCGAGCAGATTCACAACGTCGCGTTGCGCGTCGAGCCGACACAGGACCCGGACAAGTTCGTGGTCTTCGGCCGCGGCGAATTGCATCTGGGCGTGCTGCTGGAAAACATGCGCCGCGAAGGCTACGAAATGGCCGTGTCGCGACCGCGCGTGGTCATCAAGCAGATCAACGGACAGCCGCATGAGCCGTATGAGCAAGTTACCGTGGACATCGATGCGACCGCGCAGGGCGATGTCATGTCGGCGCTGGGCAGTCGCGGCGCGGACCTCAAGGACATGCAGGCCGACGGACGCGGACGCGTGCGCTTGGACTACATGGTTCCCTCGCGCGGTCTCATCGGCTTTCAGACCGAGTTTCGCACCATGACGCGCGGCACCGGCCTGCTGCATCACGTCTTCGATCACTACGCGCCGCAATTGCAGCGTGAGCTCGGACAGCGGCCGCAAGGTGTGCTGATTGCCAACGGTCAGGGCATGGCGCTGGCGTACGCGTTGTTCGCGCTGCAAGAGCGCGGCCGCTTGTGCATCGGGCCCGGCGAAGAAGTCTACGAGGGCATGATCATCGGCCTGCACAGCCGCGACAACGATCTGGTGGTGAACCCGCTCAAGGGCAAGAAACTCACCAACATGCGCGCCGCCGGCAAGGACGAGAACATTCTGCTCACGCCGCCGATCCGGTTTTCGCTGGAACAGGCGATGGAATTCATCGACGACGATGAACTCATCGAAGTCACGCCGACCTCAATCCGGCTGCGCAAGCGCAACCTGCGCGAGAACGAGCGCCGCCGGTCGGAGCGCAGTACCGCAGAAGGCTAGGTGGCGGTCTCGTTTCGTTGATGGCGGCGCGTCCGCTGCAGCTTAGAAATGTGCGCTGCAGCACGCCGCCGCCAACTCGGCATGCGTCCCGGCTGCATTAGTCAAATCCCGCGTCCATTTAACCGTTTATTGGGTGATTCGAGACGCTGATCACACCGTAACTGTCACTGCAAAATGACAATGACTGTCTCAAGGTTGTGGACATGGTCGTCCAGCGCCGATTGAACTGCGGGAGATCACGGGCTTGTCAGGCGAAAAGTCGGCGGCCGTTCGGCTCGATACCGGTGCATCCGGCGACGGCCTGAACCGGCTGCTGGAACGACAGATTCGGGAGTCACGGCGACGCGGCGGCGAGATGGATCTCGACAGCCTGCTGCGTACCGTCAGCCTGCATTACGATCGCATCGAAGACGAGCGGCGCGGCATCGTGCGCTCCATGCAGCTCATGTCCGAGGAGGCGCAGGCGCTGACGCGGGAAATCCGCGAAGAAAACTCCTCGCACTTGCAGGCCATCCTCGACAACGTCAAGGACGCGATCATCACGGTCGATGAGGCCGGCCATATCGAAACGTTCAACCCGACCGGCGAGCGCATCTTTGGCTTCTCCCAAAGTGAAGTGCGCGGCCGGACCTTGGAATTCCTGTTACCCGAGATCGTCACGCGCGGCGGCGTGCGCAATTTTTTGGAAACCCTGGCCGCGCAGGTCGATGACACGCACATCGACCTGGCCGCGCACCAGATCTGGGGCAGTGCCAAAGGTGGCGAACGCTTCGCAGCGGAAATCGCCGTCAGCAAGGCCAAGCTCAACCGGCGCGACGGCTACATCGTCTGCATCCGCGACACCACCGAGCGCCACTTGGCCGAGCAATCGATGCGCGAAAGCGAAGCCCGCTACCGCACGTTGGTGGAAAATGCGCCCGAAGTGATCGTGGTGTTCGACGTCGATCACCAGAAATTCGCCGACGTGAATGAAAATGCCTGCCGGTTTTTCCGCATGGATCGCGCCACCTTGCTGGCCGCCGGTCCCGACAAGGTCAGTCCCCCGTATCAGGCCGATGGCACTTCTTCGTTTGGCGTGGTCCGCGGCTATATTCAAAGCGCGCTGGACGGCGCGGCGCCGGTGTTCGAGTGGATGCACTGCGATGCCAACGGCAGGCTGCTGCCCTGCGAAGTGCGTCTGGTCCGCCTGCCAAGTTCGTCGCGCCGCCTGATCCGCGGCAGCATCACCTACATCGCCGAACGCAAACGCCTCGAGGCCATCGCCATCGGTGAGCGTCGCGTGTTCGAGAAGGTCGCCGCCAACGCGCCGTTGACCGAGGCCCTGGATGCGATCGCGGAAGTGATCGAACGCGTCGTGGATGACAGTTACTGCGCCATCAGCCTGCTCGACCGGGACGCCAATTGTCTGGTGTACGGCGTCGCACCGAGCCTGCCGCGCGAATTCGTGGTGGCCATGGATGCCGCTCCCGTGGGCGTGCGCTTCGGCTCCTGCGCCGCGGCCGTGTATTTGTCGCGCAGCGTGATCGTGGCGGACATTCACACCGATGCGATGTGGGAATTCCGGCGCGAAGCGGCCGCAACGGCCAACCTGCGTTCGGGCTGGTCATCGCCCATCGTGGCCTCCGACGGCGCCGTGGTCGGCACGATCGCCGTGTACCGCTGCGAGACCGGTACGCCTTCGCAACGCGATCAGGAATTGTCCGCGCGCATGTCGCAACTCGCCAGCATCGCCATCGAACGGCGCCGCTCCGAGGATGCGCTGCGCGACAGTGAATCCAAATTTCGCGGCCTGTTTCAAAGCGTCATGGAAGGCGTGTATCAGACCACGCTGGATGGCAAATTCCTGGCCGTGAATCGTGCCTTCGTCGAGATGATGGGATATACCACGGCCGAAGAAATCTACAGCCTGGAGGCCGACTCGCTGTATTGGAACCCGAACGATCGCGACAGCTTCGTGCGCCGGCTGGAAAGCGTTGCCGAAGTGCGCAATGCCGAATTCAATCTGCGTCGTCGCGACGGCGTGATGGTCACCGTCTTGGAAAGCAGTCGCGCGGTGCGTGATGTGCAGGGCCGCATCATCGGCTTCGAAGGTACCGTCGTCGACATCACTGAACGCAAGACGGCCGAGACGGCGGTGTTCCAAGAAAAGGAACGGGCGCAGGTGACGCTGCAGTCCATCGGCGATGCTGTCATCACCACCGATTCGGACGGATTGATTGACTATATGAATCCCGTGGCCGAGAGTCTCACTGCCTGGGAGAACCGCGTAGCGCAGCGCCACCACATCTCCGAGGTGTTGATCACGGTGCATGAGGCGACGCACGCCGCCATCGAAAATCCCATCACCCGTTGTCTGCGCGAAGGCCAGGTGCAGGGCCTGACCGAAAATGCAGTGCTGGTGAATCGTCGTGGCCAGGAAATCGCCATTCAAACATCCGCGGCGCCGATCCGCGACCGCGCCGGTCACCTGATCGGCGCCGTCATCGTGTTCCATGACGTCAGCAAGGAGCGGCGCCTGCATCGCGCGCTGCATTACCAGGCCAGTCACGATGCGCTCACCGGGTTGATCAATCGGCGCGAATTCGAACATCGCCTGAATGCCGCCGTGGAAAACGTGCGGCAAAATGCAGAGTCACGGCATGCGCTGCTGTACCTGGATCTGGACCAGTTCAAACTCGTCAACGACACCTGCGGCCATCCGGCCGGCGATCAATTGCTCAAGCAGATCACCGGCGTGCTGCAATCACGCGTGCGCGCCGGTGACACGCTGGCGCGTCTGGGCGGCGATGAGTTCGGCATTCTATTGGAGCAATGCACGTTGGATCAGGCGCTGCGCATCGCCGAAACGCTGCGCCAGGCCATCCGCGATTTCCGTTTCATGTGGCAGGACGGCGTGCTCACCGTGGGCGTGAGCATCGGCATCGTCGAGATCACCCGCGACACGCCGACCGTGGCGAGCGTCATGAGTGCGGCGGACGTCGCCTGCTATTCGGCCAAGGATCAGGGCCGCGACCGCGTTCAGCTCTACACACCCAACGATGTACCCGAACGGCATCGCGAAATGCATTGGGTGTCCAAGCTCACGCGCGCCTGCGATGAAAGCGGTTTCGATCTGTATTTCCAGCCCATCGTCTCGATCGGTGCCAACCCGGATCCGCGCCAGCACTTCGAGTTGATGCTGCGGCTGCGGGACGACAACGGCGTGCTGGTGACGCCGGCGGAATTCATCCCAGCGGCGGAACGCTACAACGTCATGCCGGCCATCGACCGCTGGGTTGTGCGGCGCGCCTTCGAGCAGATCGCGCATCTGTACAACTCCGGGATGAAGCCCTTCACCGTGGCCGTGAATCTGTCCGGCACGTCGCTGAATGATGAGCGCTTTCTCGAGTTCCTGATTTCCGAACTCGGCTGTTACGATTTGTCGCCCGGGGCGGTGTGTTTCGAGATCACGGAAACGGCTGCCATTTCCAATCTCGGCAACGTCGTTTACTTCATGCGTGAATTGAAGGCGCGCGGCTGCCATTTTGCGCTGGATGATTTTGGCAGCGGCCTGTCCTCGTTCATGTACCTGAAGACGCTCCCGGTCGACTACCTGAAGATCGATGGCTCGTTCATCGAGAACGTGACCCGCGATCCGGTGGATCGCAGCATGGTGGAGGCCATCAGTCAGGTGGGCAAGGCCATGGGCATTGCCACCATCGCGGAGCGCGTCGAATCCAAGGAAGTACTGGAGGAGCTGGCGCGGCTGGGCATCAGCTACGCGCAAGGGTTTTATATCGCCGAGCCGCGCTCGATCGCCGAATTTCCGTACCTGCGCAATCGCGACCTGAGCCGACCCGAGGCGGGCGCTGCGGTTTAAGCACGGGCGCCGGTACCCACGCCTGAACTCGCGTCGTCGCGCGCCGTCAGATCGCTCCAGAAATTCTCCGCGCCGCGCACTGCCACGACAGCGCCGAGGCGCTCGCTCCAGAAACGATCATTGCCCCATTCGCTGCGCCAGGACCACAACCGTTGGGTTGCGTGATGCAGCGGATGATCCCAGGTGAAACCGATGGCCGCATGCACCTGGTGGGCACTGGCGGTCGCAAGGCCGATGGCTTGATTGGCACGCAGCTTGGCCGCACCGATCTGGAACGATGCATCGCCGGCGCCCGCCGCGCGGCAGGCGGCTCTGACGGCACAGGCCACGGCGGCGACGTCGGCGCCGAATAACGCAAGCTGCTGCTGCACGGCTTGAAATTGGCCGATGGCGCGACCGAACTGTTTGCGTTCGGTGGCGTATTGAATGGAGCGCGCCAACGCGGACTCCAGCGCGCCGACAATTTGCGGCAGACGCAGCAGCGCACAGTACTCGAGCAATTGTTGCGCTTCGCGGGTCTTCGCAGGTGCATGACTCAACGGCCGGCAGGCATCGAAGTGCAGCGTGTCGCGCGGTTCATGCGCCAGATTGAGGCCTTCGTCAATGCGCGCTGCAGCGCGCGGCAATAAGACCAGTTGCAGTCCACCCTGATAGTCCACCACGCAGAGTACGGCGTCGCTGTGCCGACCCCAGGGCACCGCGCGCAGCACGCCGCTGAAGAGAAGATCCGAGCCGCCGGCGCGTAAGGCGCCCTCGCAATAGGGGCTGACGGTGGTGAGGCCCTCCGGCAGCGTCAGGCCCGAGTCACTGCACAGTCGCGCGGCGAGCATGCTCTCCGCTAACGGCAGGGGGATTTGGTGGAAGCCTGCGGGTTGCAACACGGCGTAGGCGTCTTCCCAGGTTCCCGATACGCCGCCCTGATCCTCGGGTACCAAGGTCAGACTCAGACCGAGTTCCTGTGTCTGTTGCCATAGAGCTGCCTGCCAGCCCTCGCGCACCGCCGCGGCAGCAGCATCGGCGTGATCGCCGAACAGCCGTTGCACCGACTCACCCAACAGGTCGGAAAGTTCGCTCATCTAGCGTAGCCCCAGGCCGCGCGCGATGATGCCGCGCAGGATTTCGCGCGTGCCACCGCGCAGAGAAAAGGATGGCGCTATCTGCAACAGCGACGCCAGCGTCCTGGCCAGATCTCCCGCTTGCGAAAGATCCAACCCCGCGTCAGTCAGCGTTTGCACCAACGTGGGCAGCGATTGCTCGAAGCTGTTGCCGAGATCTTTGACGATGGCCGCTTCAATGGCAGGATCTTTGCCCGCCGCGAGCTGGCCCGCCACCGACAGCGACATCTGCCTCAAGGTCCAGATTTCTGCAGCCACTTTTCCCAGCGCCTGACTCACGCTCTCGGAAGGGCGGGGTCCCGCGGCTTTGATGAATTCCAGGTACACGGCCATGCTCGACATGTAGCGTTCCGGACCGCTGCGCTCCAGCGACAACTCGCTGGTGCATTGCTTCCAGCCATCGCCTTCATTGCCCAGGATGCTGGTCGCCGGCACGATGGCGTCCTGAAAGAACACCTCACAGAAATGCGATTCGCCGACCAGGTCGACGATGGGCCGAACGGTGATGCCGGGGGTGTCCAGTTCGAGCAGGAATTGCGACAAGCCCACCTGCTTGGCCTTCTCGTCGTAGCCGCCGGTGCGGATCAGCGCGATCATCAGCCGACAACGGTGCGCCTGTGTGGTCCAGACTTTCTGGCCGTTGATTTTCCAGCGCCCGTCGGGGAGCTTCTCGGCGCGGGTGCGCACCGAAGCCAGATCTGAGCCGGCGTTGGGCTCGCTCATGCCGATGCAACAGAAGATTTCGCCGCGCGCCATGCCCGGCAGATAGGCGCGGCGCTGTTCTTCGGTGCCGTATTTGAGCAGCGCAGGGCCGGACTGCCGGTCGGCGATCCAATGTGCGCCCACCGGCGCGCCGGCGGCGAGCAATTCTTCCAGCAGCACGTAGCGTTCGATGGCGCTGCGTTCCCCACCGCCGTATTGAGCCGGCCAGGTCATGCCTATCCAGCCTTGCGCCGCCAGTTTGCGCGAAAACTCCGCATCGAAGACGCCCCAGGGGTTGACGCGGCGGTGCGGCGGGAGATCGGCAATCTCGCGGCGCAGAAACGCGCGCACGCTGGAGCGGAATTCCGTCACGCCGGGCGGCAGGTTGACTGCGTCGAAACTGAAGCTGGACATGAGAATCGCGCCTGCCTGTGTGTCGGTGGAGACGCAATCAATCGCGGTGACGACATCGGCGCTCTTCGAATATCATACATCGTAACTAAAAAGGATCCCACGATGACTGATGCATTTGCGCGTTATGAAAAAGACGGACGCGTCGTTACGCTCACGCTGAGCCGGCCCGATGCCCGCAACGCCATCGGCACGCATCAGGACTGCCGCGACTTTGTGTCGGTCATCCAGCAGGCGCAGGACGACGACTCGGTAAGCTGCATTATTCTGACCGGTGAAGGCACGGCTTTTTCGGCCGGCGGCAATCTCAAAGCGATGAAGGCACGTAGCGGCATTGGCCCGCTGGATGCGCCGGATGCCACGCGCGCCAACTACCGCCGCGGCGTGCAGCGCATCATCGAGACGTTGTGGAACTGCGAAGTGCCGATGATCGCCGCGATCAACGGTCACGCAATCGGCTTAGGGTTGGACCTGGCCTGCCTGTGCGACATTCGCATCAGCGCCGACACGGCCAAGTTCGCCTCCAGCTTCATCAAGGTCGGCATCGTTCCGGGGGATGGCGGCGCGTGGATCCTGCCGCGCTCCGTCGGCCTGTCCAATGCCGCCGAGTTGATCTTTACCGGCGATACCATCGATGCCGCTGCCGCGTTGGCGATGGGGCTGGTATCCAAAGTCGTGCCCGGCACGCAATTGATGGCGGAGGCACGAGTCCTGGCAGCGCGCATTGTGGTCAATCCGGCCAAGGTGCTGCGGCTCTCGAAACGATTGATTCGCGAAGGCCAGCAGCAACGTTTGAGCGATGTGCTGGAGTTGTCGGCGGCTTTTCAGGCACTGGCACATGAGACCCAGGATCATCAGGAAGCGCTGGACGCGATGCTGGAAAAGCGCGCGCCGCAATTCACTGGGAAATAAATCACTTTCGATTAGTTTCATAATTAATTGATTTATAAATAAATATTTTTAGGAAGACTCGCGATTGATTGCACAGCGACGCGCATCGCCGCCACGGCGCATTCTGATTGCGGATGACAATCGCGACGGCGTGGAAAGCCTGTCGATGTTGTTGCAATTGTCGGGTCACGAAGTGTTCGTGGCGCATTGCGGGCTCGAGGCATTGGAAATCTGCGAACGACTGCAACCGGATGTGGCGGTCTTGGATATCGGCATGGGTGATATGAACGGCTACGAAGTGGCCAAACGCATTCGCGCACAGCCCTGGGGAGCGACCATGCGACTCATCGCGATGACGGGATGGGGACGCGAGGACGATAAGCGTGCTGCGCAGGAGGCGGGGATCGATCATCATTTGACCAAACCGGTGGATCTGCCGGAACTGGAACGCCTGGTGGGTGAAAACGCCGCGCCGACTTAAGGCAGATTCCTCCGCCACCTTGGGCTGCGCATCATCAGCGGCGCACTGTCCGACATCCGCTTACACCATACACCTATACGGGTCGCAGGCAGGTTGATGCACTCTGCTCAGCGACGATGCAGCACGCTTCCGCAATTGGGGGTCCGCAGTCACCTTTCCGATCGCTGGAGCGTGTTCGCATCGTTTTAATGTGTAGTCATCGGTCAGGAGTGTGCTCATGAATCGAAAAGTTGCGCTGGGATTGACGATCGTCGCAGGTCTGCTCGCAGGAGCGCTATATGGGACACGCAGTCGGCGTGGCGCACGGCGCGCGGGAGCGGATGTGGCGGAGAAGACTCGATGGGAAGGTGAAGGCGGTTCCGTGTCGCCTAGTCCTGCCGATGGTCCGATATCCGAGGCTGTATGAAGTCAACGGCGGCCCCGCCTGGGCGGGGCCGCCGAACCTAGCAGTAACGCGGCGGTCGACTTAAGGCCTTACCTTTGGGCTGGCCTTAACTCTTCAAGGTGCCTTTGGCCTTGGCAGTATGCGTGGCGATCAGATCCATCAACGCCGGCGAGAGACAATCGTAGGGCGTAAGGCCCAGCTCATTGAGTCGGGCTCGTACCGCGCCCATGGTGGCGGGCGGCGTGCCAGCCTCGATGATGGAGGAAACGAAGGCCGCAAAGCCCGGCGCTTCCCACCCCGTTTCCTTCGACAATTCAGGATGGAAGAAGTCGAATCCGTAGAAGGGATGGTTTTTGTTCTCGATACGCCCGAGCATGTGCGCGCCGCAGGAGGTGCAGGCGTGACGTTGAATCGGTGCCGCCGGGTCGACGATCTTCAATTTGGATTCGTTAGCGGTGATGCTCACCTTGTCCCGTCCGACGACGGCGACGAGCGAGAAAGTGGCGCCGCTGGGCTTCCAGCACTTGGTGCAGCCGCAGACGTGATTGAACGCGCAGTTGGATTGGATGCTGACGGTGACGGGCGCGGTGCTGCACTTGCAAGTCAACGAGCCGCCGGCAAAGTCCTTGCTGCCGGCTTTGACGCCGTGATCGACGTTGGGATGAATGGTGACATTAGCCATGATTGTTGTTCTCCTGTTGAATTGAATCGTTCATATCAAGGGCGACCGCCGTGGTTTTTTTCAATGAACGCCACAGCGTTCGCTTGCAATGCCTTGAGGTCGGGTTCGTGAGCGTAGATCATATGCCCCGAGGTGTAAAAGTGTGTCTCGATGTTGGCCTGCAACGATGCCGGGATCTGCAATTGGCGTAGTTCGTAGACGGCGGAAAAATAGGGCGTCGCAAGGTCGTAATAGCCGTTGTTGAGCTGAATCTTCAACATCGGGTTGTGCTTCATCACTGCCGCCAGATCGGGCATGACATTGACCCAACCGCGGTTTTTAGAGCTGGCGCCCGGCGGTTGATGCTCGAAATCCCAATTCTTTTCAACATCGGCCGAAGCCTTGTAGGTTTTGCCGACGCCGAATTTGAGGGTGTTACGCACATATTCGTTGAAGGTGGCGACATAGGCGGACGCGATGGAGGCCGCTTGCGGATCGTAGTCTGCTTCTTTGCTCAAGATGTCCATCGCGGGACCGCTGAAGCGTGAGTCGAGGCGTCCCACTGTCGCATCGCTGCCACGCAGGTTTTGCGCGAACTGTCCGACGTTGATACGCAAATTTGAGCGTTCAATGTAGTCGGGCGACAGTCCCGTGTACTCGTGCAGCTTTGCGACGATCGCGCTGCGACGTTCGGCGCTCAAGGTGGATCCGGCCACCAGGGCGGGCAGATACTCGTTCAGTGCGAAGCTTTCCACGTCGCGTAGCAGAGGCTCCAGGGCGGGCGCCTGTACGGGAAGTTTCTTGTGATACCACGCGGATGCGGCGTAAGAGGGCAGCACCAATGCATATGGGAACTCCACGCCTGGGTTGATCTGCGGGCCGTCGGCGTTGTTGTCGTAATTCAAAATCTGTCCGATCAGGAGAATCCCATTCAGGTCGATCGACTTGTCGTCCTCCAGAATGTTGGCCAGCGCCGCGGCGCGTGTGGAACCGTAGCTCTCTCCGAACAGAAATTTTGGTGAATTCCAGCGGTTGTATCGCGACAGGAACTCAACGATGAAGTTCGCGAACGCGTGGGCATCCTGATCGACGCCAAAAAAGGCCTTTTCTTTGTCGGTGCCGCGCAGATGGCCAAACCCCGTGCCCGGCGCATCGATGAACACCAAATCGCTGGCCCCCAGCAAGGTGTAGTCGTTGTCGACGAGTCGGTAGGGCGAGGCGGGCGTATGGGAATCATCCGCCGTGATCACGCGCTTCGGGCCGAATGCGCCCATATGCAGCCACACGGTGGAGGAACCAGGTCCGCCATTGAATAAAAACGTGACCGGCCGGCGCGGATCGCCTTTGCCGGATCCGCCCGCAAAGTAGGCGACATAGGACATGCTGGCTTCAGGGGGTTGCGGTGGCGGTGGTGTCTTGTCGTCATGCGGCGGCACGTCCTCATCCATCGGGTCCTTGACGTGAACCACCAGCACGCCGGCCACCGCCGTATACTGCAACGCTCGCCCGGCAACGTTGACCGACCCTTGCGTCGAGTGACTCTCGCCCGACAGATTGCGTGGCAATTCGGGAGCCGCTGCTTGGTTTGCAGGGTTGGCGTCCGGGGATTCCTGCGCCTTCGCCGGCGCTGCGTGGAGGGTTGGCGGGCAGTTCAATGTGACGCCGATCAACACGGCGAACAGAAGACGGCAAGTCGTGCGATACATTCGTTGTTTGTCCTCATACGGTCCGAAGCGACGACATCATACCGGTCGGAGGCTGCGGCAACCACGTATCGCAAACCGCCACCATTCTGCGCGATCATGGTCAACGGAGTGCCTGAAATGGACAGACTGAGATCGATTCTTGCCATCGTTGACCCCGGCGCCACAACACACCCCGCTGTGACCAAGGCGGCGGTGCTGGCGCGCGGATTCCATGCGCGCGTGACACTCCTCATTTGCGACTCTGAACGCGCGGTGGCAGCGTCGAATTTCTTCGATGCGGAAACCTGCGATCTGTTCCGCAGCCGGCTCATCCTGCCGCATCATGGCGTGCTCGAGACGTTGGCCGAACCGCTGCGTGCGGCGGGAATCGTCGTGGATACAGAGGTCATTTTGCAGACGCCGCTGCACGCGGGACTCTTGCGCAAGATCCAGCAGCTCAAGCCCGATCTCGTCGTCAAGGACACGCACTTTCATTCCGCCATCCGGCGTGCCCTGCTGTCATATACCGACTGGCACCTGATCCGCGATTCGCCGGCGCCGCTGCTGTTGGTGAAGGCGCGCGAGTGGCCCGCGAAAGGCGTTCGTCTGGCGGCGGCGGTGGATCCGGGGCATCCGGACGACAAGCCCTGGACGCTTGACCACGAACTCATCGGTGCCATGGAGTACCTGTCCACCGGGCTGCCTGCGGATTGCAGCGTAGTGAACTGCTTTTGTGCTCTGCAGGACTTCGTTGAACAAACGGCCGGCGGTAGCGCGGAGTTCGCAGCTGTTGGCGTAACAGGAATCGAAGCAGCACGTAGGTTGCAGCGCGAGGCGCTGCGAACGCTCGTCACCGGACACCGCGTTGCCGCCACCGATGTCCATCTCATCGACGGCGCTCCGGTCGAGGCCTTGCCGCACTTCGTGCACCAACAACACACTGATGTTTTAGTTATGGGCGCCATCGCGCGCAGCAGCCTGTTCAGCCTGATTGTCGGCAGCTCCGCCGAGCGGGTGTTGGACCGGCTCGAGTGCGATGTGTTGATTCTGAAGCCGGAGAGCCTCAGCGCGACCCTGTGGATGCCATGAGCGGCGAAGTAGCCTGATATGACGGTGGCGCGGCCTTTGGTGTTGACCCTGAACGCCGGGTCCTCGAGCATTCGCTTTGCGTGCTTTGACGCTGCAGACCCCAAGGTTCCGCTGTGGCAGGGCAAGCTCGATCGCTTCGGACACGCCGAGGCGCAGTTGAGCGTGCACGGTCCGGTGGATGCGCCGCAGGAAGTGACAAGCGCCGAGCAGTTGATTCAGTGGTTGTTGAGCTGTGTGCCCGCCGCAAATTTAGCAGCAGTGGGGCACCGGGTCGTGCATGGGTTTGACGCCGAACACCCCCAGCTTATCGACGCCGCATTGCTCGCCACTCTGCGCAGGATGATGCCGTTTGATCCGGATCATCTGCCACTGGAACTGCAGATCATCGAAACGGTACAGCGCCTCGCGCCGCAGGTGACGCAGATAGCCTGCTTCGATACGGCCTTTCATCGCGACCTGCCGCGTGTTGCACAGATTCTGCCGATTCCGCGCCGCTATTTCGCGCAAGGCCTGCGCCGCTACGGGTTCCATGGCCTGTCTTACCAGTATTTGCTGGAAGAACTGCAACATATCGGTGAGCCTGCGGCGAGCACCGGCCGCGTGATTCTGGCGCACCTGGGCAGCGGCGCCAGCGTGTGCGCGATGTTGAATGGTCGCAGCATCGATACCAGCATGGCCTTCACGCCCACCGCAGGACTCGTCATGGGATCTCGTTCCGGTGATCTGGATCCGGGCATTCTCGCCTTCCTCGCTCGCACTGAACAGATGAGCATCGATGCATTTCAAGGCATGGTCAATCACGATTCGGGACTGCTCGGCATTTCCGAGACCAGTTCCGACATGCGCGAATTGCTGACACGGGAAAGCCGCGATGAGCGCGCGGCCGATGCCGTGGAGATGTTCTGCTATCAGGCGCGCAAGTGGATTGCGGCGATGGCGGCCGCCCTCGGTGGTGTGGACGTCCTCGTGTTCACTGGTGGCATCGGCGAAAGCGCGCCGCTCATCCGTGAGCGCATCTGCGCCAACCTCGGATTTTTAGGGGTGGGCGTGGACGCTGCGCGCAACGCGCGCGGCGATCCCATCATCTCGCCGGAAGAGTCGGATGTACGCGTGCGCGTAATCCGCACCGATGAAGAATTGATGATTGCCCGATCGATGCGAGGAGTCCTGAACGGAGATGCTTCCTGATGATCGATGCTGACCTGCTTCGCCGTATGCACGCCTACTGGCGTGCGGCCAATTATCTGTCGGTTGCGCAAATCTATCTGCGCGACAACCCGTTGTTGAAAAGGCCGTTGGCGTTGGAGCACATCAAGCCCACGCTGCTGGGCCACTGGGGCACGACACCGGGCCAGAATTTTATTTATGTTCATCTGAACCGAATCATCCGCGAGTACGACCTGGACATGATTTACATGTCCGGCCCCGGGCACGGCGGACCCGCACTGCTGAGCAATACGTATCTGGAGGGCACCTACAGCGAGATCTATCCGGCCGTGTCGCAGGACGAGGCGGGCCTGAAGAATCTATGCCGGCAGTTTTCCGCGCCTGGTGGCATTCCGAGTCATGTGTCACCGGAGTGCCCGGGCTCGATTCACGAAGGCGGGGAGTTGGGGTATTCGCTCAGTCACGCATTCGGCGCGGTGTTCGATAATCCGCAACTCATCGTCGCCTGCATCGTTGGCGATGGCGAGGCCGAGACCGGGCCGCTGGCCACCGCCTGGCATTCCAACAAATTCTTGAACCCGGTGACCGACGGCGCGGTGCTGCCCATCCTGCATTTGAATGGCTACAAGATCGCCAACCCGACCGTGCTGGCGCGCATTCCGCACGAGGATTTGGAAGCCCTGTTCCGCGGCTATGGCTGGGAGCCGCATTTCGTCGAAGGCGACGAACCGGATCTCATGCATCCGTTGATGGCCCGCACGCTGGATACGGTCGTGGAAAAAATACGCGGCATTCAGGATCGCGCGCGCAACGCCGGCGAGACGGCGCGCTGTCGCTGGCCGTTGATCGTGCTGCGTTCGCCCAAGGGCTGGACCGGACCTGCAACGGTGGATGGTCGCGCCAATACGGGCACGTTCCGCTCGCATCAGGTGCCGATTTCTGATCCGTCCAAAACACCGGCGCATCTGCCGCTGCTGGAGAGCTGGCTGCGCAGCTATGAGCCGCAGAGTTTGTTCGACGATGCGGGGCGGTTGATTCCTGATCTGGCTGCGCTGGCGCCGTTGGGTGAGCGGCGCATGGGCGCGAATCCGCATGCGAACGGTGGGCTTCTGTTGCGCGATCTGCGCATGCCGGATTTTCGTGACTATGCGCTGCAGGTCCCGCATCCAGGCATTCAGGGTCGAGGTGATACGCACATTTTGGGCGTCTTTCTGCGCGACGTGGTGAAGCTGAATGCGAAGCCCGGAAACTTTCGGATCTTCGGTCCCGATGAAACAGCGTCCAACGGGTTAGAGTCGGTGTTCGAGGTGACGGATCGTCAATGGGAGGCCATCACTGTTCCCGGCGATGAATCACTCGCGTTGCAGGGCCGGGTCATGGAGATGCTGAGTGAACATCAATGTGAAGGCTGGCTCGAGGGCTACCTGCTCACCGGCCGACATGGCCTGTTCAATTGCTACGAGGCCTTCATTCACATCGTGGACTCGATGTTCAATCAGCATGCCAAGTGGCTCAAAGTCAGTGCCGGATTGGAATGGCGGCGCAAGATCGCCTCCCTGAACTACCTGCTGGCCTCGCATGTCTG
>JANMXI010000323.1:0-41463 GCA_031394735.1 Pseudomonadota bacterium | reverse complement strand
TCATCACCTTGTTCCAGGCTTTGACGAAGTCGCGCACAAACCGCTCCTGTCCATCGGACGAGGCATAGACCTCGGCGACAGCGCGCAGTTCAGAGTTCGAACCGAACACCAGATCGACCGGCGTTGCGGTCCACTTGATGGCGCCGCTCTTACGGTCCTTGCCGTCGTAGATGCCTTCGGTGCCTGACTTCGTCCACTGCGTCGACATGTCGAGCAGATTGACGAAGAAGTCGTTGCTGAGCGTTCCCGGGCGGTCGGTCAATACACCCGTCCGTAACTGCCCCGCGTTTGCATCGAGCGACCGCAATCCGCCGATCAATGCAGTCATTTCCGGCACGGTCAGCGTGAGCTTGTTGGCTCGATCCACCAACAGTTCAGTCGGTGAGCGACTCTGTCCGGCGCCGAGGTAGTTGCGAAAGCCATCGGCCGTCGGTTCGAGCGCCGCGAACGAGATGGCATCGGTCTGCTCCTGAGTGGCGTCAGTCCGTCCAGGTGTGAACGGGACTTGCACCTCGTAGCCTGCTTTCTTCGCTGCCTGCTCCACCGCCGCATTGCCGCCCAGCACGATCAGATCGGCAAGCGACACCTTTTTGCCGCCCGAGGCCGTGCGATTGAACTCTTTCTGAATGCCTTCGAGCTTCGGCAACACCTGCGCGAGCTCGCGCGGATCATTCACCGTCCAGTCCTTCTGCGGGGCCAGGCGAATGCGTGCGCCATTCGCACCACCACGCTTGTCGGTGCCGCGGAATGTGGCGGCTGAGCTCCAGGCCGTGCGCACGAGCTGCGGACTTGTGACACCTGCGTCGAGGATCTTCTGCTTCAGCACGGCCACGTCCTGCGCATCGATCAACGGGTGATCGACCGCGGGCACCGGATCCTGCCAGATCAGGTTCTCGCGAGGCACCTCGGCGCCGAGATAGCGCGCGCGGGGTCCCATGTCGCGGTGGGTGAGCTTGAACCACGCCTTGGCGAAGGCGAGCTTGAAGTCTGCGGGCCGATCATGGAAGCGCTTGGCGATCTTCCGATATGCGGGGTCGAACTTCAGCGCGAGGTCGGTCGTGAACATGATCGGCGCATGGCGCTTGGCCGGATCATGCGCGTCCGGCACCAGCGTCGATGCCTTGCCGTTGGCCGGGACCCACTGTATCGCACCCGCCGGGCTCTTGGTCTTGACCCAGTCGAACGTGAACAGGTTGTCCAGGTAGTTGGTGGTGAAGGCGATCGGGTTCACCGACCACGCGCCTTCCAGGCCGCTGGTGATGGTGTCGCCCGCATTGCCCTTGCCGCATTTGTTCTGCCAACCCATTCCCTGCTGCTCGATGCCGGCCGCCGCGGGCTCCGCACCCACGCACTTCGAGGGTTCATGCGCACCGTGCGCCTTGCCGAAGGTGTGGCCGCCGGCGATCAACGCAACGGTTTCTTCGTCGTTCATCGCCATGCGCCCGAAGGTCTCGCGAATATCCTTCGCGGCCGCGAGCGGATCCGGATTACCGTTGGGGCCTTCCGGATTCACGTAGATAAGTCCCATCTGCACGGCGGCGAGCGGCTTCTGCAAGTTGCGATCGCCCGAGTAGCGCTCGTCGGCGAGAAATTTCTTCTCGGGACCCCAGTAGACGAGATCCGGTTCCCAATCATCGGCGCGCCCGCCGGCAAAGCCAAAGGTTTGAAAGCCCATGGACTCCAGCGCGACATTGCCGGTGAGCACCATCAAATCGCCCCAGGAAATCTTCTGACCATACTTCTGTTTCACAGGCCAGAGGAGCCGACGCGCCTTGTCGAGGTTGACGTTGTCGGGCCAGCTGTTGAGCGGCTCGAAGCGCTGCTGCGCGCCGCCGGCGCCGCCGCGGCCATCACCCACGCGATAGGTGCCCGCGCCGTGCCAGGCCATGCGAATGAAGAACGGCCCGTAGTTGCCATAGTCGGCCGGCCACCAGTCTTGCGATTGGGCGAGAACCTGCTTGATGTCCTGCTTGACAGCATTGAGGTCGAGACTGGCGAACCCTTTGGCGTAATCGAAGTCGGCGCCCAGCGGATTGGATTCCACGGCGTGCTGCCGCAGCGGCGAAAGATCCAGCTGGTCAGGCCACCAGAACTGGTTGGATCGAGGTGCTGCCGGCGCGCTTTCTGCGAACGTCGGTAGCGACGGCAGCAGGGCGAGGGCGCATGCGGCAAATAGAGTGGGCAGTTTCTTGTGCATGGAACTCTCCTTCGGTGATGGAATGACTCCCGAAGAGAGACGTTAGCGCGATGACCGAATCGACGTGATGAATTGATTTTATCGATTCGATAGAAGGCGTCAATCGTGCGGAAGGACGAGGATTTCCCCCTAAACAGCAACCGTACGAACGAACCCAAGCTTTCCATACTTGAGAATGTCGTCGTCACGCGTGGCAAGAGGCAGGTTTTGGGTTCGAGCGGTGGCAATCAAAATGCGATCCGCAGGATCGCCGTGTAGTTCTCCTGGCAAAAGAGTGCTTTCGGCAGCGGCTGCTGCGTCGAGCGGCGCGAACCGGATACCGGGAGCACTGAGCGCATTGTCGACCCAGTCGCGCAACGGAACTGACAGCTGAATTCGACCCTTCGCGCTGAGTATGCCGACTTCCCAGATTGAAATGGCAGACACGACCAATCCCTCGCTTAGCCTGGCGTCATCCAGCTTCTTGACGCTCGTTGGTCGGAGCCGTTCCGTGTTGCCGTCCGCGTACCATAGCCAGATGTGCGTGTCGAGAAGGAGGGCGCTCACTTCTTGGACCTGCCTCGTTTCGGGCGGGATTTGTTTGAAGCGTTCGCAACCAAATGATCTTCCTCGCCGTTAACGGCGCTCCAGGACTCCTCCGTTGGGGAGACGATATCGCTGCCAATAACCACGGTGTGCTTCATGTACCCGAACAAAGATTCCGCCTGTGGCGACATCGGTACGAGTTGAGCTACTGGCTTGCCGTGCTTGGTAATGATGATGGGCTTTCCGGTTCGAGCGACGTCATCCATTAATTTCAAACACTCGGCCTTGAAAACCGCTGCCGGTATATTCATGGAATTCTCATTTATGACCATTAATTCTGGTCATTATATTCCCGTCCAGTGAGGTTGCAAGACCGGAATCCTGCGGATTTCACCAAAAATCACCCAGACTTCTTCTTCTAAAGAGCTTTTGCCCCGCATACTCTCGACTGCAATGAACGACGAGCCAGAGAAGTGAAAAGCAGCGTGGCGCAGCCGCCTCCCCAACCCGCCCTGACCCAAAACGCGGACATCCGTTTCTTGGGCAGACTGCTCGGCGATGTCATCCGTGAATACGGCGGCCAGGAGCTGTTTCAACGCATCGAATCGATTCGTGCAACCTCGGTTGATCGCCATCGCGGTATCGCGGATCCACTCACGATGGTGCGCGACCTGGACGCACTGAGTCTCGACGACACGCTGGCCTTCGTCCGCAGCTTCATGTTGTTTTCGATGCTGGCAAACCTCGCCGAGGATCGGCAAGGCATGGCGCACGAGGCCGGCGATGATATCGCCGCGGCACTGAAGACCTTGGCCGCGCAGGGAATTGATGCGGCTCAAGCGACAGCGCTGCTCGACAAGGCCTTGATCGTGCCGGTGCTGACGGCTCACCCGACCGAGGTCATGCGCAAGAGCATGATCGACCACCGCACCCGCATCGCCGAACTCATGCGTCAACGTGATTTGGGCCGCGAAGAAACGCCGGATGGCGATGTCATCGAACAGTCGATCCTGCGACAGATTGCGCTGCTGTGGCAGACGCGACCGCTGCGGCGTGAGCGCCTATATGTGGCGGATGAAGTGGCGACCGCGCAGGCTTATTTGCGCGATGTGTTTCTACCGGCTTTGCCGGCCCTGTACGCGCGCTGGGAACGTGCGCTCGGAGCGCGACCCAAGAGTTTTCTGCGGCTAGGCACCTGGATCGGTGGCGATCGTGACGGCAATCCGAATGTGATTGCCGAGTCGCTGCATCTGACGCTGAATGAAGGCGCGGTGACGGTGCTGGCCGATTATCTGGACGAACTGCACGCGCTGGGCAAAGAACTGTCGATTTCCAATGAGCTCGCCACCGCGACTCCTGAAGTCAATGCGCTGGCGGAGCGCAGTGGCGACAATTATTCGGCGCGGATCGACGAACCGTATCGCCGTGCAATCACGGGCATCTATGCGCGACTTGCCGCCACGTATCACAAGCTGATCGGCCGCGAGCCACCGCGCCCGGCGGTTGTGAAAGGCGACGCCTACGGGCATCCGAACGAACTGCGAGCCGACCTCGTGGCCATCGCTCACTCCCTGAGTCAAGGCGCAGCGCGGCTATTGTCCAGCGGCGGTGCGCTGGGGCGATTGATTCGTGCCGTGGAAACTTTTGGGTTTCATCTGGCGACGCTCGATATGCGTCAGAACGCCGATGTGCATGAGCGTGTGGTGGCAGATCTGCTGAAAGTCGCCGGCGTCGCGGACAATTACCTGATGCTGAATGAAGCCGAGCGCCTCGCAGTGTTACGCAAGGAACTGGCCAGCGAGCGACTCCTCGCAAGTCCTTATGCGGCGTACGCGGAGGAAACCACCACAGAACTGGCCATCATGCATGCAGCCGCCAAGGCGCATGAAATGTATGGTCCGGCGTGCATCACCACCTACAACATCTCTAAAGCGGAAAGCGTCTCCGATTTGCTGGAAGTGTACGTGCTGCTGAAAGAAGCCGGGCTGTATCGCGGTCACGCCCCGGCGCGCGCGGCGATCATGGCTGTCCCGTTATTTGAAACCATCGGCGATCTGGAACGTTCGCCGCAAGTCATGTGCGACTGGTTTGCCTCACCGGAGGCACAGGCGATCGTGCCTGCGTTCGGTTATCAGGAAGTGATGGTGGGCTATTCCGATTCCAACAAAGACGGCGGGTATCTCACCTCCGTGTGGAGCCTGCACCAAGCCACCCGCGCGTTGGCGCAGGTGTTCGCCAAGGCCGGCACGCCGATGCAGATTTTTCATGGTCGGGGCGGTGCGGTGGGCCGCGGTGGCGGTTCGTCCTTCTCTGCGATTCGGGCGCAGCCAACCGGGACCGTGCAAGGCCGGATTCGCATCACCGAACAGGGTGAGGTGATTGCCGCCAAGTACGGCACCATCGAAGGGGCGATGGCAAGCCTCGAAGCCATCGCCTCCGCGACGCTGCTGGCATCGCTGGGGACGGATTCGGTCGCAGTGGAAGGCACCAACCGCTTTGCGGTTGCGATGCAGTCCATTTCCAAAGCAGCATTTCAACATTACCGCGGGCTCGTCTATGAAACGGAAGGCTTCAAAACCTTCTTCCGGCAGATGACGCCACTGTTGGAAATTGCCGGGCTCAAGATCGGTTCGCGGCCGGCCTCGCGTACCACGTCCGATCGAATCGAAGACCTGCGCGCGATTCCCTGGGTATTCAGCTGGGCGCAGGCGCGCGTGATGTTGCCGGGCTGGTATGGGGTAGGGCAGGCGCTGCACTCCTTCGAAGATCAGGGCCTGTTGCGCGAAATGCTGCACGCATGGCCGTTCTTCCGCACCACGCTCGACAACTTGGAAATGGTGTTGGCGAAATCCAATATGAGCATCGCCGCACGCTACGCCACGCTGGTGGAAGATCGTGCGTTGTCCGAGCGGATTTTCACTCGCATCCGGGACTGTTGGCAGGTCACTCACGACACATTGCTGTCAATCACGCAGCAGACTCGCTTGTTGGAGAAGAACCCAGCACTCGACACGTCGATCCGGCTGCGCCTGCCTTATGTCGAACCCTTGAACCTCTTGCAGATCGAGCTGCTCAAGCGGCACCGCGCCGGCGAGGACGACCCGCGCGTGCGCGAAGGCATTCAATTGTCGATCAACGCAGTGGCGACGGCGTTGCGCAATAGCGGCTGACTCTTCGTACTTCTTGTCGCCTCGGGTCAAGGCAAAGTCGTCGTCGTAAGGCACTTTTGCGCTACCTTTGCTGGTAGATGGCTGCAGGCTCATCATCGATGAGGTGCGGTTCATGCGTCGTCGAAAACAGTGGAGATAGATGTCATGGAATATAACGGCGGTTTGTCAGCCAAAAGATATCTTTTCACGACATGCGGCGCCGCTCCGCGCAAGTCGTGGAGCGAGCTGGGCGCGAAGTATCAAGGAGGACGCTGATGAATCTTTCCAGCTATTCGACATTTAAGTTCGAACGGCAGGGACGGCTGTTGCAAGCAGCGTTTAACCGGCCTGAATTCATGAATGCCATCAATCGTGAGGCTCACGATGAGCTGGCGCGATTCTTTGTCGAGCTGGCGGCGGACGATGACACCGACGTTGTCGTGCTATCGGGCGCCGGCAGCGCATTTTCTGCGGGCGGAGATTTGCAGCACATTCAGGACATGATCGACGACCCGTCGATTTTTTTGAATGGCATTCCAAACGTGAAGCGCATCGTCATGAGCATCCTCGAGTGTCCGAAGGTTCTTATCGCCAAGGTTAACGGTCATGCCATCGGCCTCGGCGCGACAATTGCGTTGCTATGCGATGTGATCTATGCGGCCGACACTGCAAAAATTGGTGACCCGCATGTGAAGGTAGGGTTCGCAGCCGGTGACGGCGGCGCGTTCATCTGGCCGCACCTGATCGGCGCGGCACGAGCCAAAGAATATCTCATGACGGGTCGCACGTTGCTGGCGCCGGAAGCTGAGCGCATTGGGCTTATCAATCACTCGGTGCCGGCTGCCGATCTGGATCGTGTGGTGGATGAGATTGCGTAGGAATTGCACGGCGGCGCGATGCGGGCGATTCAATGGACCAAATTGTCCGTGAACGTCGGACTAAAGCAACTCGCGAATGCGGTGATGGATGCTTCGATTGCTTATGAAGCGCTTTCCAACGTCACTGCCGATCACTGCGAGGCGGTGCTGGCCATCAAGGAAAAGCGCCGGCCACAGTTCAAGGGGAAATAGGTGGACTCGTACGCAACCCATTATTGCGCCATTATTAGTGGGTTGAGGCGGGCTGTATTACTGGCGGCGCTATCCGACGGATAGACCTCGCCGTCACAATCATGTCCATCGGAATGTCGTGAGGCTGCGGATGAATGGTGAGAAGTATGGAGTCCTCGTAGCCGATGCCAACGGTAAAGGGCCGTGGATTCGCCGCTGCGAGCGTCCGGTCGTAGTAACCGCCGCCGTAACCGAGCCGAAAGCCGCACAAATCGAACCCGACCAGTGGCGCGATGACGATATCGGGTATCAACAGCTCTCGATCTTGAGGGATCGGAATATTCCAGATCCCGGCTTGCATGGGCATCCCGGGTTGCCATCTCCAGAATTCCACTGCTGCCGATCGTTGCGTCACGACGGGTAGAGCGACGTGACCGCCCCCCGCGAGATGTTGCAGGGCAATGCTTCGTAGATCGAATTCCCCGCGAATAGGCCAGTAGAAGCCGAGCACGTTGTACGCCTTGCTATCTACCGCCTCCAGCAGCCGAGCGCATGCTTGCTCGCGCAACGCTCGATGCGCTCGAGCGCCGAGGGCAACCCGCCGTTGCAGAAGTTCTGCGCGTACGCGCTTGCGCCATTCCCGCACTTGGTGCCACTCGCTGTTTGCCACGGGGGCCGGCATGTCATCCAAGACATTCATTTGCAAGGGCGATGTTGTTCTCATGCGACCGTAACATGTCGGTGAGATCGGCATGGAGTCGATCGTTGCGTATCCGTGGCATGGAGCGCAACAGCGCGGCCAGGTCAGTGCTCCCAGCCGAGCGCGCGGATTGTAGGGGTACACGCGCGCCGGCACGTTCCGCCACGAGCAACTCACTGAGGAATTCAACCTCCTCCTCCATGCCGGCGTAGCCCATGTAAATGTCGCTGACTTCGTGCATGGAACAGGCGGGCGAACTGAATGTCGCCACGATGTCATTCTCAGCGCCATCGCGTACAGCCACCAGTTCGGATCGCGCTACCCCGCCCATGCCGGCAAGGATCACCGGATGCTCGCAGCCGAGCAGCTCACAGGCTGAGGTACGGAGTGTTGCGATCATGGGCACGAGGATCTCCGGGGCCACTATATCATGACGTAATATAACGCCAAGGCGGGAACGCCGGTCCGACACGTGACGTCTAATGGTTTACGGGACCCTCGTATTCACCATTTCAGGAACAAGCATATGAAAATCATCAAAATCGCTGTTGCAGGCTTCTCCTCGATTCTCGCCGGCGCTGCTTTTGCACAGGGCGCGGGTCCTTCCGACCCACAGATCGCCGCCATTGTCGTGACCGCGAATCAGGTCGACATCGACGCCGGCAATCTCGCCAAATCAATGTCGCACTCCAAGGTCGTCAAAGATTTCGCGCAGCTCATGGTTACCGACCATGGCGCGGTCAACAAGTCGGCGTCGGACCTGGTTCAGAAGCTGCATGTGACTCCCGAGAGCAATGCAACCAGCCAGGGTTTGAAAGCGGGCGGTGACGATAATCTGATGGCATTGAAGAAGCTGACGGGGAGTGCATTCGATCGCGCCTATGTCGACCACGAAGTGGCGTATCACCAAAGTGTTATCGATGCAGTCGACAGCACACTCATTCCGAGTGCCCAGAATGCAGAGCTCAAAGCATTGTTGGTCAAGGTCCGCCCGGCATTTATCGCGCATCTGGAGCACGCCAAGTTGTTGCAAGCAACATTGGTCAAAGGCAGCAAGTGAATGAGGCGCGCGGCTGCGGGGATCCTCATCGCTGGGCTCGTCGTCGCAGCCGGCGCATTGACGATACGCGCGGCTGTTGCCGCCGGTGTGCACACGGTTCTAATTGAAAATATGCAATTCAGTCCATCCATGCTGGTGGTTCGGCGCGGCGATCGGGTGGTGTGGATCAACAAAGACCTGTTTCCACACACCGTCACCGCGAATGGCAATGCGTTTGACTCGCACACCATCCAGTCGAATGCTTCCTGGACTTATCGTGCGCAGCGCGCCGGGAAATTCAACTATCGGTGCAGCCTTCATCCTACAATGCAAGGCATGCTAAGCGTGATCCAATGATGGATGCTCCAGCGGCGAATTCGGCTGTTACCTGCGACGACGATCAGTCGATTCTGCATGGCATCGCAGCGGGTGACCGGTCGGCCTTTGAACGGTTGATGCGTGTGCACAATCGGCGACTGTACCGGCTGGCACGCGCGACATTGCGCGATGACGCGGAGGCTGAAGACGCGCTTCAGGACGCGTATCTGCGCGCGTTTCGTTCCATCGCGCAATTCCGTGGCGACGCGGCCCTGTCAACCTGGCTGTCAAAACTGGTGATCAATGAATGTCTGTCAAGGATGCGGCGAAACTCGCGCCGTCAGAATGTGATTCCGATGGTTAGCACGGGTTCGCAAAGTGAATTCCTGTCGATATGCGCCGACGATTCGGAGCCCCTGGACACTGCCCTTGCACGGAGGCAGGTTCGCTCATTGCTCGAGCGCAAGATTGATGAGTTGCCCGACAGCTACCGGACGGTCTTCGTCATGCGCGCAGTGGAGGAGATGACGGTGGATGAAACCGCCGAGAGTCTGGGCATTCCGGAGGAGACGGTTCGCAGCCGGCATTTCCGGGCGAAAAGCCTCCTGCGCGAATCCCTGGCGCAGGATTTCGATCTGGCCGAGCGCGATGTATTCGAGTTTGGCGGTGCACGTTGCGATCGAATCGTTGCGACTGTCATGGCGCGGGCGCACCGCGACGAGTTGCTGTCATTGCGGGGACGGTTTCTCACTCCCCTGATCAAGTCTTAGACGACTCGTTGGAAAAACCTCGCGATAGACGCGAACTATCAGACTCATCACATCATTCAATTGGCTCATGTGCCTGAGTCGCAGTACTGTTACGGCCAATCCATAGCCAAAACAGGAGATCCCCATGCCAGTCAAAGTAATCTACAAAACCACCGCAACCGCCACCGGCGGTCGAGACGGTTCCGCCCGTTCCGATGACGGCTCCGTCGATGTGAAGCTGGTGATCCCGAAGGAGATGGGCGGCCCAGGCGGCGTCGGCGCCAACCCTGAGAAGCTGTTCGCGGCCGGCTACTCGGCGTGCTTCCTCGGCGCCATGAAAGCGATGTCCGCCAAGGTCGGCGTCAAAGTGCCGGCCGATGCCACCGTCACGGCGACCATCGGTTTCGGTCCACGCTCCGAGGGCGGCTTCGGCATCACCGCGGATCTTACCATCAGCCTCCCGGGCGTTGCGCGTGATGAAGGCGAGAAATTGATCAAGGCGGCGCATGAGGTGTGCCCGTATTCGAACGCGACTCGTGGCAACGTGGACGTGGGTCTGACGCTGCTCTGATCTGCTTAGCTCCGATGGCTCGGAATCGACGTTTCGGCTGAAAAGCGTTTGGAGTCGGATAGAATATGCGTGCAAAATTTACCGACGCATACGTCAAGGACCGCTAGAAAATGAAAGAACGAGTGGCATTGGTAACCGGCGGCGGCCGTGGCATCGGTCGCGAAGCGGCACTGCTCCTGGCGGCCGCAGGAGCGCGCGTCATGCTCGTCTCACGCAGCGAAACGGAATTAAAGTCCGTCGGTCTGGATTTTGTAGCCGCTGACCTCGGCACGCCTGAGGGATGCGCACGGGCCGTTTCCGAGACCGAGCGGCGATTGGGACCGGTCGATCTGCTGGTCGTGAATCACGGCATCGGCTCGGCGCACGAGAAGCTGGTGTGGGAGCAGGACCCGGCTGTTTGGCGCGAGACCATGCGCATCAACCTCGATGCGCCATTTGAGCTCGCGCGATTGACGGTGGGCGGCATGTGCAAGCGCGGTTTCGGGCGGCTCGTGTTCACGAGTTCGACCGCAGGCGAAAAGGCAGAACGATCGGGCAGCGCCTATACCGCGTCCAAGCACGGTGTAATCGGCCTTGCGCGCGCAGTGGCTCAAGACGCGGGCCCGTTCGGCGTGACCTCCAACGCCGTGCTGCCTGGCTGGGTTCGAACTGCCATGGCCGAAAAGTCGGCGAAGGCGGACGCGGAACGTCGCGGCATCCCCGTCGAGCAGGTGTGGCGCGAGCGTGCTGAGATTTATCCGCAGAAGCGCGTGCTGGAGCCGCGTGAGGTCGCAGAGGTCATCGCGTTTCTGTGCAGCGATGCCGCTGGGGGTGTCAATGGCGAGGCGATTACTGTCGCGTTGGGCGGCATGTGGTAGCTCGCTGCTCCCTCCACGCCGCCCGAACGCGGTGCATCAGCGGTTAAGCAAGTTCTGCCTTTCGCTCTGCCATCGCCGCACCAATCGCTTTCAAATCCATCTTCGATTTCTTCGCTTCGGCAAACATGCCGCCGGGCTGTTCCTCTTCCTTGACGTGATGCTTGATCATCTCGGACAGCACATGCACCTGCGCGTCGAACAGTTCCTCGCCGGGTGAGGACTTCTCGATCTTCCCGATGAGATTTTTGGCGCCATCATGCTCGACCAGCGCCTCGTCGTTCATGTCCTGATCCTTGGTGGCTGCGACGAATGCCGGGTAGAAAATTTCTTCCTCGATCTCGGTGTGGACACGCAAGGCGTGACAGATCTTCGAGGCCAGCTCCTGCTTGCGCGATTCCTTGCGTGCGCTT
The DNA here is from genome assembly GCA_031394735.1 of Pseudomonadota bacterium. Taxonomy (GTDB): domain Bacteria; phylum Pseudomonadota; class Gammaproteobacteria; order Steroidobacterales; family Steroidobacteraceae; genus TMP-86. Next base: position 29,899 of record JANMXI010000323.1, on the reverse strand, counting down.
TCGAATTCCTTGAACCACCCGCTCACCTCGCGGTGGTCGGCTTTTAGCAATGCCACTGCGTCGACGCGACCCTTGCCTGACTTCCCGGAGGCTACGCGCTTTTTTGATTTTGCCATTTGAATAAACTTCCTATTGTGTTGCTACGAAAAGACGCGATTGGTCACCCAATCAATTGGCCGCAACATTTCATGATCGCGCAAGAATTGCTATCGGCGAAATACAAAATATGGCGAAAATTACTGGACTGGCGGGAGCGCGGTAGATATCGCAGTTGTGATCCGACGTTAAAAATATGAAAGTCGCCAATTGACATTCAACGCAACTATTGGATCGACGGGAAACGTTTCCGCTGACACGTGGCCGTTTGGTCAAGGCGTTGCAGTTGAATGCCGACGTGCGGCGCTCAAGAGCGAATCATTCGATTACGCGCTGTTGGCCTATCGCGCATCAAGCTTCAATCTGGTATTCCTCTGCCGTTAAAGATCACCCGAGGAGAATCCACCATGCCCAAGCTCAAAGTCGGCGTCGAAGCCAATCAACCCATCAAATTGCATTACGAGGACTACGGCACCGGCAAACCGGTGGTGCTGATTCACGGCTGGCCGCTGAGCGGCCGATCTTGGGAGGCCCAGGTGCCGGCGCTCGTCAACGCAGGCTATCGCGTGATCGCGTATGACCGTCGCGGCTTCGGTTCGTCCTCGCAACCTTGGTCAGGCTATGACTACGACACATTCGTGGCGGACCTGCACAGCCTGATCACGCAGCTTGATCTGAAGGACGCCACGCTGGTGGGATTCTCGATGGGCGGCGGCGAGGTCGCGAGATACATCTCGACCCACGGCAATGCGAGAGTTTCAAAAGCGGTGTTTGCAGGCGCTGTGCCGCCGTACTTGTACAAGAGTACGGATAACCCCGAGGGCGGACTGGACGATGCGACGATCAAGCAGTTTCAGGGCGGGGTCACCGGCGACCGCATGGCGTTCCTGGACGGCTTCACCCATGCATTCTTCAGTTCGGGCAACAAGTTGCAGGTCAGCGAAGCGCAACGCGTTTATGCGCGCGACCTCGCGGCCTTCGCCTCACCGAAAGCCACACTGGATTGTATTGCTGCCTTCTCCTACACCGATTTTCGCGCTGACCTTGCGAAAATCAAAGTACCCACGCTGGTGATTCATGGCGACTCGGATGGCATCGTGCCCCTGGAAGTCAGTGGGGCACGCACGCACAAGGCCATCGCTGGCAGCGTCCTGAAAGTCATCAAGGGCGCGCCGCACGGCTTTAACCTGTCGCACGCAGCCGAGTTCAACCAGGCGCTTCTGGAGTTCCTCGCTTAGAACCTATAATCCACCCGAACGCCCACCGTCCGCGGCGGACCCACCGACGCGCCGATGTTGCTCATCACGGAGTTGTAGTAGGCGGAGCCGTACGGCCGTTCGTCGGAGATATTGTTGACGAACGCCACCGCCGACCATTTGCCGTCGGAAGGCACGAGCGTCAGCGACAAGTTTGTCGTCGTGTAGGCCTTCTGCACTTCGACGGGGACCATCTCGAAGCCGACGACGCTCTCGGATTGAGTGTGTAAATTCACATCGCCGATCAACGCATAGTTGCCGACGTCGAACGTCTGCTGAATCCCAAAATTTCCTGTCCAGCGCGGTGCTTGCAGGGCGGTCTTGCCGGCGCAATCCACCGTGTAATGCGTTGCGTCCGTCTGACTGAAAGGGCAGGAGGTCACCGGCGGTGCGTTGGTCCCGCCCGCCGGCACTTGATACTTGAATTCGTCATACACGGCGCTCAGATATTGAACGTCGAGATTGACGACGGTGTGCCGGGTGAGCAGATACTTGATCGACAGTTCGGCGCCTTTGATGTCGGAGGAACCCGCATTGTCGGTGTAGAACACGTAGGCGCCGTTGAGGTCCGTGCCGCCGTGCGGAATCTGCTGGTTGGTGTATTTCCAATAGAAGCCTTCCACGTTCACCTGCAACGTTTCATTCAGGAAGCGATTCTTGGAGCCGATCGAGTAGGCCTTGATGAACTCCGGCGCGTACGTGGGTTTGATCTGCGCAAAGGCGAACCCACCGGCGTGGTAGCCCGTGTCCACGCTGGCATACAGCATCGAATCCTTGGCGACGTCGTATTCCAAACCGGCATGCCAGGTCACCTTGGTGAACTTCTGCTGCGTATTGATGGGAATCGTGATCAGCGGAAACACGCTGGTCTCCGCACCCGGCAACAACGACCCATACAGCGCATTGGGGAAGATCGGAAACAACTGCAGCTGAGCGGCCATGGCCTCGAAGCTCGTCGCGTTCTGGATCAGCGGCGCGTTCGGGCAGGCCGGGATCGGTGAGCTCAAGCCGCAGGCGCTGATCAGAATCCGCGAGACGCCATCAAAGCTCTTTTCATCTTCCGTGTAGCGCACGCCGCCGGAAATGCGGAACGAATCCGTGGGCGCCAGCGTGATTCGCGCGAAGCCGGCCTTGGATTTCGTGCCTGTGTTCAAATCCTGAACCGGCGCGAGCGCCTGCTGGTTGAATTGATAGGTGGCGTCGATGTCTTCCTTGAAATAATAGGCGCCGACCAACCAGCGCAGGAAGCCCTCGTCATCGCTCGCCAGGCGCGCTTCGATGCTGTCCTGCTTATCGTGTTCGAGGGCCGTGCTCGAAAAGCCCAACGCGGATGTCACATCGTTCAGTTTCGAATCCCGATGCGCGGGAAGCACGGTGAGCGTACCGATCGGCGTGCGCCACACGATCTCGCTCATCACGCCCCAGAACTTGTCGTCGCTGCGGCCGGGGCCGGTGACCGGGCTGATGAATCGCCCGCTGATGAAGCTGTATTGACCGCCGAGCAGCGCGCCGACACGCGGGTCGAGGTTGCCAACATCGCGCGACAGCGGCGAGGGCGTGATCGCGCCGGTGAAGGGATTCTGCAAAGCCATCAAGGTGCCCGCGGCGCCATGTCCACCGTCGTGCGCGTAGTCGCCGGCGACGCGGATGCTCAAGGCATCGCTGGGTTGAAACAGGTATTGCAGGCGGCCGGCGTAGTTGCGGGCATCACCGGTGCCATCGCTTTGATACGCGTCGTGGCGCGTGTACGTCAGCGCGACGCGCGCGGCGGACGTTTCGGAAATGGCGAAGTTTGCAGCCGCTTCCGGGTGGACCTGACCGTAGTTGCCGACGGTCAACGCTGCCTGGACTGAGGTGTCGCCGAGTTTGGGCCGGGCAGGCAGGACGTTGATCGCGCCGCCGGTGGCGTTGCGGCCATACAAGGTGCCTTGCGGGCCTTTCAACACCTCGACCCGATCCAGGTCATACATGACGCCGGACATGGAGCTGGGCCGGCCGATCGACACGCCGTCGATATTGAAGGACACGGCCGGATCGGAATACGAGTTGGCGCTGAAAGTACCGACGCCGCGCAGGTACAGCGATTGTTGCGCGTTGCCGCTTTCGCTGATCTGCAGGGCGGGGACCAGGCTACCCAGGTCGCTGGCGCGAGCCGCGCCCGCAATCCCAATGGACTTTGCCGACACCACGTCGATGGCCAGCGCCGCGCGCTGAACACCTTCCGTGCGGCGCTGTGCGGTAACCACTATTTCTTCGAGCGCGGCCGGCGCATTGGTAGCGCTGGCGTCGCCATTGGTGGCAGTTTGTGCCATGGCGGAGGCGCCGGCCGTTGCTTGAAGGACGAACCCAAAAGCAAAGCAATGCCGTCGAAATCTGCTCATACGGAACTCCCCGATCGCAAAGTGACTAATTCTTGTTAGCGCTGAGTGGGCACCCGACCGGGGCTCAAGCGCAAATCGTATCGCCAGGTATCAGCCACAATCGATTCTTGTGGCTGAAAGAAACGAGTAAGATTTGGTGAGCAATGAACCTGAACCGTTTCGATCTGAATCTACTGCGGGCGTTGGATGCGCTGCTGGCGGAAGGAAATGTCACGCGAGCGGCCGAGCGACTGTTCGTGACCCAGCAGGCGACCAGCGGTGCGCTCCACCGTCTGCGCGAGCATTTTCACGACGAATTGCTGACGCGGGTAGGGCGCCACCTCGAACTTACCCCCCTGGCCCGCTCGCTGGTGACGCCGGTGCGCGAGGCGCTTCTGGCCTCCCAAGCGGTGTTGAACACGCGGCCGAGCTTCGATCCGGCGGTGGCTCGCAAGAATTACCGCATTGCCATGTCCGATTACGGATTGCTGGTGCTGCTGCCCAGACTCCTTCGCCGCCTGGCGACCGCCGCTCCCCTGGTCAGCTACTCGGTCGAGATGCTGACCAAGGAGAGCTTTCATCGCGTCGACATGGGAGATCTTGATTTCTGCATGACCGCGCATGACATGCGCTTGTACGGTCCGCATCGGGCGGGGTCGCAGATCCATTCGATCCCCATGTTTCAGGACGATTTCGTGTGCGTCCTCGATGCGGCACACGCCGACATCGGCAACACGCTGACGCTCGATGACTATGTTCGACTGCGACACAATTCAGTCAACTTTGGCCACGGGCTGATGACCATCGTCGAACGTGCCTGGGATGCGTCGGGTCTGGACATCGATGTGGCCGTCCGGGCACCAAGCTTTTCGGCGCAGATCTTCATGCTGCCGGGCACGCGCATGGTGGCCACAGCACAGCGCCGCCTTGCCATGGCGCTCGCACCCGGCCTCGGGTTGACCATCCTGGAATGCCCGATGTCCATTCCCACCTTGCAGGAGCAGCTGACCTGGCATGAACGCAATGAACAGGACCCCACTCACTTGTTCATGGTGCAGGCGATGAAGGACGCCGCTGCCGATCTGGAGTCGGAGCTCCCCTCGCCGCACAAGTCCAGCTTGTAGCTCATACGTTCTGATGTGATTTGCCAACGATAAGGGCTTGGTTCAACTTGGGCCGCAGAAGCCGGCAGGTTCAAGGGGGGACCGGACATGGCCATTATTGGCATCGAATCTTTGATTTATGGCGTTCCCGACGTTGCGGAATCGACGCGATTCTTCGACGACTTCGGGCTCAAGCAGGTTCCGGGCGACGCGAATAGCAGCCGATTTGTGCTGCCGGAAGGGTCCCATGTGATCCTCCGCCACATCGACGACCCGGCCTTGCCGGCATCCGACATCGTCGGGCACGGCGTGCGGGAAGTGATCTGGGGCGTGGATACACCCGGCGCGCTTCAGCGACTGGCGTCGAGTCTCGGCGCGGATCGCAAGCTACGGGTCGACAGCGATGGCACCGTGCATTTTCTCACCGATACCGGCATCGCGATGGGCCTGCGCTTGTATGCGAAGAAGCCGGTGGTCTCAGCTCCCGAGCTGAACAATGCGCCGGGCCAGATCAATCGCCTGAACCAGCATCGTCGCTGGCGGCAACGCGCCTACCCCAAGACGCTGGCGCACGTGGTCTTCTCGGTGCCGAATTTTCAATCCAGTCATCGTTTCATGTGCGAGCGGCTGGGATTTCGCTTGACGGACGAGCAGACCGGCTTCGGCATGTATCTTCGTGCCGACGGCACGAACAATCACCACAGTCTGCTGTTTCTCAATGCCAATATTCCGTTGCCGGGCATGGACGGCAAGCTGCGCTTTCATCATGCGAATTTCGCAGTCGAAGATCTGGATGAACTGATGGTGGGTGCGAATCACATGGCCCGCCGCGGCTGGGAACCTTCTCATCTGGGTCTCGGAAGACATCGCATCGACTCGGCGCTCTTCTATTACATGCCCTGTCCCGCCGGTGGTGAAGCCGAATATGGCGCGGATTCGGATTATGTCGATGACAGTTGGGTGCCTCGGCAATGGCCGGAGCCGCTGTTTGCGTATTCGCACTTCGTGCACAACCTGCCGGATTTCCTGCGCAATCCGCCGGCCTGGAAGGTCAATTACCTCACCGATCCGGTCGAGGTGGTTGCGCCACCCAAGGGGCACGCCTGATGGCTGCCGTGAAAAAAGTGCTGATCGTCGGCGGCGGCGTGGGCGGATTGACGGCCGGTGTGGCGTTGCGACGCGCCGGCATCGACGTGGATCTGGTGGAGATCAATCCGAATTTCAAAGTGTATGGAGTGGGCATCATTCAGCCCAACAACACGTTGCGGGCGCTGGATCGTGTGGGGCTGGCGCAGAAATGTGTGGAACTCGGCACTCCCTTCCCGGGATGGAAGATCTTCGGAGCAACGGACAATTTTCTGATGCAGGCGCCCAATACCAGCCGCGCAGCGCCGGGCTTTCCGCCCAACAACGGCATCACGCGACCGAATTTGCAAAAGATCTTGAGCGAAGCCGCGATCGAACAAGGCGTGAACGTGAAGCTCGCCACCAAAGTCACCGATCTGCAGGACCGGGGCGATGGCGTCGACGTGACACTGAGCGATGCCAGTTCGGCGCGGTACGATCTGGTGATCGGTTGCGACGGCATTTATTCGGATACTCGTCGCCGTGTCTTCGGCGATGTCGGTGCGCCGCATTTCACGGGCCAGTCCGTGTGGCGCTACAACCTGCCACGCAGTCCGCGATTCGAGTGGGGCGAGGTGCACTCCGGACCGAACACCAAAGTCGGTTTGGTCCCCATCAAGCCCGATCTGATGTACATGTTCGTGGTGACGGCCGAGCCTGGCAATCCGCGCATGCCGCCGGAGCAACTCGCCCAATTGATGCGGCAGCGACTGACGGGGTACACCGGCATCGTGGCGGAGTTGGGCGAACAGATCGTCGATCCGGGCGGCGTGGTGTACAAGCCGATGGAGGCCTTGCTGCTGCCGGCTCCCTGGTATAAGGGCCGCGTGATCATTATCGGAGACGCCGCGCATGCAACCACGCCACATCTGGCGCAGGGTGCTGCCATGGCAATCGAAGACGCGGTGCTGCTGGGCGAGCTGCTGGGTCGAGCCTCCTCGGTGAACGACGCGCTGCAGGAATTCGTGTCGCGCCGTTTCGATCGCGTCAAGTATGTCAAGGACAGCTCGGATCAGATTGCCACTTGGGAAATGGAGGAATGGCGCGGCATTCACAACCCGAACGCGAATCCGGGTGCGCTGCTCGGGCAGGCGACTGCCGCCATGCACGAGGACTACTGATGCCGTTTTTGCGCAATGCCTGGTACGTCGCCGCATGGAGCGATGAAGTGGAGGCGGGCGCCTTGTTTCATCGGCGGATTCTCAATGAGGAGATCCTGCTGGTCCGCGATGCGCACGGCGCCGTCCATGCATTACGTGACCGCTGTCCGCATCGCTTTGCGCCGTTGCATCTGGGCAAGCGGGACGGCGATGTCATCGAGTGTGCGTATCACGGTCTGCGCTTTGGCCTGGATGGTCGCTGCGTGCATAACCCGCACGGCGACGGCGCCATTCCGCCGCGCGCGGTCACGCGCGTTTATCCTCTGGTGGAGAAACAGTTGCTGCTGTGGATCTGGATGGGAGAGGTGGAGCGTGGGGACCCTGCCATGATCCCGGATTTTCTGGGCCTGGATCCGGATCTCTTTGCGATCAACAAGGGCTACATGCACACGCCGTCAAATTACGAATTCATGACCGACAACATCATGGATCTGGGTCATATCGAATTCCTCCACCAAGGGTTGCTCGGCAGCGAGGCCGTGCGCCGCGCCGACACCGATGTGCGACAGGATGGCAAGACCGTGTATTCGAATCGCCTGACCCATGATGAGATTCTGCCGCCGACGCTGGATGCGGTGTACGAGACCGGTGGCAAGCCCGTGGATCGCTGGCTCGATGTGCGCTGGGACCCGCCCGCCAATATGCAACTCGTGGTCGGCGTCGCGCCCGCCGGGTCACCGCCGCGAGTCGGCAAGGCAACGCCAGGCGTGCATCTGATGACGCCCGAGACCGACACCACCACTCATTACTTCTGGTCGAGCTCACGCGACTTTCGCCGCGACGATGCCGCATTGCATGCGGCTCTGGACCAGGGGTTGCGTTATGCGTTCGAGCATCAGGACAAGCCGATGATCGTGGCGCAGAACGATGCCATGGACGGTGAGGATTTCTGGGACCTGGAGCCGGTGATTCTCGCCGGTGATGCGGGTGCCGTGCGAGCGCGCAGGATTCTGAAAAAAATGATCCATGACGAACAGGGGTTGGCTTCATGAGCAAGGTGATCATCAGTTGCGCGGTGACGGGTTCGGTCCACACGCCGACCATGTCCGACGCGCTGCCGGTGACACCGGCGGAAATCACCGCGAGTTCGCTGGCGGCGGCAGAGGCGGGCGCTGCGATCATTCACCTGCACGCGCGCAACCCGGCCGATGGCTCACCCACCGGCGACCCGGCGGTGTACGCGCAATTCCTGCCGCAGATTCGTGAGGGTAGCGATGCGGTGATCAACATCACCACCGGCGGCAGCGCGACCATGACGGTGAAGGACCGGCTCGCAGCGGCAGTGCGCTTCAAGCCCGAGATGTGTTCGTTGAACATGGGGACGATCAACTTTGCCTTCTTCGCGGCCGGTAAACGCATCACGAGTTGGAAATATCCCTGGGAGCGCGATTACGTCGCCAACTCGGATGACTACATCTTCCGCAATACGTTTCGCGATATTGCGTACATCATCGAGTCACTTGAGCGTGCGGGCACGAAGTTCGAACATGAATGCTATGACCTGGGGCATCTGTACAACCTGGCACATTTCGTCGACAGCGGCATGGTCAAGCCGCCGTTCTTCGTACAGATGGTGTACGGCGTGCTCGGTGGCGTCGGCGCGGACCTGGACAACCTGACCTTCATGAAGCAGACGGCGGACCGGCTGTTCGGAGCGAAGAATTTCCAATGGTCGGTATTGGCGGCGGGGAGGCATCAGATGCCGTTCCTCACGCAGGCCGCGCTGCTCGGCGGGCATGTGCGGGTCGGATTGGAAGACAGTCTGTTTATCGAGCGCGGTCAGCTCGCGGTATCCAATGCGCAGCAGGTGCAGAAGATCAAGCGCATCCTGGCGGAGATGGGTCATGAACCCGCAACGCCTGCGGAGGCCCGCAAGATGCTGAGCCTGAAAGGCGCGGACCGCACGGAGATCTAGAATGGCGCGGAAATTTGTCGACCTGTCCATCTTTCTTGAGAACGATGTCGTATCGGATCCGCCGCTCTATCGGCCGAAGATTCAGTACGTGGATCACAAGATGTCGATTCCGGAGCTCGCATCGTTTTTCCCGGGCTTGAAACCTGAAGATCTGCCCGACGGCGAAGCCTGGGCCATCGAGAAGATCGAACTCATCACGCACAACGGCACGCATCTGGACGCGCCGTATCATTTCGCCTCCACGATGAACAAGGGCGAGCGCGCTATCACCATCGATGAGGTGCCGTTGGAGTGGTGTTTCCAACCGGGCGTGAAACTGGACTTCCGTCATTGTGCCGACGGCTATGTCGTCACGGCGGCCGATGTCGAAGCGGAGCTAGCGCGCATCGGTCACACGCTCTCGCCGCTGGAAATCGTGGTCGTCAACACCAGCGCCGGCAAGCGCTATGGACAGGACGACTACGTGAGCGCGGGCAGCGGCATGGGGTACGACGCCACCCTGTATCTGCTCGAGCGCGGTGTGCGGCTCACCGGCACCGACGGCTGGAGCTGGGATGCGCCGTTCGTTCACACCAAGGAAAAATATCTGCAGACCGGCAATCCTAAGCTGATCTGGGAAGGTCACAAGGCGGGCCGCGACATCGGCTACTGCCATTTGGAAAAGTTGCATAACCTGGAAGTGCTGCCTGCCAACGGCTTCACCATTGCCTGCTTTCCCGTGAAGATCCGCGCCGCATCTGCGGGTTGGACTCGCGCGGTCGCCATCTTCGACGTCTAGGAAATTCAATGTACGAGCCTTTCCCGGGGAATTACGTCTGGAATCTGTCCGTTAACATCTGCTTGGGGATGGGCGGCGTGATGGGCGAGATCGACCGCGCTAATGAAGAGGTGCGCGCCATCGCCTTGCAGGGCGAAGACAGCGGCACCGAGGCGTTCTTCAAATCCTGGGGGGCCATGGCGGACCGGTTAGTCGCCTTGGGCGAAGAAGCCGAAGCGGCCGGTCACGGCGCCAGCGCCGCTGAGAAATTCTGTCGGGCGACGGCGTACTACATGACCGCCGAGCGCATGCAGAGCCGGCACTACGAGCCGCGTAAAGTCATGTATCAGACCATGCTCGATACCATGAGCCGGGCGATCAAGGCCGGCAAGCTCAACTGCGAGCGCGTCGAGATACCCTACGAGGGCAAGAGCTATCCCGGCCTGTTCGTGCGCGGCCGCGGTGAAGGGCCACGCCCCTGCATGGTGTTCTGCAATGGGCTCGACAGCGTGAAGGAGATGATTTTCCTGTCCATGCGAGAGACGCTGGCAGTGCGTGGCATCTCCTGTCTCATGATCGATCATCCCGGCGTCGGTGAAGCGCTGCGATTGCGCGGCATGGTCGCCATCCCGGATTCCGAACGCTGGGCCGGTGCGGCAGTGGATTATCTGGAAGGCCGCGCTGATGTACGTGCCGATCGGATCGGCATGATGGGCTGGTCGCTGGGCGGGTATTACTCGCCACGCGCTGCAGCCTATGAAAAGCGTTTTGCACTCTGCGTCGCCTGGGGTGCCAATCACAATTGGGGCGAGCTGCAAAGACGGCGCATGGCACGCGAAGGCGACCGGCCGGTGCCGCATTATTGGGATCATGTCATGTGGGTGTGGGGCCAGCCGGACATCGACCGCTTCATGGCGTTTGCTCCGACGGTGACGCTGGTCGGGCACATCCAGAACATCACCGTGCCGTTTCTCATCACGCATGGCGGCAATGACCGACAGATCCCGATGGAGTACGCGCATCAAAGCTATGATGGTGCCGTCAGCAGCCCCGAGCGCGAATTGAAAATCTTCACGGAGCGTGAAGGGGGTGTTGAGCATGTCAGCGCCGATAATCTCGAACCGGCGCGCAGCTACATCTGCGATTGGATTGCGGATCGTTTCGTGAAGAACGGCGCCGGTCGGACATGAGTGTGTCATCCCGCGCAAGTGCCAATCCGTTGCGAGGCTTCCAAGTGGATCCGGCGCGCATCGGCCGGGTGGGGCTCGATCTGCAACGTCCCGAATGCATCCTGGCGGAGGCCGACGGCACTTTGTGGTCGGCGGATGCACGCGGCGGCGTGATGCGCATCTCTGCCGACGGCACGCAGCAGCTCATCGCGCAGAGCGTGGACTCCCACTTTGATCTGAATCATTCCGCCGCCGCCAGCCTCCTGTCCGGCACGCTGCCCAACGGTCTCGCCTTTGCGCGCAACGGCGACATTCTCATCGCAAACTTCGGTACGGATCGCCTCGAGATCATGGACCGCAGCGGCGCGACGCGAGTCTTGCTCGACAGCATCGACGGTCAGCCACTCGGCAAGGTCAATTTCGTGTTGCGCGACAGCCGTGACCGGCTCTGGATCACCATTTCGACGCAGGTCAATCCGTGGAGCAATGCGGCCAATTCGACGCTGGCGGATGGCCGCATCGTCTTGCTGGATCACAAGGGTCCTAGGATCGTTGCCGACGGCATTCGTTTTGCCAACGAAGTTCGCCTGGATGCACGCGAGGAGTGGCTGTATGTGGCCGAGACCACTGGCAAGCGCGTGACTCGATTTCGCGTGCAACCGGACGGGTCGCTCAACGATCGGGAGATCTACGGGCCGTCGAGTTTGGGCGCGGGAATGATCGATGGCATCGCTTTCGATGCGTATGGCAACCTGTGGGCGACAATGATCTTCGCGGATCGTCTGGTGGCCATTACGCCGGAAGGAGACTTGCTGGAGCTGCTCAACGACGGTGACGCAGAAGCGACCGCGCGTTTTGAGGCTGCATTCGCCACCGGGGAGACGGTTCCCTTCGAGGTGATGCTGCAATGTGGTGGCAGCGTCTGTAACTGGATGGCCAGCGTGACCTTCGGAGGTCTCGATCTGTCGACAGTCTATTTGGGTGGATTACGCTCAACGAACATTCCGTTCTTCCGAAGTCCGGTGGCTGGACTGCCGATGGTGCATTGGAAATGAGCAGGTCCCAGTTCTACCGAACCATGTCCTTATACGCATACCAAGTGGCGTGACCCAGCAGAGGAATGATCAACAACAATCCCAACAACAAGGAGGCGTATCCCACTGCCGTCAGGATCAAGATCATCGCGCTCCATAACAGCATCGCCGGCAGGTTGCTGAGTGTTGCACGAAGGCTGGCACGCATGGCCTGCCCTGGCGTCGCGCCGCGATCGATCAGCATCGGGATTGCGATGACCGACACGGCAAATACAGCGGCTGCGAGCGCTCCTCCAATGGCGACATAGGCCAGTATCTGCGAGCGATTTGCCGAGTCGACAAACCCGCGATAGAGGGTTTCACGCATGTCCGGCGTTGATATTGAAAACACCGAGTTCAGCAGCAGTGCCGAGATCAGGAACCAACCTGCTGCGCACGCCGCCAATAGGATGCCGAACTCGAACAGTGAATCACGATTGCGCACAAATGTGCTGAGCGAGTCATCGAACGTCGCGGGCAGGCCTTGCGTGAATCGACGAGAGATTTCGCACAGACCGGAGGACATGAGCGGACCCACCAGAAGGAATCCCGTAATCGCGGCGGCGACGAGATAAGGATGCGTGGCGCAAAACACCAGCAGCGTCCAGCCCACGGCGACAGTCAACGCGCCGTAGCCCAGGCTTGCTCCCCAGCTTTTTCGCAAGTCCTGCCATCCTAGTCGCAACCACCTGAACGGCTGCAGCAGCGGAACACGCACGATTTCGACGGTCAGTGATTGATGACTACCTGAAACGAGTGAGTTACTCATCGAGAGTCTCCTCCGCAAGAATTGCGGCAGCACGAAGAAGGCCAGTCAAAAGCAGTCTAGACCCTTTCATCGACGTGATGCAGGATCTCACTTGCTAAGAATGTTCGATTGCTGCCGCGCGTCATTTTGCGTTCTCGGCCTGCTCGCTCGCTGGCGTGTGGAAATCTGCGGGTTTTTCACCGGCGCGGACTGAATTCACGACCTCGGTGATTGCCTGGATGACCAAGTCGGGACGCTGGAATCGAATATAGTGCAAAGAATCTGGCACGCTCTGCTGCCGTGAGTGCGTCGACCACGCCGCCGCGTCCTTGTTGAGCTTTTCCCAAATCCTTTGCAGGGCCGTGGTTTCCTCGACGCTCAGGCCAATCGACTCGCGAGCCTCCGCGGTGAAAGGCTGCATGGCCGTAAGAACCACCAGCGGACGATCGCCCAGAGTGCGTAGCGCGCCGCCTTCGCTCAGCCCCAGACCTCGGCCCCGAAAGGCTCGACTCGCCCGTGATCGTACGTCAATCCGGGAATTCGATCCCGCTTGAGCAGCAACGCGCCGTCGATGTCGACAAGATCGACAAGGCAGCCGACGACAAATGACGGCGCCATGGCGAGGGATGATCCGGCCATGCTGCCAACCATCAATCCCAGTCCAAGACTACGTGCTGCGCGCGCCAACTCGAGCGCATGCGTCAGCCCGCCGGTCTTGTCGAGTTTGATGTTGATCATTTGATAGCGCCGCGCAGCTGCATCCAACTCGCCCAGATGCAGGCAGGACTCGTCAGCGCCGAGCGGTACGGGTGAGCGGAAACCTTCCAGAACCGAGTCTTCGCCTCGCGGCAACGGCTGTTCGATCATCTCGATGCCGAGGTCCGCGAACGCAGGCGCGAGCGCGGTGAGTTGTTGAAACGTCCATCCTTGATTCGCATCCACCACGATCCGCGCATCGGGCCGGGCGCTCCGAATCGCGCGGATGCGTTCGAGCGGCTGGTGGCTGTCGAGCTTCACTTTGAGCAGGGGGTAGATGGACGCGGCGGCCGCCTGTTCGGCCATGATCTCAGGCGTGGCTTCGATGCCGATCGTGAATACCGTCGTCAGTGCTTTCGGCGTCACGCCGGTCAGGTCCCAGATCCGGCGACCCGTTGATTTTGCTTCCAGATCCCACAAGGCACAGTCCAATGCATTGCGTGCGCCACCCGGCGGCATCAGTTTGGAAAGAGCGGTGCGATCGAATCCTTTGTTGATGGCGCCTGCGACCTGCTCGATCTGCGCCACCATGCTCGCGGGCGACTCGTCTTTATAATAGACACCCAGCGCTTCGCCGCGGCCGATGAATCCGTCCTGTGACAGTTCGACGACCACCGAGTCGAAGGAATTCCATTCGCGCCCGGTGATGCGAAATGGCCGCGCGACCGGCCAGATTTCCGCGTGCACGCTGAACTTCATGCCGGGAATTCTTGGAGCATCCTGTCCACGATTGCACCGACGCCGCCGACCAGGGGGTCGACGCAGGGCAAATTGTTGTCAGCGGCGTAACGCCGCAGCAGGCTGTCGCGTTCGCCGGCGGGGATTTTCGACGTGTTCAGCGAGATGCCGACGCAGCGAATGCCGGGATTCGTGAGGCGACCGATCGCAATCGTGCGCTCGATGACCTCGGCAATGCTCGGCAGTTTGAAATCCGGCCAGCCGGAGATGGTCGTGCGCAGCGGGTCGTGGCAGACCACGAACGCATCCGGCTGCGAGCCGACCAGCAATCCGATGGTTACTTGCAGATAGCCGGGGTGCAGGATGCCGCCCTGACCTTCGACGATATCCCAATGATTCGGGGTGTTTTCCGGCGAGAGCAACTCGGCCGCGCCGGTCACGAAATCCGCCACGACGGCGTCCATGGGGATGCCGCGGCCGGCGATCATGATGCCGGTCTGGCCGGTCGCACGAAAATCGCTGGGTATCTTTCGGTCGCGCAATTCGCGGTCGAGTTGCAGCGCAGTGTATTTCTTGCCGCAGGCGCAATCGGTGCCCACGGTCAGCAATCGCAAGCCCGTGCGCTTCTTGCCTGTGCCGACCGGCAGTCCGGCCGGCGGCACGCGCACATCGATCAAGCGCGCGCCGGAACTCGCGGCTGCCGCGGCCAAGCCGGGCAGTGTCGCGAGCCGGATGTGCAGGCCCGCGACGATGTCGAGGCCTGCCGCCGCCGCCGTGCATAGCGAGGCAACCCACGCCTCCGGGATCCCGCCGCCAACGGCGGCCGAGCCAATGATCAGCGTGCGCGCACCGGCCGCGCACGCCTGTTTGGCATCCATATCCGGAACGCCCGCGTCGACGCCGCAGCCTGGCAGCCGAAGCTGCCCGACGCATTCCTCGCGGCGCCACTGCACCAGCCCGAGGCCGGTCTTGCCAAAAATCTCATCGCCGATATCGCCCAAAAACACGACGAACGGCGAATGAAACTGCGTCACGGGCTCCGCCATGCGCACGGCTGTTGCTCGAATGCTCAGAACTTTGCTCCTAATTGAATGCCGATGGTGCGCGGCTGAAGGACGAATGCCACACCCGTTTGATTGAGACCGCCCTGGTTGGAATAGGACGTGATGGCGCGCTTGTTGGTCAGGTTGTTCACGAACAGCTCGGCGCTATAGCGGCCATCATCGACTCCGAACTGCATCTTCAATGTGTTGTAGGTTGGCAGTTTCACGTGCGACTCGGCTACCTGAGGCTGAACGTTAGGGTCGACCAGGGGGGAGAAGTCCGTGTACTGCGAGCCCGTGTAGGTAAAGGACCCGCCCGCGAAGGCATTGAATTCTCCGAACGCGTGCCAAGTGTAGTCCACGTTCAGTGTGGTGCTGAGATCGGGCACGTACGGCAGCTTGTCGCCGTTGAGGCCGCCTATGCCCAGCGCATCGGCGCTGAGCTTCGCACTGGTGTAAGCGCCCAGGAACGCGATGCTCAGATTGTCGATCGGCCGCCAATCAAAGGTCCACTCGATCCCCTTGTTCTTGGCGGATCCGGAATTGCCATTGATGCCGATCGGACCGGTGGGGGTTTGAACGAGTCCCAGGACCTGTACGTCTTTCCATCTAATGTCGAAGACGGCAAGGTTGATCGTGAGTCGCTTGTCGAACAGCGCAGTACGGAAGCCGAGTTCGTAATTGCGTGTTCTATCCGAGCGGAAGTTCGGTGGGTTGGGAAGCTGTTGCGTGGGGAAATTGGGTCCGCCGGGACGAAAGCCGGTGGCCACGCGAGCGTACAACAGGGTGTCATCCGTGATGTGCCAGCGCGGCGCCACCGACCAGGTGTTGCTGTTTTCGTCGGAGTACTTCACCGGGTAATCAAAGTCGGGGCCGAAGAGGACGCAGCATGATAGCTTCACCTGAGAATTCTGCTTGGTGCTGGTGTGGCGGGCACCCGTTTCGATGTCGAAGGCCGGCGAGAAGTGAAAGGTGGCGTCCGCGAAGACGGCCGTTTCCTTGTAGTAGCCCGGGATGATCGCCCCACCGCCCGGCGGTGACAGGATCGTGCCGGGGTTGGCCGCGCTTCTGACGTCGATGGGTTGGATCAGTGCCGTCAGCTCGCGGGTGAAAAAACCACCCAATTGCCAGTCAAATCCGTGGTCGAACAGCGTATTGCCGGCATTGGAGGACAGGCGCAGTTCCTGATTGAACTTCTTGACGAAATCGGTCTGGTGGTCGACGAGGAGGGTCGCCTCGCCATAGAGACCGCTGAGAGCGTCGCTTAGCGTGAAGCCCGGCGCCAGATTTTGATCCTGGAGCCCATAGGTGAACTTGTTGGTGATCTCGCCATAACTGGTCGACGAAAACAACGTTGCCACCGGAAACTGGTAAGACAGGGAGAGCGCGTAGTACTCCATCTGCTTGGCCACGATACGCGAGGTGTTCGACGCCAGATTCAGCCCGCTGACCAGATCAAATTGGTTGGCGGGCGGCGCTAGCGGGGTCAATGCTGCGCCAACGACATTCAGTGAATTGTCGGCGCGGGCGGATACTTTTTGGTTGAACGCGGTTGCGCGAATCGACAGCTCAGAGGTCGGTTCGACGAGCAGGGAGGCGCGAAAGCTGTTCTTCTGGCCGTGGTTCGCGTTCTGCAGCCTCAACACCGAGTTGTCGATCCAGCCCGGCACTGCGTCATTAGTCACATTCACGCGCAGTGCGGCCTTGCCGTCCCACAACGGCATGTTCATCATGATCTTGCCGTAGCCGCCGGTGCCGCCATGGGTCACGCTCGAGATGCCGCCGACCACCTGCGCTTCGAATTTCGTGAGATTGGGCGGGTTGGTGACGTACTTGATCAGTCCGCCTTCTGCCGCCGCGCCGTACAAGGTCCCCTGCGGTCCGCGCAGTACCTCGACTCGTTGGATGTCAAACGTGTCGATGTCGGCGCTGAACAAAGCGCCATTGGACTGCGCGCCCGACATGAAAAACGGAATGTCGTCGATGGTGGTCGCGACGGTTGCGCCGACGCCGCCGGTGTTCTGGCCGCGCAAAATCACGCGGGTGCTACCGACGTCGCCGGGTTGGATGGAAAGACCCGGAACCTGGGCTACAAAGTCGGCAAAGCCGCGATCGGTCCGCCGCAGCAGGTCATCGCCGCTAAGGGCGGTGATGCTCATGGCGACATCCTTCAGTTTTTCCTCTCGCTTCGTCGCCGTAACGACGATCTCGTCGAGCTGGCCCGGCTTGGCGGACTGCGCGAAGGCGGAACCGTCCGCCAGAATAAGCCCCAAAGCGGCGGCTGGAATGACCCAATGGCTGAATTTCATCGTAAAACCCCCGTGAGCGAAGCCGCGCCGATGCAGTGTCGGCGGCAGCGTTGCGCAGATTTTCAAAAAAGTAATGCTCCCTGCAGTTAATCTATTTCCAATTATCTGCAATAGCAACTATTTTCTGTCCGGGAGAATGTCCGCTGTCCGCGTGGATTTTGTTGACTGGGGCGATTAGAGTGCTGCGATGAAGACACGAGCGTCGGCCGGGCAAGCATCAGGAAGGTCGCCGGCAAAGCCCGGCGCCATGTTGAAATCCTTGAGAATTCAACGCGGCTGGACCTTAAAGGAAGTCAGTGAGCGCACCGGCTATCCCGTCTCCACCCTTTCCAAGATCGAAAACGACCGCGTTTCCCTGACCTACGACAAGCTGACCCGCATCAGCGCAGGCCTCGAGGTGGATTTTTCGCGCCTGTTTGGATCCACGGAGGAGGCGCCAGCCGCCTCCGGGATGCAGGGGCGACGCAGCATCAGCCGTGCCGGCGAAGGCAAGGCCATCGAATCGAAGAACTATTTTCACCTGTATCCGACGGCGGATTTGCTCAATAAACACATGATTCCGATCATCGTTGAGCTGCGCGCGCGCACTCTGGAAGAGTTCGGTGAGCTGATTCAGCATTCGGGCGAGGAGTACGTCTACGTGCTGGAAGGCGAAGTAGACATTCACACCAGCGTGTATGCGCCTGTCAGGCTGAGTGCCGGCGATTCGATCTACCTGGACAGCTCGATGGGCCATGGCTATGTTGCCGCATCGGATCGCCCCTGCCGCGTGATGGCCGTGTGTACCGGCCCGGAGAGCCATATGATCGCCGCCGTTCTCGGTCGGCCCTTTGCGGGCGGTGAAATCAGCGCGGTTTCTGCAGCGACTGCAGGGCACAAGCGACCGCGAACCCGCCGTCCCGGCTGACTTTCGGACACTTCCGCGCAGCCAGCGGATTGAAATATTCTCATTTGTAGAAAGTTTTCTTTAATGTAAACTTCCTGCCACAAATACAAACCTGCGTCGGAGTCGGTTGCTCCCGGCTCCTCACTATCTAACGTGGAGAATGGGATGAATCTTGTGCACCGCCTGACGGCTTCCTTGTCGCTGATTTTGTTGTGTACTGCTTCGGGCGTTTCGCTCGCGGCATCCACGCCGGCCCCCACGACCGCTGCGGTTCCCGCGGCGCCGCCCGCCGCTACTGAACCTGCGGCAACGGCTCCTGCCTCTCCCACCGGACACGCGCTCGAGCGCGCGGATCTTGAAAACTGGCTCGACGGTTTCATGCCGTACGCGCTGGAGCGGGGCGATGTCGGAGGCTCTGTGGTTGCCGTGGTCAAGAATGGTGCAGTGTTGCTGACCAAAGGCTACGGCTACTCGAATGTAGAGAAGCGCACGCCGGTGGATCCGCAGCGCACGATGTTCCGTCCCGGTTCGACCTCGAAACTGTTCACCTGGACGGCGGTCATGCAGCTCGTCGAACAGGGCAAGGTCGATCTGGACCATGACGTGAACGACTATCTGCCCTTCAAGCTGCCGGCCCGCGACGACGGCCCGATCACCCTGCGTCACATCATGACGCACACCGCCGGCTTCGAGGAGCAGATCAAGCAGCTCATCGCCGATGATCCGAAGTTGCTGGTGCCCCTCAAAACCTACGTGGAAAAATTCACGCCGGTGCGGATTTACAAGGCGGGAACGACGCCTGCGTATTCGAACTATGCCACCGCGCTGGCCGGCTTCATCGTCGAGCATGTATCCGGTCAGAGCTTCGATGATTACATCGATGCGCACATCTTCAAACCGTTGAACATGACGCATTCGAGTTTCCGTCAGCCCTTGCCCGCTGCGCTTGTGCCCGACATGTCGGAAGGCTATGCGGAAGGCTCGGGGCCTGCGAAGAAATATGAAATCGTCACGGCTGCACCTGCCGGCAGTCTGGCTTCCAGCGGCGAGGATATGGCGCATTTCATGATCGCGCATCTGCAAGGCGGCGAATACAAGGGTGAGCGCATTTTGAGCGCTGAGACCGCGAAGATCATGCACGAGACACCGACGACCATGATCCCGCCGTTGAACCGCATGATGCTGGGATTCTACGAACAGAACTACAACGGCCATCGCGTCATCAGCCACGGCGGCGATACGCAGTTCTTCCACAGCTACCTGCATCTGTTCCTGGATGACAACGTCGGTCTGTTTGTCTCGGTCAACAGCCTGGGGCGTGAAGGCTCCGCGGGCGCGATACGCGAGGCATTGTTCGAACAGTTTGCACACCGCTACTTCCCCGCTCCCCCCGAAACGGGAACCGTCGATGCGGCCACCGCCAAGGCGCACGCACAGGCGATGGCCGGCTATTACGATGATTCGCGCCGCGCCGAGACCTCGTTCATGAGCGTCGTGAATCTGATCGGCGCCGTGCATGTGGTCGCCGAGAAGGAAGGCAAGATCAACGTCACCATGTTCAAGGGACTGAACGGCGCCGCGCGACACTATCGCGAGGTCAAGCCGTGGGTGTGGGTCGACGACGACAGCGGCTGGCGCTTGGCTGCGGTGGTCGCCGACGACAAGGTGAAGCGCATCAGCGTCGACGAAGTCTCGCCTTTCATGGTGTTTGAGCCTTCCGCCTGGTGGCGTTCCGCGGCTTGGTTGCAGCCAGCGGCCGTGGCGGCTCTCATCGCCATTCTGCTCACCGCATTGCTATGGCCGGTCGCCGTGATCGTACGTCGTTGCTACGGCGTCAAGCTCGCGCTGCAAGGTCGTGCAGCACGTGGCCGCTTCGTCGGTCGGGTTGCGACGGCCGCGCTGGCAGTACTGACGGTGGGTTGGATTGCGCTGATTATCGGCGGCCTGTCGAGCCTGAGTCTGTTGGGTCCCGGCCTCGACCCGGTGCTGTTCGTGATGCACCTGTTGAGCATCCCCGTGTACATCGGCGGCGCCGCGGTGTTGCTGTGGTCGGCCTACGTCGCGTGGACGGAACGGGCGCGATGGATTACGCGACTCTGGGCCAGCGTGCTGGCCCTGTCAGGGGTGGTATTGTTGTGGATGGCATTCCTGTTCCACCTGATGTCGTTCCGGTCGCTTTACTAAGATGAAAACACTCCCCATCAACGGATCTCGGGGCGCCTATTCGGCGAGTTGGGCACTAGGCATCATCGCTCTTGCGAGCGCCGCGTTGCCCGGCATTGCGGCGGCAGACAAGATTCCCTACGACACCGTCATCCGCTCCGGGCTCGTCTATGACGGCTCGGGCGCGAAGCCGTTTGTCGGCGATGTCGCGATTCAGGGTGATCGCATCGTCTATGTCGGCAAGCACGCGCCCGACAAGGGCCGCACGGAAGTCGATGCACACGGCAAGGCCGTCGCACCGGGCTTCGTGAATATGCTCGCGCATCCGGAAGAATCCCTGCTCGTCGATGGCCGCGCGTTGAGCGACCTGCGCCAGGGCGTGACGCTCGAAGTGATGGGCGAAGGGTCCATGGGCCCGCTGAACGCAGCGATGAAAAAGGACATGGAACGCCAGCAGGCGGACGTTCACTACGATATCAACTGGACGACGCTGGGCGAATATCTGGATACCTTGCAGCGCCGTGGCGTGACCCCGAACTTCGCCTCCTTCGTCGGCGCCGGCACGGTGCGGCAGTACGTTCTAGGGGAAAACAACGTTCAGCCGGACGACGCGCAGCTCAAGGAGATGCGCGATCTGGTGCGTCAGGCGATGGAGCAGGGTGCACTCGGCGTCACCACCGCGCTGATCTACAACCCCAACACCTACGCGAAAACGCCGGAACTCATCGCGCTGGCAAAGGAATCGGGACGTTGTGGCGGCATGTACATCGCGCACATGCGCAGCGAAGGCGATCGCCTGGTCGAAGCCGTGCAGGAGACGATCACCATTGCCAGAGAGTCGGGCGCGCCTGCGGAGATCTATCATCTCAAGGTGGCCGGTCAGGCAAATTGGAACAAGCTCGATGCGGTGATCAAGGAAGTCGAGACCGCGCGCGCGGCCGGGATTCGCATCACGGCGGATATGTACACGTACACCGCGGGCGCGACGGGACTGGATGCGGCCATGCCGCCCTGGGTGCAGGAAGGCGGCTACGACAAATGGGCCGAACGTCTCAAGGACCCGGCGGTGCGCGAGCGCGTCGCGAAGGAAATGCGCGACCCAGCGCCCTCCTGGGAAAATCTTCTGCAACGCGCCGGCCCCAAGGGCGCCTTGCTGCTGGGGTTCAAGAACCCTGCGCTCAAGCCGTTGATGGGCAAGACCTTGGATGAGGTGGCTCGGATGCGCGGTGTCAGCCCGGAAGAAGCTGCGATGCAACTTGTCGTCGAAGACGGCACTCGCGTGGGTGTCGCCTATTTTCTGATGAACGAGGACAACATCCGTCGACAGGTCGCCTTGCCCTGGGTCAGTTTCGGATCCGATGCGGATGCGCCTGCACCGGAAGGCGTGTTCCTGCTGTCGAGCGAACATCCGCGGGCGTACGGAAATTTCAGCCGCGTGCTCGCCAAATACGTTCGCGACGAGAAGCTCGTGGCGACCGAGGAGGCCATCCGCCGCCTGAGCGCATTCCCGGCGGAGACCTTGTCGCTGACCGATCGCGGTCGCCTGCGCAAAGGCTATTTCGCGGACGTGGTGACGTTTGATCCCGCCACCATTCAGGATCACGCCACCTACGACAAGCCTCACCAGCTCTCCACCGGCGTCGACAATGTCTGGATCAATGGCGTGCAGGCGCTGCGCAATGGCGAAGCGACGCGCGCGCCGAGTGGTCGCATCGTTCGCGGCCGCGCGTGGACCGGCGCCGCCGGCGGCGGCTGCCGCGCCGCCAGCAGCGACTGGACTTGGAACAAATAGCGGTGTCGGCACGGACGGCGGTTGAGGCGCAGGTGTCGAGCACGCCCGTTTGAGCGCTGGCCCTTCGTTCTTCAAACGTTTTTTGCTGCCAGGCTTTGCGTTCAAAGCCGTCGTCATCGGCGGGGGCTACGCGACGGGGCGTGAACTGGCGGAATTCTTCCTGCCCAATGGCCCCTGGGGCGGCGTGCTCGGCATGCTGCTCGCGATGGTGTGCTGGAGCATCGTCTGCGCCACCACGTTCGTATTCGCGCGGGCCACGCACAGCTACGAGTACGGCGCCTTTTTTCGAAATCTTCTCGGTCCCTTGTGGTTCCTGTTCGACATCACCTACGCCTGCCTGGTGTTGATCATGCTCTCGGTGTTCGGCGCCGCGGCCGGTGCGATCGGTGCCGCGGTATTTGGTTTGCCACCGATCGTCGGAACGCTGGCGCTGGTCGTCGGCATCGCCATCGTTGCGGCCTTCGGCAATGAGTCGGTCGAGCGCCTGTTCAAGTACGTGACGTATTTTCTGTATTCGGTGTACGCCGTATTCGTGGTGCTCGCGCTGTTCAAGACATCGGATCAGATTTACCGGCAAGCAAGTGCTCGACGCGCGCGGTCTGGTCGTCGCGCCGGGATTCATCGACCTGCATCAGCATGCACAGGATGCAGCGAGCGGACGTCTGATGTTCGCCGCCGTCCTGTCGCTACCGATTGATTCCCGACGCCGCGCATTCGTGCCATCCTACGGACGGTTTATCACTACCTTAGGATGGTTCCATGCGTCATCGACATCCGTATTTTTCCGCGTTCGTATTCCTGCTCTGTGCCGCCGGCACGATCGATGCGCAAGGCAAAGGCCGCGCCATCGAACCGGAGGACTACTACCGTTTTGCCGACGTGCGCGACGTGCAAGTGTCGCCGGATGGCGCGTGGGTGGTGTATGTGGTGGACAGCAACGACCGCGCCAGCGACGAAGGTCGTACGGCCTTGTGGATGGTCAGTTGGGATGGCCGGCAGCAGCTGCAGCTCACGACGGGTCTGAAGGATGCGGACGCGCCGCACTTCAGTCCGGATGGCCGGTCGATCGCATTTCTCGCAACGCCACCCGGTGGCGATAAGACACAGATCATGCTGATGGATCGACGCGGCGGTGAGCCGCGGGCGATCACGCAGGTGAGAGGCGAGATTTCCGGTTTCGAATGGTCACCGGATGGAAAGCGAATTGTTCTGGTGGAGCAGGGTGATCCGCCTGCCGTCGCCGAATCGGGTGCTGCGGCCAAAGCGGCGAAGCCCATCGTCATCGATGCACTGCGTTTCAAACAGGACATTTCCGGCTATGTCGAGGCGGGCTCCTGGCAGCGCGTGAAAGTGCTGGAGATCGCATCCCAGGACCTGCAAACCTTGAGCGCCGACAAGGACGTGGTCGAAGATGCTCCGGCCTGGTCACCTGATGGTCGCAGCATCGCCTACGTGCGCACGCACGGAGCCGGCCCCGATGCCGATGGCAAGCAGGATCTCATGCGCGTCGACGCGCGTCCCGGCGCGACGCCGCAAGTGCTGGCACGAATCTACGCGCCGAATGCACAGTCGTTGGAGTGGAGCCCGGAGGGCAAGAGTCTGGCCCATTTCGAAGGGCAGGAACTGAAACTCAATGCGTATCTTGCGAACCGTTTATTCATTCTCCCCGTCGGCGGTGGCGAGGCTCGACCCGTGGCAGCCCAGCTTGACCGGGGAATTCAGAAATACAGCTGGGCCGCGGACGGCCGATCATTTCTCGCGATCATTGAGGATGACCAGTCCAGCTATCCGGCGCGACTCGACGTTGCCGGCGGCAAAGTGGAGCGCTTGGTCGCCGGGCAATTGTCGACACTGGCGCTGGCGCAGGGCGGCAAGCATGTGGCATTGGTGACGGCTTACGATCGCGCAGGTCCCGAGGTGGCATCGCTCGAGGGTCATACAGTGCGCAAGCTCACCTCGCACAATGACGCGCTGTTGGCGGAGATCGCGCTGGGTGCCGTTGAGGACCTGTCGTTTGAGTCGACCGACGGCGTGACAGTGCACGGTCTCATGATCAAGCCGCCGGACTATGTCGAAGGCCGCAAGTATCCGACGATCGTGTGGATTCACGGCGGCCCGAACGGCCAGGATGAACATTCGCTGCTGTTGGACGGCTATCCGTTGCAATTCGAGCGGCAATTTCTGGCAGCACAGGGCTATGTGGTGCTGGCCATCAACTATCGCGGCAGCAGCGGTCGCGGTTCGCAATTCCAGCAATCCATTGCGGCGGACTGGTGTCATCACGAGGTCGAGGATCTGCGCGCTGCGGTTGATCACGTCATCAAGCGCGGCATTGCCGATCCCGAACGCCTTGGTATCGGCGGCTGGAGTTACGGCGGCATCCTCACCGATTGCACCATCGCCAGCGACCAGCGCTTTCGTGCGGCGGTGAGCGGCGCGGGCAGTGCCAATCAATTGTCGATGTTCGGCCATGATCAGTATGTGTTGCAGTACGTGAATGAAATCGGCGCACCCTGGCGCAACCCGGACCTGTGGTTGAAAGTGAGCTACGCGTTTTTCCATGCCGACCGCATCAAGACGCCGACGCTGTTCCTCGGCGGCCAGAACGATTTCAACGTGCCGATTGCCGGTGGTGAGCAGATGTATCAGGCGCTGCGCGTCCAGGGGGTGCCGACGCAGCTCGTGGTGTATCCCGGGCAATTCCACATTTTCACGCGTCCGAGTTACATCGTGGACCGGGCGCGACGCGTGCGCGACTGGTACGCGAAATATTTGAAGTAATGCATCGTGTTTCGCGCCGCCACAGCGTCGAAGCCTGAACCGTTACTTCAGCGGCGCGCCGACCACTGGCAGTACGACGCGCGACGCATGCTGTGCATCCGTGTACACCTTGATCGTCGCCGTCTGCGTTTCAGCGGAAAGCACTTCGGATAGCCCGTTCTGCAGGTTGCGCGAGAAATTTGGAAAGAAGCTGGCGAATACCTGGACGCGTATCTTATGCCCGGCGAGAAAGGTATTGCTGGTGATCAAATTGTTGAGGTCGATCCGATGAATCTTGTTGGGCGTCAGCCATCGGCGTCCAAGCGCGAGATTACGATAGCTTGCGCGTTGCACATCCAAGCCCGGGCTCATCAGGTTGAACGCCGTGCCATCGGGTGCTACGTCCAATACCCGCACCCACAGATCCAGATCTCGGCAATCACATGCGATGAACATCTGAGCGCGGATGGGTCCGGTGATTTCCGTTTCCCGTATTAGAGTGGGCGAGTCGAAGGTCAGTACGTCGGTACGGTCTGCGAGTTTGCGATAATCGTGCGCGCCGGAATTGCTGTATTCATTCACCACCGGATTGCCAGGATCGGACACGAATGAGCTGAATCGTGTTCGCGCGATGGGCTTTGATGTCGTGAGAAAACCGGAGTTGGCTTGTGAGTCGGAAGTGAGATACAAGCTGGTCGCGCGGGATGTGGGCGGCCAGCTTGGCGAGTCGCGCCATTGGTTCGAACCCATCACGAAGTAGCGCACGGGCTTGGCATTTGACACGTCGTTGTCGATGCCGCGAAGGTAATGATCCATCCAGTCCAGCACGACCTGGTCGTAGTCGATGGCGGCGACGGGGACGAACTGTCGTTCTCCGGATTCGGTCTTCTGTGTGCTTTCAACGCCGTGAGTCCAGGGCCCGATCAACAGTGCCGTGTCGCGAGTGGTTTTACCGGACCTGGACTTGCGCAGGCCGAGGAAATTCGTAGTCGCACCTTCCGGACCGTAGTTATCGTCGTACCAACCGGACAAATTCAGCACCGCGGCGTGATTGCGGTCGTACTTGTTGCGAAGCTCCGCCCAATCCCACCAAGGATCCTCGGCCGGGTGCCCCAGCCAGTCGTAATAGTACTGCGCGGTGTCCTGCAACTGCGGCATGCGTGCGAGCGGCAGAAATCGCTGCATCGCCGGCCCTTCGATTCCCCACAGTGCAGCGGCGGCCGCGGGTGTCTGCGGTCCCTCGAGATGCCGTTTGGCACGGATATCCGGGGCGATGTTGAGCCATATCCAGTCGATCCAGGACATATCCCAGGTACCGCCGGCAAAGAAGAAATTCTGTGCGCTTGAAAAGGTCATGGCCGGCACCATCGCCTTCAGGTGTGGCGGCTTTTGCACGGCGGCCAGCCATTGAACCGCACCGGGATAGGACAGCCCGAAGGTACCGATCGAACCATTCGACCAGGGTTGGCGTGCCGCCCACTCGATGGTATCGAAGCCATCTCGGCCCTCGTTCTCATACGGCCTGAACTCGCCCTCGGAGCCGAAGCGGCCACGCACATCTTGAATGACCACCGCATAGCCGCGCGCGACGGCCCTTTCGAAGGTCGTGTATTCAGCCCGCGCCGCGTCCTTGCCGTAAGGCGTGCGGTAGATCAAAACGGGGAAGGGCGCGCCAACCGTCGGGCGCATCACGACGGCGCTCAATACAATGCCGTCGCGCATGGGCACGGCGACGTTGGGTTCGAGGAGTACGTCGGTGCTTTGAGCCCATAGCGGGCTTATAACCAGCAGTGCAGCCGCAAACGCGCGCAAGGCCTGGCACCTCAGATTTTGTCGGCCACGCACGCGAAAATTCGGTGAGCCGTGGGACAGGAATTCCTCGGTCTCCGGCAACCACAGACAGGCGTCGCGAACGGCTTGATGGACGTCCTGTTTCAACGAGTGATCCTTCTATACTGAGTTACTCAATATAGGGAAGGTTGGAACGCACGGCAACTCGTTCCGCGGCTGCTACACTGCGACGAACCACCAAGGAGATGTGAATCGTGGCAAAGATACCGCCGGGTGTGGGCCCTCAACATCCTCAAGTCGTGGTTCTGGTCGGCGCCACCGGCGATTTGTCGCGACGCAAGCTCCTCCCCGGACTGTTTCATCTGGCGAGCGCCGGCTTCATCCCCCAGTGCCGCATCATCGGCGTGTCCCTGGACGATATGGACAGCGAGGGCTTTCGACGTTTCGCTCGCGAAGCGCTCAACGAGTTCTTCACCCGCAAAGTGGCGGAAGCCGAATGGGCCGCGTTTGCAAACTGTCTTCAGTATGTTCCGTTGACGGCTGGTGCAAGTGCGCTCAAGGCAACGGTGCTCGAGGCGGAGCGCAGTTTCGGGGTCGAGTGCCGTCGACTGCATTACTTAAGCGTGCCGCCGAATGCCGCCTTGTCGGCGGTGCGCATGCTCGGTGAAGCCGAGCTGGTGGAGCGCTCGCGAATCATCATGGAAAAGCCTTTCGGCACGAATCTCGCGACCGCGGTGTCGTTGAACAGCAGCCTGCACGAGGTGTTCGACGAGGAGCGCATCTTCCGCATCGATCATTTTCTGGGCAAGGAAGCAGCGCAGAATATTCTGGCGTTTCGTTTTGCCAATGGCTTGTTCGAGCCGATCTGGAACCGGAACTTCATCGACCATGTGCAGATCGACGTACCCGAGACGCTCGGGTTGGGAAAGCGTTCCGGATTCTACGAACAAACCGGCGCCTATCGCGACATGGTGGTCACCCACCTGTTTCAGATTCTGGGATTCATGGCGATGGAGGCTCCCACGTCACTGGAACCCAAACCCATCAGCGAAGAAAAGAACAAGGTTTTCCGCAGCATGTTGCCGGTCAAACCTGCTGATGTCGTGCGCGGGCAGTACACGGGATACCGACTCGAAGAGGGGGTCGCGCCCGATTCGGATACCGAGACCTTCATTGCATTGAAGTGTCACATCGACAATTGGCGCTGGGCCGGCGTGCCGTTCTACCTGCGGACCGGCAAGCGCATGGCCGAGGGTCAGCGAATCATTTCGATCGCATTTCGCGAGCCGCCGAAAAGCATGTTTCCACCCGGATCGGGCATCAGCGAACAAGGTCCGGACCACCTCACCTTCGACTTGGCGGATGCCGCGAAAATGTCACTGTCCTTCTACGGCAAGCGTCCGGGTCCGGGCATGCGACTCGACAAGCTCAGCATGCAGTTTGCGATGAATGACACCGGGCGCATCGGCGATGTGTTGGAAGCGTACGAACGGTTGATTTTGGATGCCATGCGCGGTGACCACACGCTGTTCACCACCGCCGATGGCATCGAGCGGCTATGGGAAGTGTCCAGTACTTTGCTCGAGTCGCCGCCGCCGGTGCGCTTCTATGCGCCCGGTTCCTGGGGACCGAATGCCATTCACCAGCTCATCGCGCCCAATGCGTGGCGCTTGCCCTTTGAGCGCGCCTGGCGAAGACCGGACCCGGTGGGCAGTTGAGATTTCGAGCCGGGCGGCGTGCCGGCGGCGCGAGTTCAGCGCCTCAAGTAGCGCCGGTCGCCAACCAACGCGCGCACTCCGCTCCCAATTCCTTCACCGCGCGCGCTTCGTAGGCCGCGCAATCTTCCGCCGTCAGCGTGTTCTTCCAGCGTCCGTTGCAGCCCTTGTTGATGAAAGTCTCGGCGCCGCCGTCCCAGAACGCGCCGCCCAGCGGCACGCTTTTGGTCGCGTTACGCTTCATCCAATCGAAGGAACAATACTCGACGATCGCAGGCCATTTGGTCTGATCGACCTGCAGATCCAGGAACTTCGCGATCCGCTGCATCTGCCCCGGCATATCGCGCTTCATCGCTTCAAAATGCACGAACAGCACATTGGGCAGCGAGCGAATTTCCCACCAGCTGCGGACGTTGTCCCAGAACGACCAGAAGGGATAACCGTCCTTCTCGAGCCACTCCAGCCAGTACTGACGGATCTCACAGGTAGGTGGTCCAATCGGCGGCCCGACGCGCCCGGGCGTTTCATTGAGCGCCTCGTACCAAAACGCGTTCGCACTGGTGTGATGATTGTAGAGGCTCCAGACCACATCACGCGCGTCGCGACCGATATAGATGTATTTGGCGCGGTCCGAGAACACCAGCGCATCCACGGGCAGATGCGTTTTCAAGAACCGGCGATGCGATTGCGCTTCCATTAGCGGCAGCTTCACCTCTTTGGGTGGAACGCGCAGATCCAGCCACGGCGACATCTCCGATACATTGAGTTCCGGGTCGCCGCCGAACAGCATCTGGCCGATCATCTGCTGCGTCCACGTGGTGCCAGATTTGCCGTAGGTGGAAATGATGATGTCGTCGTCACGGAACTTGAAGTCGTTCCAGATCGTCGAGTCGAAGTGATGGTTGTTCAGTTCCCGCAATTTCGCAGGCGTCACGCTTTGGAATGACATGATCCGGCTCTCTCCCCCCGTGGTCGTTTAGGGTGCCAATCATGATCCTGTTAGAGGCCTAATTCCAGAGTGAAATGGCTGCGGAGGATGCGGCCGCCAGGGTCGCGGGTCGGCCCGCTCGCTACGACATTCGACCGGCCGACGATGGCGCCGCCGCTGCCCCGTGCTGCAAACTGGCGGCATGAAGGTGACGCTTAGAAAAATCCATCGCTACGTGAGCCTGGCGCACGCGGCCTTGTGGCTGGTGCAGGCGCTGACCGGCGTCCTCATGGTGTTCCATTGGGAGTTGGATGAC